>FR893256.1:1333-66785 GCA_000436035.1 Prevotella sp. CAG:732 | reverse complement strand
AAGTGATAAATTTTTTCTCTTTAGCCATTTTACTTTTAGATAAAATATTAAAAATGTTTTGTATTTAAGTCTTATTCGAACTTTCTTTGTTTTAATAGAGGGGGAATGTTTCCTCTCATTTCTTTAATATAGGAATCCCAAGAGCCAGAGCGGAATCTTGTTGTCCTTTCCCACCTCGGTATTATACCTAGCATAGATGGTGTCGGGGTTGAATCTCATCTTGCTGTTGGCATGAGCATCACAGATGCGGAACTTGGTTGTTCCATCCACCAAGTAGAAGTGGTCCTTACCGCCTTGATGCACCTTATGGTCCTTCCAGAGTGAATTGACGAAGAATGTCTCCATCACTTCCTGCTCATCTATCTTGATAGGGTAGATGGCATACATCAAGTTGGGGTTGTGCATCATCACCTTGGACGGCTTCTTCGGAAATTCCTGTCCTTCCGGATATATCATATTGATAAGACGTGCATCGGCGAGGTTCTTGATGTAGTTCATGACTGTCGCTCGACTGGTCTCTATGTTCTCCGCCAACTGACTCACGTTGGGTGCCTTGGCACCTTCTACGGCGAGTTGATAGAACAGACGCTTGATCTTGGTGAGATATTTCAGTTCAATCTGTTTGATGAGGAGGATGTCAACCTCGGTCATCATGTTCATCGTCTTTAGGAGATTCTCCGTGAAGTTGCGTTGCTCCAGGAAGAATGGATAGAAGCCATGGTGCAAGTAGTCGTTGAAGTATTTCATCGGACTCACCTTTGGCAAGATTTGTTTTACTAGATGCTCATGGTTGCGCAATATCTCGTCGAGAGAGAAGGCTGGGAAATTGTTGTCTGTCATCAGATTGAGAAATTCTCGGAATGAAAAGCCGCGGAGGTTGTAACTCTTCACGATGCCATTCAGTTCTGGATTTTCTTCCTTGAGGCGCATCACACTCGAACCAGTGAAAACGATTTTCAGCTCAGGATAGAGGTCGTAGCATTTGCGTAGCTCCTGACTCCAGTTGGGCTGTTTGAAAACTTGGTCGATGAGGAGTGTGCGACCACCTTGGCGAACGAAATCACCAGCAAAGTCTGCAATGCCTCTGCCTTGGAAATAGAAGTTGTTCATGTTCACAAACAGGCACTTGCGATCTTTGGCACCAAAATGCTCCTTGGCATACTGGAGCAAGAACGTGGTTTTACCAACGCCTCGGGTTCCCTTGATGCCTATCATGCGGTCGTTCCAGTCGATTTCATCCATCAAACTGCGGCGAACGGGCGCATTTGTATGCTCTACGAGGTATGTATGTGTTCTGAAGAATGCTTCTTCCATGAGTTTTTGTTTGTTCTATTCTAAATTATCAGTGCAAAGGTAATGAATATTTTTAAATTTGCAAACTCTAGATAGCAAAAAACAACTTTTTTTTCATTATTTAGCATTATTCTAAGGAAAAAGACCGATTTTCTGCTCTTATCTTTCTTTTTTGTCTTCGAATTGAACTACCTTTGCACCCATGAAACTACATATATTCAATCCTGAACACGATTTGGCACTCGCTGCCAACCAGTCCAACTATACCGCCCCTCATGCAGGAAGACAACTCCATAAGGATTTGGCTTTCATACCTGCTTTGTGGGCTGACGAGAACGATTTTGTGCTAGTAGATGACATCGATGATGCTTACGACAAGGTGAGACATCTGGGTGCTATATATAATAAGGTGGAATTCATCACCCCTCTGCAGTTGTCGGAGGTCTTTAAGAACACCATGTTGATAGATAGCATTCATCCTTGGGGATGGGATTTGGCATTGGTTTCTCAACTCAAGCGTTTAGGATGCCCTGAAATCATGCTCCCAACATCTGATCTTCTAGCTCAATTGAGAGAAGTGAGCGGACGAAAATGGGCAGCTGAACATTTGCAACAAGATGTGGAGTTCGTTACTGACGAAGAATCTCTGAGATGCGCCATCGAACGAAGAGGTAAGGCTGTGGTCAAGGCGCCATGGAGCAGCAGTGGGCGAGGGGTGAAATATGTGGCAAGTCCTTCAGCTCTTTCCGAGTCCAATGATGGAAAGTTGGTCGCTCCAAATCTCGAAGATACGATTCGCTGGGCTGTCAAGGTGATGAAGCAACAAGGCGGTGTTACCGTGGAGCCATTTTATAATAAGGTGAAAGACTTTGGGATGGAGTTTGAGATGAAAGATGGCAAGGTGAACTATCGTGGTCTTTCGCTCTTTGAAACTATCAAGGGTGCATATACCGGCAACTTGCTTGCTACCGAAAAAGAGAAAGAGGCTGTACTTCGTAACTACGTCAATATCGAGCACTTACGGAATATGCGTGAAGTAATGGTTGAAAAGATAGGACCTGTACTAAAGAATCTCTACTGCGGTCCTTTTGGTATAGATATGATGATATATGCAGATGAAGAAGGCGAGTTGCTGGTGAACCCTTGCGTGGAACTGAATCTCCGTCGCACGATGGGTCATGTAGCGCTCGACTTAGGACTTTCAGAGAAGTCTTCTCTCCATCTGATGCGAGTAGAGTATGATGGCAATCGCTATCATCTTCGTGTGATGCCGGGCAAACCTTCCGAGGATGCTCCAATGCACTGATTATCTTGATTCATTTCTGCTCTTGTAGCCACTTCCGATATGGTTCATAGCCTGGGCATTCGATGCCCCTAGTTTGGGCACGCATTGCCCCTAGTTTGGGCATTGAATGCCCGTAGCGTGGGCAATCGGCTAAACTCCCCTATAAAAAAGGTCAAGCTCGGCGAGAAAGAATTCAAACTAAGAGTTGAGGATGCCTTGCTTGAAGTGAGAATCATCAGACAGCGAAATAGATAAAATGATTGCGGAATGGAACTAAAATACGATTCTCTATTTGATGAATAATATAAAGCGTGCAAGCCAACATAGACCTGCACGCTTTTTATATTCAACTTAAAAAATTGTTCTTTTTAATCTTTTAGCAACTCATCCAAGAATCCATCTAGGTCTTGATCCAAGTTCTGCATCAAGTCCCCTCCCAAGATGATGGTATCGTCATCGGCAAGGTAAAGTTCTCCTAGATGTTGCTTGTCATCATCTTCCAATACAAAGCTATATGGTTTGAGAAGACCAAGATTGTCGATGATTTCTGCATTTTTTCTTAGCAATCCACGCAAGCAATCTGCTATTTCGTCATAGAAGTTCTCGTCTTTGCAGTCTATCCATTGTTCTACCACACAACGAGTTATTTCCACGTCGTCGTCATCGAAAGCCAACATCTCGCCACTGTCTTGCGACACTCGGATATGAATGTCGGTCAACAAGGAAGCTTCGCTTTCTTCAACGGTAGGGAATTTCTGTGCAACCTTCTTGATGAAGCGTTCCACCTGCAAGATGGTTTGTTCTGTTATTTCCATATTCTAGAGATTAGATGATTGCTTAGCCAGTTGATGAGGTCAGAAAGAGAAGGGGTCGCCGATGATGTGATGAAACTCTGAACTATTCACTAGTTTGAGAGCTCTCCGCCTTTGTAATCCACCGGCTTTACAGCTTAGTCGCCAAATGCGATTTATATGGCCCGCCATAAGCAAGAGAAGTCTTCTCGGTTTCACGATTTATTATGAAGAGTAACCCGATCTAACCGAACGACCCCAATATCTTTGACTACATTCATTTCTCATTCATGTAGCTCTCTTCTGATTGACAATGCAAAGGTAATCAATTCATACGAGACCACCAAAAATTTTGACTCTTTTTTTCCGAAAAAGTAGTAACCTGTGATGATTCACTCAACTTGACTTTTCTTTCTACGGATTGATTTCAGACATTTCCTTCCAAATGTCATCGAATGCTTTTCTCAGCAACTTCTTGTCTTCTATGATATTGCGAAGTTCTTTCAAGGCCTTCTCATTGGGAGAATTGGGAATCCACAGTTTGATATAACCATTGTTGGAGTATTTCTCGTCCATGTGCTGTGCAAAGCGTTCCCAGTGTTCCTCGACAGTTTTATCCGGATCATTCTCCTTGCCATATTGGATAGCACGCAAGAAAATCTCGTGTACATCAATATCTCTGTCTGCCTCTGCCACAATCTTGCCGTAGATGCTACGTGGCTGACGGCTAGATGAGGCACGATGGTCTTCCACCGCCTCCTTCATCACCTTCAACTGGTCGGCATTGAACCATCTCTTCAGTCTGGCATCTGCCATCAGTATCTTACCACTGGTAAGGTGATGGATGGCACGTGGACCCTCCATGCCGAGGTCATGGTATGCGGCAATGACATATACCATGTCGATGTCTGCTCCCGTGACATCAGCCAACCTAAGCGAGTTCTTGATGACTCTGGTCACGTGGCGCAAGCCGTGGCTTTCGCCAAAGGCGTTATATCTCGGTAGAATTTGTCGTTCGACAAACTCCATGATTTCAAGACTTACTTGTTGTTTCATAGTTACCTCCTATATTCTATATTCCACAGAAGTGGAAGTTATTCTCACCAAGTTGGTGTCTTTATAAATAGTGTTACTGCAAATAGGGTAAAGACGTTGACCAATCCAAAAATAAGGATGTTTCGAGCCGTCATACCAAGTACCTTGTTGAGTTGTTTGCCTCTGAGCCGCTTCATCTCCCGACTTGCTTTGAAATGATAATAGCCGTATATGATCTGCGTCAAGTAGAGTGGTACGCTGACTCCAAATTTCTCCATATCATCAAATGAAACAATCGCCATGATAACTGCGCTGAAGAAGCCGATGTGCAAATAAATCAGCCAGGTGGCTACACCGCCAAATCTAACCGCCATCGTCATCTTGCCAGCCTTTCTGTCGTTGTGCCTGTCTCTATAATTGTTGACTAGCAGAAGGGTGTCAACCACCATGCCACAAGCGATAGAGGCAATGAAAACTTTTCCTGTTGGCAGTTGGATAGGTTCCGGCATACATACATAATAAGTACAGCAAACCGGTACGATGCCAAAGAACATCAAGACGAGCACATCACCCAATCCGAGATAACTCAACGAAGTAGTGTAAAGGAAGCAAAAAGCCACACAAGTGATTCCAACCAAGACCATTTCAATGCCACCATAAAAGACAAGAGGCAGACCGATGATGCAAGCTATCAGGGTAGTGATGGCGATACCTATCTTCATCGCCTTCATCGTAATCCATCCTTGCGAACAAGCACGTCTCGGACCTAGTCGGGTCTCGTCATCTGCACCTTTCTTGCAGTCGAAATAGTCGTTGACGAAGTTGGAGTCTATTTGCATCACCCATGCAAAGAGGAGGCAAAGAATGGCAGGAACCCAGTTGAAGTCTCCTGTCAAATCATACTCGATATGTGGCATACCTGTATATACCATATCGCTTTCTGCCATATAGATTGTTGTTTTGCCAAGCGTTATGACTCTTCGCCATGCGAAGACAATGCCCAGCAAAACTGGCACTGCTGCAGCTGTCAATGTGACTGGGCGGGCCGCCAATACCCATGCTTTCAGCGAGTTAGTCTTGATAGTTTCTTCCATTTACTTATACTATAGATTTTAGTCGTTGTTCACATTAGTTGAAGAAGTTCCAACTTACTCCAAATCTGAAGATTCTTCCATTAATAGGATAGTGAGGAGTGAGGAAGTAGTTCTTGTCACCCTGACCGGCATTGATGTGGCTCATCATCACGAAGAATCGCGTATGCTTGATGAACACATTGGCGTAGGCATTGATGATAGGGTAGTTGCCCACCTTCACATTGTTACCACCATTGCCCTGTACGACATATTGTCCCATATATGGAGAATAGTCGGGAGCCTCATAGCTAGTGAAATAGCGAGCGTCGGCACCGAAGTCGATATTGAGCACCTTAGCTACACGGAACTTGATGTAGAGGTTCGTATAGACATCAAGGTCTGGCACAGGGATTACCTCCTGCTTGCTAGAGTGCTGGTAGGTAATTACATTCTCCCAGTTGAGGATGCCCAAACGGAAGTTCTGCATGAGCTGAGCTGTCAAGATGTTGACAGGACTGCTACTCTGCATAGGAGTGACACTGACACCTGTTCTCAAACCAGCCTCTGTCACATTGTAACTCTGTGAGAGATAGGTATAATTCTTGATTTCGTCCATCGCAACACGCAGTGTGGTATGTGTCTTGTCGAAATTCAATGTACCCATGATTCTGGTGTGGATAACTTTGTCGAGATTGTTCTCCCACCAAAGGTGACGAGAATGATATTTGCGATAGTAGAATGATGGATTCTCACGATGGAAGAAGGCGTCACCCTTGATACCCAATGTGTCTCCGAAGAGAGGGATGTTCAACTTGACGGTTCCATCGACAGCGAGCGTTCCTGCATCCTCACCAGCTACGCCAATCTCAGCTACGGCATTATAATGAAGCAACTTACCTTGTTCCTTGCTCAACTGTCCGCCCACGCTGAGGGTATGTTCATTATAAGTTTCGCTCACTCCCTCCATATTTGGCAGGTCGAAGTGGCGCATGTCATAGCTGACGAAAGCCTTGAGTCCTGCCTTTGCCCACTTACTGAATCCTTCGAGGGTAGCGATGGCAAAGGTGTTTTTCAATTCCCAGTGGCGAGTTTTGTCGTAGATGGAGTCGCCTGTCAGTCTGCCTGCGTCGAAATACTCGTTGAGATAGTAATCGGCTGGAGTCTGATATGCCTGGTAGATACGCTTGAACGTATCAAATTTCAAAGTATGGATGAAACTGGTGACTGGCACGTACTCATCCTTGAAGAAGAGGGAGTCTTGGGCTGCTTTCTTCTGTTGTGCCAAAAGACTGTCGGCTGCTGCCTTTCCGTTCACTGCGAGACGAGTGGTGTCAGCCTTCATCACATCCTTGTTGGCTTCAAGGGCAGGTTCGTTTCCTGCAATCTTGGCATCGTCAGGACGACCCATGTATTTGTTTTGATTCGCCTTGTCGAAGGCTTTCTCATCAAATTTCTTTCCTTCTTTCTTGGCTTGCTTCATGGCTTCTTCCTTGGCATCGCTCTCGGCGTTGTCTTTGGCAGATTCCATGGCAAACTTCTTTGCCTTGATTTCTTCCTCGGTCATGCGTACTTTGCGCTTGAAACCGAGACTATAGCGATGAGAGAAGAAGATGTGCTGGTTATCATTTCTGTTCCAGTTTTTTTCGAGCACGGTAGGAATTTCGCTCTCTGCGAAACTCTCCTCGAAGAGGTCTGGATGCTTGATATAGTCATCGTTGGTGATACCTCCATTCTCCGTTACCTTTTGGTGGAGCGTGGAGAGGAGGAGGTGTGCTTGATATTGGTCACCTAGGTAGGATGCCCACATCGTATATTTGAAGTGGCTGGTGCTCTGAGAGTTGTAATAGCCACGACCATACTTATAGTCGAAACGGAAGCCTACACCTAGTCGCTTATTGGCATTGACGGCAAATAACGCACGGAAGTCATCCTCGCCATTGGTGCGGTTGCCGCAGGAATTGAGGGTGACATTGGTGATAGGCGAATAAGTGTTGGTGAAATGGAAGTCGCTCACAGGGGTATTGAAGTAAGAAAAGGGTTCTGTAAAGAGGAACTGTCCCTGTGTGTTGCGGCGGTCGATGAAGATACGACCGATTCTAGGCGAACCCATGTTGCCGAGCGTGTTGTATTCACCACGAAGACCTTCTGTGAAAGTTGTGTTCATATACATGTGTTGCAAGGTATCGACTTGAGCCTCCACTCTGTCGCCGAATCTCTCATCTACTGTCCATACCTTGATTCCCTTTGGAATCTCTTGGTTGGAGCCGAGAGAGTCGGGGCTGATTCTGCGTTCAGAAGCCGGTCTAAAATCACCATCTTCGTTGATAGAGTTATAATCAGTTTGTGCCGCAACTGGCAAAGTTGCAGCACAAATCAATAGGGTTACGAATATTTTGTTCATTCTTTTTTCCACTTCGAATACAATCTATTTCTTGAATAATCTGAGGAGTACCTCTACTATCTTGAGGGCTACACCCACCAAAACGATGCTGATACCCGTATTCTGCCAGTCGGTTTGAGTCCATAAGATAAGTCCGATGACTGCGAGTATCATAAAGATGATGTTAAGTGTGTTGCGCACCTTAAACATCTTGTCTCGTCCGTCGTATTCTATCAGTCTTCGCTGGCGATGATGAGGTCTAACAGCGTATGACTCTGTGCTGCCAGCCTCCTCTGAGCGAGATTCTTGTGGATTGATATTCTCTTCGTTGTTCTGTACGTTATTGTGGAGATTTTCTTCTTGTGTCATAAAATCTTCGGATTAAGTTATTTCTTCACCAATTCAGCGATTTCGCTGAAAATCTGGTCTTTACGGTTGATGGTTCCCTTGCGGAACTTGCCGAATATCTTAGCCAAGTCGTTTTTCTTCTTGGTCAATGCAATCTTGTCGGTAATCACGTTCTCGGCTGCGTCCTTGAAACCAGTACTGCGTCCTTCCTCATAGTTGTAGTAGAGACGTGTCATCTTCAATTTCAGGGAATTGTCAGCGATATTTGCCACCAATTGGTATTTGATTTCTGTGCGGTCGAGCGAGATGAAGCTTTGGCTGAACACAATCCATTCGTCCATGGTGTTGGCGATGACGTGCTCCTGTGGGTTGACGAGTGCCACACGACTAGCGATATTGTTCTTATCCTGTGTCAGACCGCTCATATAATTATAAACGATGTCATAGATTTGCGCAGCAGACTTGCCGTTAGCATCCGTCTCCATCGTAAATTCCACCTTGCCATCGTCATTGAGTGTGACAGCGCCTTCCAGGTATTTAGGGTCAGCCTTGAGTTTGACTCCACTAGCCAACTTAGGACTTTCCGTTTCTACCTTCTTAGCAGATGGGGCTGGGGTAGTAGGCACAGCCCAACCACTTGTAGTAGTCTTCTTTTCTTCAGTCTTCTTCTCAGGTTCGCCCACAACGACAGGTTTACCACCAATGGCAGGGAGAACGGCTGGCTCGTGAGAGATGGAAGGTTCCAACTCATCGGTTTTATGGATGGCATTCTTTTCCAAGTTCTCAGCCTGTTTCTTCAGCTTTTCAGCCTCAGCATTCAAACGAGCCGCCTCAGCCTTCGCTGCTTCGATTTGCTTTTCTATCTGAGCTTTCTCTAGAGCAACCTTTTCGGCAGCAGCTTTTTCAGCAGCGGCCTTCTCGGCAGCTTGTTTTGCAGTCGCAGCTTTCTTGGCAGCATCTTCAGCGTCTTTCTTCGCCTTCTCAGCAGCTTCTACTGCCTTCTTGGCTTCTTCCAACTGTTTCTGAGCTTGTTCCAACTGCTGTTGTGGTGTCAACACGTTTTGTGCAGACATCATCATAGGTAGGAACATGAATATTGCGATAAATACTTTTTTCATGATGGGGATTGTTACTAGTTAGCGGAAGATGAGGGATTCAAACCCCCGATACCCGAAGAAGGGTATACCGGATTTCGAGTCCAGCGCATTCGGTCACTCTGCCAATCTTCCTATTGTTTCAAAAAGTAATGCAAAGATAGTGTTTTTAGTCGTTATGGCAAAATATAGCGGATATTTTTTAACATTATTAATATTAGAAGGCAATTATCTACCTTATTTAAACAAACAAAATGTCCCCATACTCAAACTAGCGCTAGTCGTAATCACGCTAGTTGAGATGGGGACGGGTCTCATATATCATGCACAAGATATGCATGGTTTCTTTTATGCTACAGCATATTCCTTATTTAATTAAATCAACACTTCTCTTCAAGAAGGCTTCGAGGGCTGCGCCCTTCAACATACCATTCTGAAGCAATGCAAGGTCGATCAGTTGATGTACGATGCTGTTGTCCTTTGCATAGTTGGCAACAATCTCGTCACGCTTTGCCTTTTCGTCTTGGATGGCTTTCTCTGTATTGTGAACGTCATCCTTCTCCTCCTGGGTGATTTCCTCAGGTTTCTTCTTGGTCTGCTCCTGGTGGAGTGCTGCCAAGCGAGCTTCCTGACCACGGATCTCTGCCAAGATAGGCTTCAAAGTCTCTGATGTATGTACCTCAGAGTCTTCCAACACCTTCTTGACCAAAGAATGGTCGGAGTTCAAGACGATAGAGTAGCTATCTGGCATCTGTCCATAGAAGTTCATTCCCTGCTGGAACTGGCTCATAGCCTTCATACGGCGCATCCATTCGTTCTGGGTAATCATCACTGGCTTGCTGTTCTCGCCCAATGCCTGTACCTCTACCATGAACTCTGTCTTGTCGAGTTTTGGCATCTGCGAGCGGAATACTTGCGACAAGTTGTCTGTCTGCTCTTTGGTTAGGTCTGTCTTTTTGGCATCTTCCTTCACAATCAAGCGGTCGATGATGTCAGAATCTACGCGTGTGAAGCGGCTCTTCTCCAACTTCTGCTCCAGCATGTTAACCATTGGGGTATCCAACTGACCATCCATGACGAGCACTGAGTAGCCTTTCTCCTTGGCAGCCTCGATGTAGGAGTACTGCTCCTCCTTATTGTTGGCGTAGAGATATACCAAGTTGCCATCCTTGTCGGTCTGGTTGTCCTTGATCAGTGTCTTATACTCCTCGAATGTGAAGTATTTGCCATCTACATCCTTGAAGAGGGCGAAGTCCTTGGCACGATCATAGAAGTCCTCTTGTGAGAGCATACCATAGTTGATGAAGAGTTTGAGGTCGTCCCACTTCTCCTCATATTCCTTGCGATTCTCCTTGAAGATAGAGTTCAAACGATCTGCCACCTTCTTGGTGATATAGGTTGAAATCTTCTTCACGTTGCTGTCGCTCTGGAGATAACTACGGCTCACGTTCAATGGAATATCTGGTGAGTCGATGACACCATGAAGCAGAGTCAAGAACTCTGGTACAATACCCTCAACTTGGTCAGTGACAAAGACTTGGTTGCAATACAACTGAATCTTGTTGCGCTGCATATCGATGTTGTTCTTGATGCGTGGGAAGTAGAGGATACCCGTCAAGTTGAATGGGAAGTCAACGTTGAGGTGAATCCAGAACAATGGCTCGTCCTGCATAGGATAGAGGGTGCGATAGAAACTCTTGTAGTCTTCGTCCTTCAGTGTGCTAGGAGTCTTGGTCCAGAGAGGTTCCACATTATTAATAATATTGTCCTCGTCTGTCTCCACGTTCTTACCATCCTTCCATTCTGTCTTCTTGCCGAAAGCTACAGGCACAGCCATAAACTTGCAGTACTTGTTGAGCAAATCCTCTATCTTGCTCTTCTGTAGGAACTCCTTGCAGTCGTCAGCGATGTGGAGGATGATGTCGGAACCACGCTCAGCCTTCTCTGCGTCCTCGATTTCGAAGGCAGGAGAGCCATCGCAGCTCCATTTCACAGCCTTGGCGCCCTCTTGATAGCTCTTGGTGACAATCTCCACCTTGCTAGCTACCATAAATGAAGAGTAGAAGCCGAGACCAAAGTGACCGATGATGGCATTGGCATTTTCCTTATACTTGTCAAGGAAGTCGGTTACACCAGAAAATGCAATCTGGTTGATGTATTTATCTATCTCTTCTTCGGTCATTCCTATACCGTGGTCGCTAATCGTCAAAGTGCCAGCCTTCTCGTCGAGTGAAACGCGTACGGTAGTGTCGCCAACCTCGCCCTTGAAGTCACCCTGGGCTGCCAATGTCTTCAACTTCTGTGTGGCATCTACGGCGTTTGATACCATCTCACGGAGGAAGATGTCGTGGTCAGAATACAAGAATTTTTTGATGACAGGGAAAATGTTTTCTGTCGTTACTCCAATATTACCTTTTTGTGCCATAATATATCTTTTTGTTGTTTTTGCTATTATACATATTTATTTTAATGCCATCTTTGGCATGTGTGCCTATCCTAGCAGAAAGACATCGCTCGCTATAATACAAATAACGTGCCAAATTGAGTTTTACATCTTGCAACTGCCAAAAATATGGCACAAACTGTCACACATCAGATGTATCACAAACTTTCCCGTATGTAGCATTGGCGTAATATGGGCGAATGAAGGGATTGGGCTATGCTCTACTTCATGGCACTCAAAACGATTACTATTTGTTTCCTCTTATGATTGAAATGTTTCATTTATCAATTTAACATCATATTTTCTTCACAAAAAGTTGGTGCGGTAGTCTTTTTTTATTACCTTTGCAATCGTTAGTAAAAGAAAAACATCTATTTATCCAGATGGCTATGGAACAAAAAGAATCTAAATCCAACTTGATAGCTGACTATTATTCTCAGCATTACGACGAACTGATGACATACGTCTCTTCTCATTTGCAACATGCGGATGAGAGCGAGGATATCGTGCAGAACATATTTGTGCGACTTCTTCAGATGGACAAGATGATAACACCCGTCACCCTGCCTTGCCTCGTCTTCACGATAGCCAAAAATCTGATACGCGACTATTGGCGACACTATTATTATTTGGAAGAGCATGAGCATGTCCTGACCAAGGGCGACTTCTCGAAGTTGAAGAGCGAGGATACGGAGAGTATCTACTCAGTGAAAGAAATCAACGAGTTCTTGGAACGTGGCATTGCTAGACTATGCGACAAGCAGCGTAAGATTTATCGCTTGAATGTCTATGACGGCATGAAGGTGAGCGAGATAGCTATCAAGTTGGATGTTACATATAAACATGTGGAGCATCGTCTCGGTGCTGCAAGAAAGGAAATGAGGAAATATATGAGACGTATGCTGGCTTAACGCATTTAACCTGAATGGATAAAAACAAGGAGCACTTGTGCCAAATAACATGGCAACAAGTGCTCCTATATTTTTTCTTAGATAAAAAACTTCTGAATCACATTTGATAATTCGAATAAGTTAGTTATACCAAATTTCACCTCCCATTAAATCATGGGGTGTTACTACTGTTTCTTGAATGGCGGCTGTGATATCCACATACTCACCATAGTTCTTAGTCTGATCCGTTTTCATAATTCTACTTAGGTTTATTGTTTGTAAATGATTTCATACCGCAAAGATAAGCAAAATATCAATACGTGTCAAGAGTAAAGGCTCATTATTTTGCTAAGTTTAACAAAACAACGAGCCTTTTCGTATATTCATTCACAATTTATGATAAAAACGCTTTCGAAACGTGTCTTCACGCATCACCATACCTCATGAAAACGGACTGATTATCAGTTGGAATCCTTATTGTCCTTACGCCTTTTGTGGAACATTGCGAAGGATTTCCAAGAGATGATCCCATACCATCTCGACAGTAGGGATGAGCAAAGCCTCCTGAGGGGTGTGGACATTGCGGAGGGTAGGACCAAAGCTGACCATATCCAACTCAGGATATTTCTCTGAGAAGAGACCGCACTCCAAGCCGGCGTGGATGCCCTTTACCAATGGCTCCTTGCCGAAAAGTTTTTCATAACTCTTCACGGTGAGGTCGGTCAAGGCACTATTGGCACGCATCTTCCAAGCAGGATACTTGTCGCTGACGCTTACCTTGGCTCCAGCCAACTGGAAGGCAGCCTTCACGGTGTTGGTCATGTTCTCCAAGTTGCTCATCACATTGCTTCGCTGTGAAGCCACAATGTCTATCTGGTTTTCGGCAGTTGCTACACTAGCCACATTGCTGGAGGTCTCGACCATCCAAGCGATAGCCTCATCCTGGCAAGTTGTCAACGGGCCATTATCTACTGCTTGCAATGCCATGATAATGCGCTCTGCTACAGATGCTTCGATAACATCGGTTGCATCAGTACTTTCCATAAAGAACTGCATTTCTTTCTCAGTTACATGGAACTCATCCTCTACCTCTGAGGCAAAGATATTCCAGTCGGCACGTACTTGCTCCTTGTCGCTATTTCTGACAGCGAACACTACATGACCATCACGAGGTATGGCATTGTGCATCTTACCACTGTTGAAACTAGCCAAACGGACGTTGCCGTTAAGTTTCTCCATTTCCAAGTAGAGGAATCGATCGAGAATCTTGATGGCGTTGGCACGTTTTTTATCGATGTCATCGCCAGAGTGACCGCCGTTCAAGCCCTTCAAGGCAAGTTGGAGGAAGAAGTAACCTTCAGGAGCAGCCTCACGCTTGAAATCAAAAGTGGCGTGAGTGGTCTGACCACCAGCACATGAAACGAAGATGAGACCTTCGTCCTCAGAATCCAAGTTGATGAGCATCTTGCCTGTCATAAAACCAGCCTCCATACCATGAGCACCAGTCAAACCAGTTTCCTCATCACGTGTGAAAACACACTCGATAGGACCATGCTCGATGTCGTTGCGGTCGAGGATGGCGAGTTCGATGGCACAACCGATACCATCATCAGCACCAAGTGTTGTGCCCTTAGATTTCATCCACTCACCATCGATATAGGTCTGGATGGCATCCTTGTGGAAATCAAACTCCACATCCACGAGTTTGTCGCATACCATATCCATGTGACTCTGGAGGATGATGGTCTCTCTGTTCTCCAAGCCAGCGGTGGCAGGCTTGCGGATGATGACGTTGCCCGTCTTGTCAACAACAGTCTCCAAGTTGTGGCTTTCACCAAACTCCTTCAAGTACTCAATCATCTTCTCCTCGTGCTTGGAAGGGCGAGGAATCTGGTTGATTTTAGCAAACTGCTCGAACACGCAAGCAGGTTTCAATTCGATTTTCTCCATCTTATTATGTTATTTTATTACTTATTATACACTATTTCTAACTTTTTATTTGGGAATATCCCCGAAAAGTGTTACCTTTGCAACCAAAAGTGCTATTAAGGCACTGCAAAGGTAATAAAAATGCTAAAATTATTCATTATATCCGTGTTAATAATTGCTATTTGTATGGCATTATTTTCCGTAAAGCTGATTTTCAAGAAGAACGGCAAGTTCTCCTCGCAGCATATCCACGACAACCCTGGTCTGCGCAAGCAGGGCATCCATTGCGTCATCGACCAAGATCGTGAGGCTCGTGAGGCAGGAAAGGCTTACTAGTGTTTCAAATTTTTCAATGGTAAATAATAAATTATAAATAAGGACAATGAAAAAGAATATTTTGAGTTCAGTTGCATTCGCAGCTGTTGCTGCATTGGCTTTGGTGTCATGCAACAAGTCACAGCCTCAGGTAGAGGCTAAGTCAGAGAGCAAGGCTCCAGCAGAGTTGAAGATTGCGTATGTAGAGGTTGACTCTATCATGACACAATATACTTTTGCTAAGGAATATTCTGCTCTCCTTGAGAAGAAGGGTCAGAACATCCAGGCTACCATCGCACAGAAGGGTCAGGCTTTGCAGGCTGCCGCTGCCAACTTCCAGCAGAAGATTCAGCAGAATGCCTTCACTAGCCGTGAGCAGGCTGAAAGTCAGCAGGCTGCCATCCAGAGAGACCAGGCTAATCTTCAGAGCTTGCAGCAGCGCTTGAGCAATGAGTTCGCTGCTGAGCAGGAGAAGTACAACAATGCTCTCCACGACAGTATCGCTCACTACTTGGCTGCCTACAACAAGGACAAGAAGTATAGCATCATCTTCTCTAAGAGTGGTGACAACTTGCTTTATGCTGATAAGGCTTACGATATTACCAAGGAGGTTATCGCAGGTTTGAACAAGGCTTACAAGGGCAAGGTAGCTGCTGAGACTCAAGCTAAGAAGTAATTTACCCAAAAAGGGCTTAAATAAAAAAGTCGGGACTTTTTTCGAAAAAAGTCCCGACTTTTTTATTTTTTCCTCGGGACTTTTTAATTGGTCCCTAGTTAGGTAATCATCCCATACCTACTTTTTTCGTCATTTCTTGTGAAGGCATGAATGAAAAATCTCCCGCCTTATAATATATAATAAGGTGTAGCGTTATTAAAATAGGAAATTTTTAGTAAAATAAATCATGTAGTATGACAAGAAAAGAACGTTATCAATATGTTTTGGATTATTTCCGAAAGAGCATGCCTCACGTATCTACGGAGCTACAGTTTGGCAGTGCCTTTCAACTATTGGTTGCCACCTTACTCTCGGCTCAATGCACAGACAAGCGCATCAATATGGTGACTCCTGCCTTGTTTGCTCGTTATCCTGATGCCAAGAGCATGGCGCAGGCGGAAGTGGAGGATATATACGAACTCATCAAGAGCGTCAGCTATCCCAACGCCAAGGCGAAGCATCTTTCGGAGATGTCTCGCAAGATGGTGACTGATTTTGGGGGTAAAGTGCCGGAAGAGATGGCACAACTGACCACTTTGCCGGGCGTCGGGAGAAAAACTGCCAATGTGATTCGTGCCGTGTGGTTTGGAAAGGCTACCATGGCGGTTGACACACACGTCTATCGGGTGAGCCATCGTATGGGCTTGGTACCAAAGACAGCTGACACACCTCGCAAAGTAGAGGAGTATCTGATGAAGCACATCCCGGAGGAGGATATCCCGAACGCTCATCATTGGATTCTTCTGCATGGAAGATATGTCTGCAAGAGTGCCAAACCAGAATGTAGTAAATGCCAGTTTGCTGACATCTGTCCGAAACTTTTGAAGGATAGCAAATTGGAATAAAAGAAAATCCTAGCAGCTTGAAGTCTTGCTGCTAGGATTTTTCGTATCGCATCATGCTTGTTAAATCTTTGGATTTCAGAATATGCACGATAGTTCTAGAATAAGTCAAAGATTTTGTCAATCAACTTTTCAATGGTGGTAGAGTCGCTTGCTACTTCCTCCATTTTCTTGTTTATTTTTTCTTCCACCTTCTGCTGAACCTTTCCACCAGCTTTGTCAATCATTTTATTGATTTGTGACTTGGCATCAGTAGATTCTTCAGCATTGTCGTTCACATCATCAGCAGACTCGCTGTCGGTGTCATTATCAGATGATGTAACAGTATTGGAAGACTCTTCTATCTTGACATCATCGTCTTTCTCCATTGCCTTCAGCAAATCGTCGGCATTCATGGTGATGACCTTGCCGAAGATACCATAGCTTACGGTATGTTCTTTGTCATTCAAAGTTACTGTTCCCTTGGAGAAGAGAAGATAGTTATGGTACTCAAAGAGTTGGTCGAGAGCCGAGTCGATGACATTGCCTGCCATCATGCGAGCTATCATCTTGAATCCTTGTGAGAAGATGTCGTTGCCATTACCCGTACCCTTGTCGATGGCCTTGCTTACTTCTGTGCGGATGGAGTTGATGTGCTGGTCCTTCTTTGGGTTGCTGAGCATCATGACGATGAGCAAGAAGATAAACAATCCACCCAAGATTTTCCAAACCAAATAAGATTTTGGCTTAGTTGGGGTCAGCATATCACGCTCTGGATGCGGAGTGTTTGGATTACCACCTTGAGTTTGATAACCATAGTTACCTTGAGCTTGATACTCTGGTGGAGTAACTTGGCAGTTCTGCTGAGATTGAGCAGCCTGCTCGGCATTTGCTCGGATTTGGTCTAGAACCGTGTGGAGTTCATCCACCTTCCAGGCTGGTTGCCAGTCTTCCATTCCTTCTTTCCAAACGAGTGTGTCAGAAGTGATGTTTCTGGCTACAAGTTGTTCGAGGGTCAACGGACCCACTTGTTGATTATTCTCTATAATAAAATAGTTCATCGTTTTACTTTTTATATCTGATTTATTTGAAACCTCCAATAGTCTTGTAAGTCTGGCTATTGATGGATTTCTCACTATTCACTTTCATGTGTGGCTTTCCACCAAGCGGTCTTCTCTCTGCCCTTGATGGCAACGGGGTGCTGACTAGGGTCGGAGATCGACAAACCGCAGTAGCTTTTCACATTAAATAGTTCGCCACTGCTGACGAACAGAGAGGTGATAGCCTTGTCGGTATGTGCCGTAACCTTCACGGTCTTATTCAGTTGATGGGTAAACTCATCTTTCAAGATGGCATTCGGGTGGAGACTATCCACATAGACTTTCAAGTCGTAACTCAGCGATGGCTTGAAACCATCGAGTGGTTGGATGGAGTCGAGAGGCACGTTGGCGTCGAGGCTGCATGTCTTGTTGATTTTCTTCATCACTTCAGCGAGTGCGTCCATCTGTCTGCAGTCGATGGCAGCGAGATTGCAATAAGGCGTGTCGCTACTCTTGTAATAGTTGACGACACCACTGACGATGCCAGAATAGCTTGGAGTCGATGAGTTGAGTGAACGCCAAATCGAACGGTACGGAATGCCTCGTCCCATGATCTCACTACTTGAAGCTATCAGGTAGTTGGTCACGTCCTTCAACTCGTAAGCCACTTCCGCATTGCCCATATAGCAAGCATCGAAAAGAATGTATTGCATTTTCATGCCGCTCTGTCGGATTCCCTCTGCCAATGTCGTGACATCCATCTTATATCCATCAAGTTTCACGCTTCCGAAAAATCGGGTGAGAGGAAGGTTGGGATCATCGCCAAAAGAGAAGGTTGTCGGAACGTCCATCACTGGCTTCTCGTTTTCTTGGGTAGGAGATGACTCCGAACCAAAATCAAGAGAACCCTTGGCACGGCTTGGATAATTGGTCCAGTCGTCGGCATAGGACCAACCACAACCATGTGCTCCGATGATGAGCGAATAGTTGAGAGCTTCAGCCCGTTGTCTCACCTCATTCAAGATGTCGGCGAAACCATCAGCTGTGTTGTACGAGTTTCCTTGATAAGCCTTCACTTCGATACGATTGACCGTTCTTTGGGTCGCATCATACTGGAACTCATAGAGTTTGCTGCTTCCTGCGCTTTCACTGAAGAAGACCATGAGGCGAGAGTTGCTCAAGCCTTTGCTGTCGATGATGCCTTGGCTGATGCTGTCGAGGTTGTTCCTCAGATAATAGGTGAGACCTGTGCCACTAGAACTTCCCGTCCATGGCATGAACACCAGGATGGTTTGCTTGTTCACGCTATCGACATCGAAAGCTTCGTCGCTACAACTCACCAAACCGAGCAAGAGCGAGCACATCATTAAAAAAAAGCCGAAAAACTTTCTCATCTTATGATATATATAAAGAAATGAGTGTTGGTTACAAATGAATAAAGTGCTGACATTGGCTTAGAAATAAAGTCAGCCACAAGCGGGCGTCCTTCATCCTAAGCCAACCATCAACACTCTATATCGTTAAAATTATTTCTTGCGAAGTTCCTCGATAGTTGCCTTCAAAGCGGCAATCTTCTCTACGGAGTCACTTTCCTTCTTGCGCTCAAGGGCTACCACCTTCTCTGGAGCGTGAGCCACGAAGTTCTCATTGCTGAGCTTCTTGCGTACGCCCATCAAGAAACCTTCGAGATGCTTGAGCTGAGCCTCAGCCTTCTCGATTTCGGCAGCTACGTCGATGAGGTCGCCCAATGGAACGGCAAACTCGTCGGTACCTACCATGAAGCTGGAGGCGTCTGCACTCTTCTCTGCGATGACCTCAATCTTGTCGAGGTTGGCCATCTTCAAGGTGACGTCGTTGTATGCCTCGAAGTCGTTCTTGCCAACTACCTGGAGAGTCAACTGCTCCTTCTGTGCGATGTTCTTCTGGTTGCGAACGGTACGAACGCCTGCAATGATCTGCTTTACATTCTCGATGTCGGCTGCGAGTTTCTTCTCCTCAGCTGTAGGAGCAGGGATCTCCAACTTCTCGCGCATGATGCTCTCGCCATCCTTGCGGTCGTAGATGTGCTGCCATAACTCCTCGGTGATGAATGGCATGAATGGATGCAACATCTTCAAGAGGGCATCGAAGAACTTCAAGGTTGCCTCGTAGCTCTGCTTGTCGATTGGCTGACCATAAGCTGGCTTCACCATCTCCAAGTACCAAGATGAGAACTCATCCCAGAACAACTTATAGACGGTCATCAAAGCCTCAGAGATACGATACTCCTTGAACTGTTTCTCCATCTCCTCGTTGACTTCCTTCAACTTGGCGTCGAACCACTTCACTGCGATCTCTGCGCTCTTAGGCTGAGCGATGTCGGCAGTCTCCCAACCCTTGACGAGGCGGAAGGCATTCCAAATCTTATTGTTGAAGTTACGTCCCTGCTCGCAAAGGCTCTCATCGAAGAGAATGTCGTTGCCGGCTGGGGCTGAAAGCATCATACCCATACGAACACCATCGGCACCAAACTTGTCGATGAGGTCGATAGGGTCTGGAGAGTTGCCAAGACTCTTACTCATCTTGCGACCGAGTTTGTCACGAACAATACCTGTGAAATATACGTGCTTGAATGGCATCTTGCCACGATACTCGTAGCCAGCCATGATCATACGTGCTACCCAGAAGAAGATGATGTCCGGACCTGTTACCAAGTCTGAAGTAGGGTAGTAATAGTTGATCTCCTCATTGTCTGGATGCTCAATGCCATCGAACAAAGAGATAGGCCACAACCAAGAAGAGAACCATGTGTCGAGGCAGTCGCTTTCCTGCTCCAAGTCCTCAGCCTTGATGTTGGCGTTCTTTGCCTGAGCAAGTTTCAAAGCCTCCTCGGCTGTTTCTGCTACCACGTAGTCCTGCTTGCCATTGTTGTCGAAGTAGTAGGCTGGGATGCGATGACCCCACCAAAGCTGACGGCTGATACACCAGTCCTTGATGTTCTCCAACCAATGGCGATAGGTGTTCTTATACTTCTTAGGGTAGAATTCGATGTCATCATCCATTACTGGAGGAAGGGCGATGTCAGCAAAGTGCTGCATCTTGAGGAACCATTGTGTAGAGAGTTTTGGCTCGATAGGCACATTGGTGCGCTCAGAGAATCCCACCTTATTATTATAGTCTTCGATCTTCTCCATGAGACCGGCATTCTGAAGGTCGATGGCAATCTGCTTGCGCACATCCATACGATCCTGACCTACGTACATGCCAGCAGCCTCGCTGATAGTTCCATTGTC
Organism: Prevotella sp. CAG:732; assembly: GCA_000436035.1. Classification (GTDB taxonomy): domain Bacteria; phylum Bacteroidota; class Bacteroidia; order Bacteroidales; family Bacteroidaceae; genus Prevotella. The sequence goes on along the minus strand of FR893256.1, from coordinate 46,061 downwards.
ATTGAAGATGTCGATGGTCTGCAAACCATGCTTCAAACCGAGAGCGTGGTCGTTGATGTCGTGTGCAGGAGTTACTTTCAAACAACCTGTACCAAACTCAATGTCAACGTAGGAGTCCTCGATGACAGGAATCTCACGGTTAACGAGTGGTACGATGACGTGCTTGCCCTTCAACCATGTATTCTTCTTATCCTCTGGGTTGATACACATAGCAGAGTCACCCATGATGGTCTCTGGACGGGTAGTAGCTACAACAGCGTAATAGCCCTTGTCGTCCTTGTGCATCACGTTGCCTTCCTCTACCTGCTGACAATCCTTCTCTACTACGTAATACTTCAAGTAGTAAAGTTTGGAGTGCTCATCCTTGTAGATAACCTCCTCATCAGAAAGTGCAGTCTGTGCCTTAGGATCCCAGTTGACCATACGTACGCCACGATAAATCAATCCCTTGTTATAAAGGTCGCAGAATACGTGGATGACGGCACGGGAACGAGTCTCGTCCATGGTGAAAGAAGTGCGGTCCCAGTCGCAGCTAGCACCGAGGCGGCGCAACTGCTTGAGGATGATGCCACCATGCTCGTGGGTCCAGTCCCAAGCATGCTTCAAGAATTCCTCACGAGTGAGGTCAGTCTTCTTGATGCCCTGCTGAGCGAGGCGATTTACCACCTTAGCCTCAGTTGCGATGCTGGCGTGGTCTGTGCCAGGAACCCAACAAGCGTTCTTGCCCTCCATGCGAGCGCGACGAACGAGGATGTCTTGGATTGTATTGTTGAGCATGTGACCCATGTGGAGCACACCAGTCACATTAGGTGGAGGAATAACCACCGTATAAGGTTCACGACCATCTGGCTTAGAACTGAAAAGTTTGTTGTCTAGCCAGTACTGATACCATTTACTCTCCACTGCCTGTGGATCGTATTTACTTGCTAATTCCATTTGTTTGTATATTTAATTTTTTCTTGTTTCTTTTGTTTGCGAAAAGATGCAACACAGCAAAATGTGCAAGTTTCCTTAAAAAACGGTGCAAAGATACTACTTTTTGAGCAAAAAACATTATCTTTGCAGCAAAAAACATTAGAATGTATTTGAATTCTCTCAAAAATCATTTCGAAATGTGATAATTTTTATTAATTTGCAAACTTATGGTTAGTAAATTTGAACAAGAACGTGATCGTAGAGGAAATTTGTCAGATTACCTTTATGGCGTGTCAAAATTGTTTGTAAGCGGTGTCGGCATAGGAGGCTTGTCTCCGTTGATAACAGGGCAAGAAATGGGACTCAACAACTATGTTTGTGTCATCATGGGTTCCTTGGCAGCTTATGGGTTTGCCTATTGTGCCAACATTATACTGAAATATCGAATTAAATCTTAACAATTATGGAATTATTGACTTTCGTTTTTGCAATAGGAGTTGTCGTTAGTGGAAGTATGGCCATTTGGTTTCATACGAAAGCTGGTCAAAGATGGATAGATAGTCTATAGCGACTAACGGCATATCTAGTGATATTTTAAAATTTATTACTACAATGCATACAAAAGAAGAAAAACTGGCGGCATTCAGCCGCTTATTGGATGTGCAAGACAGACTTCGCATCCAATGCCCATGGGATAAGAAACAAACTTTCGAAAGTCTTCGTCCGAACACGATAGAGGAGACTTTCGAACTGTGTGATGCGCTCATGAAGCGCGACTATAAGGATATCAAGAAAGAACTTGGCGATGTCCTCGAACATGTGATGTTCTATAGCATCATTGGTCGGGAGGACGGCGAGTTTGACATCTGTGATGTTTGTAACCAAGAAGCCGATAAACTCATGTTCCGTCATCCATTCATCAACTGGAATGAGGAGGGCGACTGGATGGTTTCCAATCCAGACATGTATATCAACGAAGCCGGACAAGTAGTGTATCGCTCCATTGAGGAAAAGGCAGACAAGGGTAATTCCGCAGAAGCTTCTGCAGAGAAAACCAAGGCCTTGGGAGAAAATAAGCCAAAGAATGCCGCTGCGGTTGAGAAGACATGGGAGCAAATCAAGCAACAGGAGAAGGATGGTAACGAGCGTGTGCTAAGTGGCGTGCCTAACTCTCTGCCTTCCCTTATCAAGGCTTATCGCATACAAGACAAGGCTCGCAATGTGGGCTTTGACTGGCAGAAGAAAGAAGATGTGTGGGACAAGGTATATGAGGAGATAGCAGAATTAAAGGCTGAATTGGCAAAGGAAGACAATGAAAACTCCACCAAGGAACTCGGTGACTTCCTCTTCTCCGTCATCAATGCTGCCCGTCTCTACAAACTCAATCCTGATAATGCCTTGGAACATACCAACCAAAAATTCATCCGCCGTTTCAATTATGTTGAAGACCACTCATTGAAGCAAGGCAAAAACCTGAAGGACATGACTTTAGAAGAAATGGATAAACTTTGGGATGAAGCCAAGGCTATGGAGCGAAAAGATGCGGCGAATGAAAAGAAATAGCATCTATTGTTAAACGACAAGAAACATATAGTATTATGAAGAAAATCTTTTATATAGCAGTAGCAGCATTGGTGCTATTCGCAACCAATAGTTGTAAAGATAAGAAGACAACTCCTGTCATTTCTGCCAATGACTCACTCGAAGTAGAAGAAGACATGGCGGACACAACCATTTACGGCGTGTGCGGTGAAGGTACTACGATGCACGAACTTCAGTTGATTACCGACACAGGTGATACCATCAATGCTTTTATTGATGACACAGAACCCAATATCGTAAAAGGTGGCTTGCTTTCTGGCGACCGTATCGCACTCATCGCTTCAGAAGGGGGTGACGGCGAGATGGTGGCTCAGCAAATCATTAACTTGACTTCTCTCCTTGGAAAATGGACAAGTCTCGACAAAAACTTCGAAATCATCGAGGGTGGAGAAGTTAAGAACAACGTCAAGGCTGAGCAGAATCCTTGGACATCTTGGAAAATTCTCAATGGCAAACTTTTGCTCAATAAGGATACTTTCCAGATAGACAACCTCGGCTCTGATAGTTTGATGCTAGAAAACAACCAAGGTATCTTCGTCTTCAAGAGATATAGCGAAGAGGCTGAAAGCAAAAGTGAATAAAGAAAATTAGATTGGGAGACTATCGTCAGTATGGAACCATTCAAAGTACATATCCTAGGGTGTGGCAGTGCGCTGCCCACCCTTAAACATAATGCCTCCTCGCAAATCGTAGAATTGCGAGGTAAGGCTTTCATGGTAGATTGCGGCGAAGGTGCACAGATGCAGTTCCGCCGCTCTCATGTGCATTTCGGCAAAATCAATGCCATCTTTATCTCTCACCTCCATGGAGATCATTGCTTCGGTCTGCTCGGCTTGCTTTCCACCTTTGGAATGCTAGGTAGGACCGCTAAGTTAAAAGTCTTTGCACCAAAGGAATACGAAAGCCTGTTTAAGCAACAGGTTGACTTCTTTATGCAGGGGATGGAGTATGAGATAGAGTTTGTTCCTGTCGATACAACGCAGTCGAATATCGTCTATGAGGATAAGTCGCTCACTGTAGAGACGATTCCTTTGCAACATCGTGTACCTTGTTGTGGTTATCTCTTCCGTGAGAAACCGACCTTGCCACATATCCGCCGCGATATGATAGACTTTTATCAAATACCTATCAGCCAAATCAACAATATCAAAAATGGAGCTGACTGGACTTTGGAGGATGACACGGTCATCAGCAACAGTCGACTGGTAGAACCAGCCGATGCTCCTCGCAGCTATGCCTATTGTAGTGACACACGCTTTATCCCTGACTTATATAAAAAGGTGAAAGGGGTTACTGTGCTTTATCATGAGAGTACTTATACTTCTGAAAACGAAGATCGAGCAAAACTTTACCATCATTCCACCGCTCGCCAAGCAGCGATGGTGGCAAAGGAGGCTGGGGTAGGCAAGTTGCTGCTAGGGCACTACAGTGCAAGATATAACAATGAGAAAGTTCTGTTGGATGAAGCTAAGGAAGTTTTTCCTGAGAGTTATCTCTCCAAGGAAGGACTGGAATTTGACATTATCTAATAGCTAAGATATCGAAAGTCAATACTTTTGAAAAAAAGTTACTATCAAGATGCAAGATTCCTAACATCTTGCAGTTTATAGGGTGATGGAACCAGAAAAGGAACTATTAAATAACATCAAGGAGGGCGATAGTACAGCGATGCAAGAGCTATACAATCGCTACGTTGGGTATGCCATGGCGGTTGCGCTGAGGTATGTCCCAGACCGTGACGATGCACAAGATGTTATCCACGATAGTTTTGTGAAGATTCTAACTTCCATCAATCGGTTTACTTATCGGGGCGAAGGCTCGCTGAAGGCTTGGATTCTTCGTATTGTTGCCAATGAGGCTATCAGTTTCATCAAGCAAAAAGGCAAGTTTTCATTCGTAGATGAAATGCCAGACTTGGAAAGTCAAGACGAACCGGCAGTAGAGAAAGTCCCACCACAGGTTCTCAACCAGATGATAGGCGAATTGCCGGATGGCTATAGGGTTGTTCTCAACATGTACGTGTTTGAACAGAAGAGTCACAAAGAGATAGCAAAAGAGTTGGGAATCAAAGAGTCAACGTCAGCTTCCCAATATTTGAGGGCCAAGAAACTCCTCGCAAAGAAAATTAATGATTATCTAAATAATAATGAAATATGAGCAACGATTGGACAAATAAACTTAGAGTTCGTCTGACAGACTACCAAGAGCCTGTCACTGACGACCTGTGGGCTGCTATCCAACAATCGTTGGCTCAGCAGAAATCAAATATTGTCTCTATCGGAAAATCCGTAGATTCTCTTGATGGACATTCCAACCATCAATCAAATGCAAAAGAGGTTGTCTTTCGCCGTTTCTCAATAGCTGCGGCATTGGCGGCATTGGCTGTGGGTGGAACTTACATCTATCTGAATCCAACCAAGTCAAACGAGCCTCTAGCTCAGGCTACTGTACTACAAGAGGATTCTAGCACATCAAAAGGTGCTTTGCATGAGAATCAATCATCAGAGCACAACCAGGTTTCGCAAGAATATTCAAGTGACAATACTGACACGGATTCTCCTTCTCGTCTCGGAGACGATACCTTTACAAAGTACTCCCAAAGAGTAAAAAAACAATTGGGAATACAAACGAGTTTACTTGATGGTGAGGGTTCAAAGTTGGTTACTCAGAATCTTGACAATGACAAGCAGAACGATAATCGTCAAGATCAGAATCGCGACAAGGTACAGTCACGTTCTAAGAAAAGTTTGGAGGGCAATCCTGAAATGCTGGCGATGGCTGCATCCCCATCTTCTTACGCTATTCAAGAAAGTAATGCGCGACGTCATCAGTCTTCATCTTGGAGCGTTCAACTGTATGGAGAAAATGGAGTGGTGGGAAGTAAGAATTCCAATGGATTCGATGCAGCTTTCATTCCTTCCAATAACGCAAGTGGACCGGCCTATCCCGGCAACTTTACCGATGCCTTTTATAGCTTGATGGCAATTAGAGCTCTGTCAGGAACTCCGAGTGCAGACTATTACGAAAAGGTGAAGCATCATTTTCCAATCTCTGTCGGAGTGCAGGTTGGATGGGGTGTCACAGAATGTCTCCGCATCAATACAGGTGTTGTTTATACGAACGTAAGTTCTGACTTCATCAATTCATCTTACAACACGACACAAGTAACGACGCAAACCTTGCATTACGTGGGCGTACCAGTCAATATCAGCTATGATTTCTGGCAAACCAAGCGTTTCAAAACCTATGTGACAGTTGGTGGCGAGGCTGACTTCAATGTGAAGAATCATACAGAGTCCGACGGAGAGGTCATGGCTTCGAAGCACGACCGTACGCAATGGTCTGCTAATGCATCCCTTGGCGCACAGTTTGACATTATTCCACAATTGGGAATCTATGTTGAACCAGGTGCGAAGTACTATTTTGACAATGGCAGCCAGATAGAGAATACATTCAAGGATAAAAAGCTCAACTTCAATCTACAATTCGGATTGAGGTGGAACATCAAATAATGATTGCTTGCTTATTATAAGTAAGTACACTAAAAATCCTCCCATTGATCTGCTCGCTTGCAGGATGGGAGGATTAACTTTTAAAGAGAAGTTTTCTTTTTCACAAAAGTACTCCTTCGAAAAGTTGAATTTGTTTACTTTGTTTTTTCTTTTAATTCTTGAAACTGTGAATAGGTGCAGGTATTCTACCCACACGATTGACGAAGGCATCACAACTGAATGAGTTCACCGGCATGATAGGAGCATGCCCCAACAAGCCTCCGAAGTCCACGTTGTCGCCCACCTTCATGCCAACAACTGGGATGACACGCACAGCGGTTGTCTTCTGGTTGACCATACCGATGGCAGCCTCGTCAGCGATGATACCAGAAATGGTAGTTGCTGGCGTGTCGCCAGGAATAGCTATCATATCGAGACCAACAGAGCAAACGCAGGTCATCGCCTCCAACTTTTCGATAGTCAAGGCACCTGCCTCTACTGCATCAATCATACCTTGATCCTCGCTTACAGGGATGAAGGCGCCACTCAAGCCACCCACATATGAGGAAGCCATAATTCCACCTTTCTTCACTTGGTCATTCAAGAGAGCCAAGGCAGCTGTTGTACCAGGAGCGCCAGCATGTTCCAAGCCGATCTCCTTCAGAATGTCAGCCACACTATCGCCGATAGCAGGAGTAGGGGCAAGTGACAAATCGATGATGCCGAAAGGAACACCCAAACGAGCCGATGCTTCCTTGGCAACCAACTGTCCCACACGAGTAATCTTGAAGGCAGTACGCTTGATGGTCTCACAAAGTACCTCAAAACTCTCACCTCTCACGCTCTCCAATGCATATTTCACAACTCCTGGACCGCTGACACCGACACTGACGACAGCATCAGCCTCACTAACTCCGTGGAAGGCACCTGCCATGAATGGGTTGTCATCAGGAGCATTACAGAGAACCACCAACTTGGCACAACCCAAAGAACCTTGCTCCTTGGTTGCCTCGGCTGTGTCCTTAATAATCTGACCCATCAAGCGGACAGCATCCATATTGATACCCGTCTTGGTAGAGCCTACATTGACAGAGCTACAAATGAAATCTGTCTGTGCCAAAGCCTGTGGGATAGAACGGATGAGGAGTTCATCGCTCTTGCTCATACCCTTGCTCACGATGGCAGAATAGCCCCCAAGGAAGTTGACGCCCAATTCTTTGGCGCATTTGTCAAGGGTCTTGGCAATCTTCACGTAATCGTCTGTAGTCTTGCAGCAAGAACCACCCACGAGTGAGATTGGGGTGATGGAGATGCGTTTGTTGACGATAGGCACGCCAAACTCTTTGGAAATGTCCTCGCCAGTTTTCACCAAGTTCTTGGCAAGACGAGTAATCTTATTGTATATATTCTGACAGAGCACATCAACCTCTCTGGCCGCACAATCCAATAGGTTGATACCCATCGTGATGGTACGCACATCGAGGTTTTCCTGCTCAATCATCTTGTTGGTTTCAATTACCTCTGAAATATTAATCATCCTTACTTGAGAATTAAATATTTATAATTAAGTATTAATAATTGGGCATTCGCCATCAATTATTATTCTCTTACTTTAGATGCGGTGCATCATATCGAAGATTTCCTCACGCTGGGCCTTGATCTGAACGCCCATGCCCTTACCAACTTCAGCTAATTCGTCGGCTACATTTTCGAAAGATTTCTTCATCTTTCCCATATCGACAATCATCATCATGTTGAAGTACTCCTGTACGATAGTCTGTGAGATGTCAAGGATATTGATGTCGTTCTCAGCCAAATAGGTACAAACCTTGGCAATAATACCGACGGTATCCTTGCCCACTACTGTAATAATCGTTCTGTTCATGATTAAAATCTTTAATTGGTAAACGTTTTGGCTGCAAAAGTAACACTTTATTGTCAGACTGCCAAATTTTAGAGCAAAAAGTTGACTAGAAATGCAAAAAATGCACTTTTGCGCCCCATTGAGCGTCAAAAGTGCATCATTTTATTTCATTCTACTTATGTTCGACAAGCATCTCGTCCAATTTTCCTGTCACCTCCTTACTTCGTGCCAAAATAGAGGAAGAGCATTCCAAGCAATACCAAGAGAAGATCGACAAACTTAGCCTTGAGGTTCTTCTCGTGGAAGATGGCGGCTCCGAAGAGGAAGCTGACGATGACACTGCCTCGGCGCACCATGCTTACGATACTGATCATCGCACCTGGCAAACTCAACGCATAGAAATATACGAAGTCGGCTGCACTGAGGAAGATGCTGATGAAGACGATGGACCAATGCCAGCGGAATAGGGTGGTCTTCTTGTGGGTAGGCCACCAGATGATAAGCATCATCGCTCCCATGAGGAAGCACTGGTATATGTTGTACCAACTCTGCACGATCATTCTGTCAAGTCCCACACCACCATTCTCTGGCGGTGCCATCAAATACTTGTCATAAAGACCGCTGATGGCTCCGAGCACCGCAGCGAGGACTATGAAGTAAATCCATTTGTCGTGCTTGAAGTCAATGCCTTCCTTCTTGCCGCTCTTCGAGAGCATGGCAAACGAGATGATGGCAAGAATGACACCTATCCACTGATAGAGGTTGAGCACCTCTCCATATACCAAAAGTGCACCGACAAGCGTCATCACAGGTCGGGTGGCATTGATAGGCCCGACGATGGTAAGAGGTAGATGTTTCATGCCGAAGTAGCCGAATACCCAACTACTCAATACGATAAAACTTTTGAGGACAATGTACTTGTGAACTTCCCATCCACCTTCTGCCACATGGAACATTGTGCCATCCAACTGATTGCCCGTATAACTGAGCACGATGAAAGGCAGGAAGATGAGTGACGAGAACAACGTGTTCAAGAAGAGCACGGGAATCACAGCGTTACCTGAAAGCGCCTTTTTCTTAAAGGCATCATAAAATCCCAGCAATGTAGCTGAGAGAAATGCTAATACTAACCACATATATGTTTTCTTATTGATAATTTACAATTAATTGAAGCAAAGGACGTGGGCTCTATTTAGAGAAAGCATACCCTTATTTATACCCTAATATATAATTAAGGTATAGTCCTTTTACGCTTTTTCTTCCAATTCTTTCTGGAGTCGCAGTATTTCGTCACGATACTGAGCTGCTTGCATAAAGTCGAGATTCTTTGCGGCTTGCTTCATCAAGGCAGTCGTATTTTCGATGCTCTTCTGCAACTCCTCCTTCGACATGGAACGAACGATAGGGTCGGCGGCAAAGGCGGCTCCCTCTGGCTCGATATAAACTCGCTTGGCTGTCTCCTTTCCAAGACTTGTGACACCTGAATCTTGTTTGCCAGATGTAGGGAGGTCGGTGGTGATAGCCTTCACAATTTGTTGAGGAGTGATACCATGGTCGGCATTGTACTGCAACTGGATAGTACGGCGGCGAGCGGTCTCGTCAATCGTACGCTGCATACTCTCCGTAATGGAATCTGCATACATGATTACCTTTCCGTTGACATTGCGGGCTGCACGTCCTGCTGTCTGCGTCAGAGAACGATGACTTCTTAGGAAACCCTCCTTGTCAGCATCGAGGATGGCTACGAGCGAAACCTCTGGCAAGTCGAGTCCTTCACGTAAAAGGTTGACACCCACCAAAACGTCATAAAGACCGGCACGAAGGTCGTTCATGATCTTCACGCGATCGAGCGTCGCAACATCGCTATGTATGTACGCCGCCTTCACATTGTGATTGAGCAAGAACTCCGTCAGCTCCTCAGCCATACGCTTTGTAAGAGTGGTGATAAGCACTCGCTCGTCTCGATGGGTGCGAGTCAAAATCTCATCCAGCAAGTCGTCTATCTGATTCTCACTTGGGCGAACCTCTATCTCTGGGTCCAACAAACCAGTCGGTCGAATCAACTGTTCGACAACTACTCCCTCTGCCTCCCTTAGTTCATAGTCGGCAGGGGTGGCACTCACATAGATAGCTTGCGGTACGAGACTATGGAATTCCTCGAATGTAAGTGGACGATTATCAAACGCCGCAGGCAGACGGAAACCATATTCCACCAAATTCTTTTTTCTCGCACGGTCACCACCATACATCGCCCCAATCTGAGGAATGCTCACGTGACTCTCATCGACCACGAGGAGAAAGTCCTTTGGGAAGAAATCGAGCAAACAATAAGGGCGTTCGCCTGCATTTCTGCCATCAAAGTACCTAGAATAGTTTTCAATGCCCGAACAATGTCCCAACTCCTTGATCATCTCCATGTCATATTCTACACGTTCCTTGATGCGTTGCGCCTTGATGCCATCGCCGATGCTCTTGAAAAAGTCCACCTGCTTGACAAGGTCGTCCTGTATCATGCGGATGGCTTGCTCGGTCTGTTCCTTGGTTGTCACGAATAGATTGGCTGGATAAATCTCGTAGGTATCAAAGGATTCCAAACGATGATAGGTGAGGGAATCGACCTCCTCGATACTGTCTATCTCGTCGTCCCACCAAGTCACTCTCAGCACATTGTCACTGTATGCCATGTAGATATCGACAGTTTCGCCCTTCACACGGAAATTGCCACGCTGAAGTTCGATGTCATTTCTCACGTAGAGGGCATCCACCAACTGCCTTAGGAACTCATTTCTGTCGAGTGTCTGTCCCTTCTTGATTTTGATGATGTTCTCCTGCATGGCAGTAGGTCCACCCATACCGTAGATACACGATACGGAGGAGACGATGATGACATCCTTTCTTCCTGACAACAAGGCTGAGACAGCTCCGAGACGAAGTTTGTCTATCTCATCATTGATGGCAAGGTCCTTTTCTATATAGGTGTCGGTGGTAGGGAGGTATGCCTCAGGCTGGTAATAGTCATAATATGACACGTAGTACTCCACGGCATTATCGGGGAAGAATCCCTTCATCTCTTGGTAAAGCTGTGCAGCAAGTGTCTTGTTGTGACTGAGGATAAGGGTAGGTTTGCCCACGTTGGCGATAACGTTAGCCACGGTAAAGGTTTTTCCCGAACCTGTGACTCCCAATAAAACTTGTGCGGGAGTCCCATCAAGTACGCCTTCTGTCAGTTGCTTGATAGCCTGCGGTTGGTCGCCAGTTGGCTTATATTTTGAAGTAATCTTGAAATCCATAGATTCTATCCTTTGTTTCTTGCTCTTATTGCATTGGATGTAACATCTTTTGTCGTTTGTTGGACCTCGAAGTCTTAATAAACGTAAACTTTCGGGTGCAAAATTACAAAAAATTTCGCATTTTACGTTATAAAGAATCATAAAATGCGAAAAAGTGTATTTTTTTCTTTGTGGATAGCCATTTTATCCTTAACTTTGCATCACAAAATGAGACTATATGAAGAAATCAATTCTTATAACAGCATGTGTTGCGCTGCTCATGTCGAGTTGCGCAAACCAATTCAACCAAGTTTACAAGTCGCAAGACAACAACTTGAAATACGAGTTTGCCAAGCAGTATTATGCCGCTGGAAAATATTCTCGTGCAGCTACTCTCCTCAATGACTTGATCACAACTAAGAAAGGTACGCAAGAAGCAGAAGAGAGCTTGTATATGTTGGCTATGGCAGAGTTCAACATGAAAGACTATGAGACTGCAGCCGAGTATTTCCGCAAGTATTACTCCAGTTATCCTAAAGGTCTTTACGCAGAACGTGCCAAGTTCTTCGTGGGCGAAAGCCTTTACATGAATGCACCTGAGCCACGTTTGGACCAAAGCACCACGATGACCGCCATCAGTGCATTCCAAGAGTACCTCGACTTGTTTCCAGACGCTCAGTTGAAGAAGGAGGCAACCAATCGTCTTTTCGCCCTTCAAGATCTTTTGGTCGAGAAAGAGTACAAGAACGCCAAGTTGTATTACGACCTTGGCAGCTACTTTGGCAACTGTCTTGGCGAAGGCAATAACTACCAAGCTTGTATTGTCACCGCACAGAATGCTCTCAAGGATTATCCTTACAGCAACAAGCGTGAGGAGTTTGCCACTCTGATTATGAAAGGCAAGTATGAGTTGGCTCGTATGAGTGTCGAGGAAAAGCAATTGGAGCGCTATCAGGACGCAGAGGACGAATGCTATGGATTCATCAATGAGTACCCAGACTCCAAGGAGCGTGCGACTGCTGAGAAGATGATTGCCAAGTGCAAGGAGTTCGAGAAAGCACATCCAGAGAGCGCACTCGATAAGTTGACCAACCGAGAGAATCAATAATAATAATATAAATAGGTAAAATATAAAAAGTTTAATTATGGATTACAAAAAGTCAAAAGCACCAACCAACACCGTTACCAGAAACATCATGGATCTCTGCGACGAGACCGGCAACATCTATGAGAGCGTAGCCATCATCGCCAAGAGAGCCAACCAGATTGCGGCAGAAATCAAGTCTGACTTGAGCAAGAAACTTCAGGAATTCGCTTCATACAACGACTCTTTGGAGGAAGTATTCGAGAATCGTGAGCAGATTGAGATCTCACGCTACTACGAGAAACTTCCTAAGCCATCATTGTTGGCAACAGAGGAGTTCGTAGAGAATAACATCTACTGGCGTGACCCATCTCAGGAGCATGCACCAGAGGCAAAAGACAATTTCTAAGTTTAGACTATGATACAGCGCAAACAATCATTGTTTCTGTTAGTAGCTGTCATCGCCTATGTGCTGTGCCTGTTCTTGCCAGTTGGCATCATCCAACCTGAGGGAATGGGAACAGCCATCTCTGTGCATTGCCTGGGGACAGTCAATGGTGAGATGGGTATGTCTTTTGACACCACTTGCGCACCTCTCTTCTTACTCTGTGCAGTATCAGCACTTCTGTCACTTGTCACCATCTTCATGTACAAGAACAGAAAATTGCAAATCAACCTTTGCAACATCATCTTGCTTTTCAGCGTCCTTTGGTATATCGACTATCTAGTGATGTACTTTGATGTTGTAGGGTTGGAGAATGCAACCGGCAAGATGGGATTCACTTTCGGCTCATGCCTTCCACTCGTGGGTATTATCTTGACATGGATGGCACGCAAGGGAGTGAGCGATGATGAGAAATTGGTGCGTGCGGCGGACAGAATCCGCTAATCAGCAGACAGAATTAGTTAAAAAATACAGAAAATAGGCTGAAAATTTGGGCAAACCAAATAAAAGTCGTAATTTTGCACCCGCTGTCACGAGATGGCAGCATAAAATTCAAACCTCAAAATTAAAATTTAAATTAAAAAATGGCAACAAAAATCAGATTGCAGCGCGGCGGTCGTAAGAGCTATGCTTTCTATAGCATCGTAGTCGCTGACGTTAGAGCACCACGTGATGGTAAATTTACTGAGAAGATTGGTACTTACAATCCTAACACCAATCCTGCTACTGTAGATTTGAATTTCGATCGCGCCCTCTACTGGGTAGAGACAGGTGCACAGCCTACAGACACAGTACGTAACATCCTCAAGGGCGAGGGCGTTTACTTGATGAAGCACCTCCGTGGTGGCGTTAAGAAGGGCGCTTTCGATGAGGCTGAGGCTCAGAAGCGTTTCGACGCTTGGAAGAACGGTACAGAGCAGAAAGCTACTGCTGTTCGTGAGAGCGAGGCTAAGGCTAAGAAAGAGGCTGTAGCTAAGGAGCTTGAGGCTGAGAAGAAGATCAATGAAGCAATCGCTAAGAAGGTAGCTGACAAGAAGGCTGCTGCAGCAGCTGCTCAGGCAGAGGCTGAGGCTGCTAAGGCTGCTGAGGAAACTCCTGCTGAGGAGGCTCCAGCTGAGGCTTAATCTTCTTTCAAAGATTGAAAAGTATAAAGGTCGGATTTCCGCAAGGGAGTCCGACCTTTTGCGTTTATGCAATTCGTGCCCATACAGGTCAAGTAACTTTTCTAGACAAATTTCCTAAATTAGAAGGTTAGCCAGTTTTTCGCGCCTAACTAGGTAAAAATTCGCGCCTAACTAGGTAAGAATTTTTCTCTAACTATGTAAAAATGAAAGTGGGGGGTAGCCTATACAATATTTTAGGTTAGGCTACGTTTAAATAATGCATGGAAAAGATAAAAAAAGATGACAGCTACGCTCATATTCTTAAATACACCGGTGTTTTCGGCGGTGTACAGGGACTCAATATCCTTGTCGGAATCGTGCGCAACAAGTTGGTGGCGATGATTCTCGGTCCGGCGGGTATGGGATTGATGTCACTTTTCAATAGTACCATCAAACTCATTTCTGATTCCACCAACCTCGGTATCCCTATGAGTGCCGTGCGTGAGATTTCAGACGCTTATGAAAATGGCGACATGCATAAGATAGAGCATATTGTCAAATTGATACGTGTATGGAGTTTCCTCACTGCGGTATTGGGTATGATGGTCTGTATAGTCATGAGTCCTTTGCTCAACAAGTGGACATTCAACTGGGGAGACCATACCATCCATTTCATTTTTCTTTCACCTGTAGTGGCACTTACCGCCATCATGGGAGGTGAATTGGCAATCCTGAAAGGAACTAGACAGTTGAAACACCTTGCAGTATTGTCCGTCTATGGTGTACTTGGAGCCTTGGTCACCTCTACACCTCTTTATTATTTATGGAAGGAGCAGGCCATTGTCCCATCATTGATCATCATAGCGTTGGTGCAGTTGCTGTTTACTATCCTTTATTCATATCGCATATTTCCACTTCGCCTCCAATTTCAGCGTAAACTTATAGGTGAGGGAATGGGTATGGCAAAGCTGGGGGTGGCTTTTGTCATCGCAGGTATCTTTGGTAGTGGAGCAGAGTTCTTGATTCGCACCTTCCTTAATAATGCAGGTAGCCTATGGCACGTAGGCTTATATAATGCAGGTTACATGATGACGATGACATATGCTGCCATGGTATTCCAAGCAATGGAAACGGATTATTATCCACGACTTTCTTCTATCCAGGGAATAGGGGAAAAACTCAACTTGGTGGTCAACCGACAGGTGGAGGTGTCCTTACTTTTGGTCTCTCCATTGTTAGTGCTATTCCTTGTTGGGCTTCCCATTCTTTTACCTTTATTATATAGCGGTAAGTTCTTGCCTGTTATGGGAATGATGAAACTCGCCATCTTGGCGATGTATGTGAGAGCAGTTGTGTTACCTATAGAATACATCGCACTTTCCAAGGGTGACAGCAAAGCATATCTCCTACAGGAATTGGTATATGACGTGATGGTGGTATCATGCGTAACAATGGGATACCATATTTGGGGACTAGTGGGAACTGGTGTCGGATTGCTCATCTCGGGAATGATAGGTTTGTTGTTCGATCTCATTTTCTGTCATGTCAAGTATCAGTTCCACCTTTCTCGGACTGTCATCCTTTATGGAGCCATCCACGTGCCTATCGGATTTTGCACTTATCTAATGTCCTTGTCTATCCATGGCTTTTGGTACTGGCTTTTGGGCAATTTACTCATCATAGCTAGTTTTGTGGTATCCATACAGATTCTCCATTCTAAATCCCATTTATGGGAAAGCTTAATGGCAAAAGTGAAAACAAAGTTAAGATAATAAATACATCATCTATGGTACCTAAGATTACAGTTTTAGTAGCGGTTTACAATGCAGAGAAGTATCTCCGTGACTGTTTAGATTCCTTAGTGGGACAAACTCTTAAGGAAATTCAAGTCTTATGCGTGGATGATGCCTCTACGGATCATTCTTGGTCAATCTTGCAAGAATACGCAACTTTGGATAAACGCATAGAAATCATACACCTTGACAAGAATGGTGGTCAGGCAAATGCAAGAAACATCGCATTGAAATTGGCTAAGGGACTTTATACTTGTTTCTTGGATAGCGATGATTGGCTGTCACCAGATGCTTTGGAACAGGCTGTACTGAAATTTGAGGAAGATCCTGAATACGACAGCGTTCTTTTCCACTGCAAGTATTCATGGACAGATGCTGGAATTTGGCGAATGGAAGACTATCCAATGAAAGATTTCAGATATTTGATAGGAAAAGAAGCCTTCGTCGCCAGTCTCAATTGGAAAATTCATGGCATTTATGCTGTCAAGACGGCCATACACCTGCGATTTCCTTATGATGAAACCTGTCATTCGTATAGTGATGACAACACGACTCGCCTGCATTACATCTCGTCTCGCAAGGTGGCAACATGTGAGGGCATCTATTATTATCGACAGCATAGCTCGTCAGTAACCCACCAAGTTTCCGCCCATCGCTTTGACTATCTGAAAGCCAATGCGAGCATGAAACGCCAACTTATGGAACTCCAAGTTGAACCAAAGTATTTAAGGCTTTACGAGAACCATAGATGGTTGAACCTCATCTCGCTCTGTCAGTTTGCTATTCATAACCAATTTCTTTTGTCAAAGATAGACAATGAAGTTGCTAAAAAGTGCCTGTTGGAAACTTGGGAGAGCATAGAAACCGATGCTTTGGAGCCACGTAATCATTACAAGCTGGGTTATGTGCCGTTTCATAGCGCCCTGCTTCCGCACACATGGTGTTGGCGATTGTTCAGTATTGAGCAACGCCTTTACTATTTGCTCAGAAAGTGGTCTGGTCGTATGCCAAAAGACTAATAGAAGTCATTTTGCGATGTAAAGATGGCAAATAATGGTACAAATGACAAGAAATTGTTACTTTTCCGTTAAACGGATATAAAAAATCGTTCACTTTGATGCTAATTTGAGATTATTTGTTATCTTTGCGTTCGAAATGCAAAGAAAAATGTAAAGATAAACATTATGACAGTAGTCATCATAGCGATAATACTGATGGGGTATCTCCTCATAGCGACGGAGAATATCACCAAGGTGAACCGTGCTGCCGTTGCGATTTTCGCTGGAACGGTGGGATGGGTTCTTTACATTTGTTTTGGTATGGACTTTGTGACAAGTCAGCATGCTTACGAATATTCCCACTACCTTCATCCAGAAGATATGGGAGAGATTCCTTCCACTAGTATCACTGTCAAGAATTTTATCGATCGCTTTATCTTCCTGCCTTATGTAGGTAGGGCTGCGGAGATAGTGCTTTTCCTCTTGGCTACGATGACTATCGTGGAGATCCTCAACAACAATGGCTGCTTCGATTTCATCAGCCAGTTGCTTCGTACACGCAAAAGCAAGAAGATGATATGGACCTTATCCATCGTTACCTTCTTGATTTCCATCAACCTTGACAACTTGACTACTACGGTGATGATGCTCACCATCATGCATGGCATCATTCCTAGTCGCCGACAAAGAATGTTTTATGGTGCAGCCATTCTCTTGGCTGCCAACTGTGGCGGTGCCTTGACCGTTATCGGAAACCCAGAGGGATTGGTGCTTTGGAACATGAGGGCAGTAACAGCTACTTCTTTCTCCATGTCTTTACTCTTGCCATGCCTTGCAGCATGGTTGATTCCAACCTATCTGATTGCTCGTCAACTGCCTGAGCGTGTTGATACAGAATGGATTGTCATGCCATATCGTGGCGATGATACTCGTCTCAACGTATGGCAGCGATTGTTGATGCTCTTCGTGGGTATTGGTGGACTATGGTTTATTCCTACATTCCATAATATTACTAAGTTGAGTCCATTCCTAGGTGCACTTTGCGTATTGTCTATTCTTTGGATTGTTAACGAGGTGTTCAACCGCAAATTGATGAACATGGATGCGTTGGTAGAACGTCGTACCCCAAGGGTATTGCAATATGGAGTTATCCAGATGATTCTCTTTGTCATGGGTATCATGTTGGCAGCCGGTGTCGTGGAGGAGACAGGAGCATTCACTACTCTCAACGAGGCATTGGGTATCGACGAGGCGCACCCTTATGTTTGGGCACATGGCATTGTAGCTGGTGTGCTCAGTACAGTGCTTGACAACTTTGCTACGGCCATGAATTTCTTCTCCTTGCCAGACTTGGTAGGCCAGGATGATTTCGTGTCTGAGGTCGGTTCGGTATATGCTTGCAATGGCATCTATTGGCAAGTCATCGCCTATTGTGTGATGGCAGGCGGCAACATCTTGGGCATCGGTACCATCAGTGGTTTGGCATTGATGAAGATGGAACACATGCACATGGGATGGTTCTTCCGCAACATCGGGTGGAAAGCTCTGCTCGGTGGTGTCGTTGGACTCGCTATCCTCTGGCTCTCACATAATCTTGTGGCAGGAGCAACCAACTTATTGATTTAAAAACACGACGCATAGTACTCCCTAGACGAAGATACCATGGGGGAGAAGGACTTTTGTATAAACCCGACAGAGCGGCATCAATAGCTCTGCTCTTTACACGCAAACGAAAATCACAAATCTAAAAATATATAATAATATAATAAGGTAATAGTTATGGCAAAGATTAAGACTATAGGTATTATGACTTCAGGAGGTGATGCTCCTGGCATGAACGCCGCTATCCGCGCAGTGACACGTGCCGCCATCTACAATGGCTTCAACGTGAAAGCTATCTATCGTGGATATGACGGATTGATCAATGATGAAATCAAGCCATTCACCACAGAGAACGTGAGTGGTATCATCGGTACAGGTGGAACCATTCTGAAGACCGCTCGTTCCAAGGAGTTTATGACTGAGGAAGGTCGCCAGAAAGCTTACGAGTCCATCCAAAAGGAAGAGATTGACGCATTGGTAGTCATTGGTGGTAATGGCTCTTTGACGGGTGCGATGAACTTTGCTCGCGAGTTTGACATTTGCTGCATCGGTCTTCCTGGTACCATCGACAATGACCTCTATGGTACAGATAACACCATCGGTTATGACACCACCATGAACACTATCGTAGAGTGTGTGGACCGTATCCGTGACACGGCGCAGAGCCATGAGCGCATCTTCTTCATCGAGGTGATGGGTCGTGATGCTGGTTTCTTAGCACAGAACTCTGCCATCGCAAGTGGTGCAGAGGCAGCTATCATCCCTGAGGATTCTACCGACGTTGACCAGTTGGCACAATTCATGGAGCGTGGTATCCGCAAGTCTAAGAAGAGCTGTATCGTCATCGTTTCAGAGAGTCCTAAGTGCGGTGCGCTTTACTATGCAGACCGTGTACGCAAGGAGTTCCCTGAGTTTGACGTACGTGTATCCATCCTCGGTCACTTACAGCGTGGTGGTCGTCCATCAGCCCGTGATCGTATTCTTGCTAGCCGTACTGGATGTGGAGCTATTGAGGCCATCATGCAAGGACAGCGCAATGTGATGATTGGTGTTCGCAACAATGAGGTTGTTTATGTACCTTTGTCTGAGGCTATCCGCTCAGACAAGCCATTTGATCGCAAGCTGATCAAGGTGCTCGACGAGTTGAGCATCTAGTGGGAGAACAGAGAGCACAAAGAAACCAATAGTTTCCGTAAAAATGGTTTAAACGGAACTAAAAATGGTTTAAAGCTGAATAAAACCCCAAGTAATTTTGGAGTTTTCAGTAATTGTTGTTACTTTTGCAAATGAAAAGGGAAAAAGTCTTTTTTGCAATGAACTACAACAAACTGTGTTCAACTACAAAACAAACAAGACAACAACATTAACAATAATAAATTTAAACTTATAGCTTATGTCACAAATTAACGGACGCATCTCGCAGATTATCGGTCCTGTTATCGATGTATATTTCGATACCAAGGGCGAGAATCCTGAGAAGGTGCTTCCAAAGATTCACGAAGCTCTAAAGGTAAAACGTCCAGACGGACGCGATCTCGTCATCGAGGTGCAACAGCACATCGGTGAAGATACCGTGCGTTGTGTCGCCATGGACAATACCGATGGCTTGCAGCGCGGATTGGAGGTTGTCTCTACGGGCAACCCAATTGTCATGCCAGCAGGTGAGCAAATCAAGGGTCGTATGATGAATGTCATCGGACAACCTATTGATGGTATGAAAGAATTGGACATGACGGGTGCTTATCCTATCCACCGCGAGGCTCCTAAGTTTGACGAATTGTCAACCCACAAGGAGATGCTTGCCACTGGTATCAAGGTCATCGACTTGCTCGAACCTTACATGAAAGGTGGTAAGATCGGTTTGTTCGGCGGTGCCGGTGTAGGTAAGACCGTGCTCATCATGGAGTTGATCAACAACATCGCCAAGGGTCACAATGGCTACTCTGTGTTTGCAGGTGTAGGTGAGCGTACCCGTGAGGGTAACGACTTGATTCGTGATATGCTCGAATCTGGTGTTATCAAGTATGGTGAGAAATTCAAGAAGGCTATGGAGGAAGGCAAATGGGATTTGTCTTTGGTAGATCCTGAGGAACTTGCTAAGAGTCAAGCTACTCTTGTCTATGGTCAGATGAATGAGCCACCTGGGGCACGTGCTTCCGTAGCGTTGTCTGGTCTGACAGTCGCTGAGGAGTTCCGTGATCATGGAGGCAAGAACGGCGAGGCTGCCGACATCATGTTCTTCATCGACAATATCTTCCGTTTCACTCAGGCAGGTTCTGAGGTGTCAGCCCTCTTGGGTCGTATGCCTTCAGCCGTAGGTTATCAGCCAACATTGGCTTCCGAGATGGGTGCCATGCAAGAGCGAATCACTTCTACCAAGAATGGTTCTATCACCTCTGTACAGGCTGTCTATGTACCTGCAGACGACTTGACCGACCCTGCTCCAGCTACTACATTTACTCACTTGGATGCTACCACAGAGCTTTCTCGTAAGATTGCTTCTCTTGGTATCTATCCTGCCGTTGACCCACTGGGTTCTACTTCGCGTATCCTTGACCCACTGATTGTAGGTAAGGCTCACTACGATTGCGCTCAGCGAGTAAAACAGTTGTTGCAGCGTTACAATGAGTTGCAGGATATCATCGCCATCTTGGGTATGGATGAACTTTCTGACGAGGATAAGTTGACCGTAAACCGTGCACGTCGTGTACAGCGTTTCTTAAGTCAGCCATTCACAGTAGCAGAACAGTTCACCGGCTTGAAGGGTGTGATGGTACCTATCGAGGAGACAATCAAGGGCTTCAATGCCATCCTCGACGGCGAGGTAGATGACCTTCCAGAGCAGGCGTTCCTCAATGTAGGTACTATCGAGGATGCTAAGGAGAAGGCTAAGCAGTTGCTCGCAGCTGCACAAGGCTAATCACATTAAACTCAAAGGCTTATGTTAAAGCTAAAAATAGTTTCTCCTGAGAAGATCGTCTTCCAAGGCGAGGTGGAGAGCGTTTTGGTGCCAGGAACCCTCGGTTCTTTCGAGATTCTGAAGGACCACGCTCCAATCATCTCTTCACTCGAAGTGGGAAAGGTAGAATATACCACCCAGGAAGGCAAGCAGAATATGAACATCAAAGGTGGATTCGTGGAAGTGAAGAAAAACGAAGTAAGCCTTTGCGTTGAAGTGTAAATATGGAAAAAGAAGAAGTGATGCGCTTGCAACATATCAAGCAGGCGGGCATTCGATATAAGCAAATCTCTCTATGGTTGGTTGCGGCTCTGTCGCTCATCATACTCTTTGCTTGTCGAGTATCAGCCTCTTGTGATGACATCCTCGCTCAAGTGGTTAACCCATTGGTAGTGAGTGCGATATTCTCGCTCATCTCAAGTACTGCTTATGGTGAGGCATGGAAAGCCATCGCAAAGTCTTCACCAGCCAATCTGAGCAAGTTCTACTTGGCAGCATCGGCATTGAAGATGATGGCGGCGGCAATCGTATTCCTTATCTACGTTGTGGTATGCGACAAGCAAAACATCTTGGGTTTCGCAGCCATCTTCGTCATTTTCTATGTCGTGCTTCTCGTGTTCGACTGCATCTTCTTTTCTCGCATAGAGAAGAAAGAAAAGATTAATAATTAAAGTAAGAATAAGAATATGAAACATCTCAAACAATTCCTCTTGATGGCGATGCTGCTCTTCACGCTAGCCCCAATGCAGGTGAGTGCGAAGGAAAACATCGACGTAAAGGAGATATTGTGGGGTCATATCAAGGATTCTTATGAATGGCATATCACCCAGGTGGGCGACTATCCGGTCGTGATCAATCTGCCAGTCATCGTTCATACAACCACAGGATGGCATGTGTTCTCCAGCGGAGAGTTCTCTGAGGAGAGAGATGCCAACGGCGACCGTCCAGGTCCATACAACTTGGTTATTAAGAATGGTGATGCGCAGAACAATCCCAACAAGATAGTGGAAAAAGTGAATGGGGAAGAGGTTCTGCCTCTCGACATCTCCATCACCAAGACCACATGCGTTCTCTTTATAGACGCCATCATCTTGTTGTTGTGCGTATTGATACCAGCTCGCTGGTGCAAGAAGCACAAGATCGATGACCCAGCTCCAAAGGGATTTGTGGGATTGATGCACATGTTTATCATGTCTGTCTATGACGATGTGATCAAGGCTACCCTCGGTAAGGAGGCTCCTAAGTATGCTCCATGGCTGCTTACTTGCTTCTTCTTCATCTTCGTAGCCAACATCATGGGTATCGTACCATTCCCTCCAGGCGGTGGAAACTTGACTGGCAATATCGCTTGTACATGTTTCTTGGGTGTGACCACTTTCATCATCACCAACGTAACAGGTACTAAGGATTACTGGAAGGAAATCTTCTGGCCAGATGTACCAACTTGGTTGAAGGTGCCAGTGCCACTGATGCCATTCATTGAGCTGTTCGGAATCTTCACGAAACCGTTGGCTCTGATTATCCGACTCTTCGCCAACATGATGGCAGGTCATGCGATAGCCTTGTCTTTCGCTGCAATCATTTTCATTATGTTCAACATTAGTGAGAATGCCATCGCCAACTATGTGGCAGGAACGGGTATGACAATCGTAAGTGTTGCGATGAGTGCCTTTATGATGCTCCTCGAAGTATTGGTAAGCTACATCCAGGCATTGGTTTTCACCATGCTGAGTGCAGTATTCATCTCGCAGGCTCACGTGCATGAGCACGAGCCTGAAATCGCAAAGTAATTGATATTGCTGAGCGAAATAAATAATTGAATTAATTAACAAGAAAATATTAACAACTTAAATTTTAAGATTATGTTATCACTTTTATTAGCAGCAGAAGTTGCAAAGTTGGGTGCCGCAGTAGGCGCAGGTCTTGCCGCAATTGGCGCAGGTATTGGTATTGGTCGTATTGGTGGTCAGGCTATGGATGCCATGGCACGTCAGCCAGAGAAGATGGGCGACCTTCGTTCTTCTATGATCATCGCCGCTGCATTGGTTGAGGGTGTTGCCTTCTTCGCAGTCATCATCGCTATCTTGGCTATCGTCATGTAATCTTGACAGCCGAGATGACAAGTCGTCTTGGCAAGCAAGAAACGAGTTTATTAATCAAACGTTTAAGTTAAACTTTAACCAGTATATATGGATTTATTAATGCCGGCATTTGGCTTGCTCTTCTGGATGACAGTCGTATTCTTGATTGTCTTCTTCATCCTCAAGAAGGCTGGATTTCCTGCTATCATCAAGATGGTGAACGACCGTAAGGAGTACATCGATGATAGCTTAAAGAAGGCTCACGAGGCCAATGAGAAGCTTGCCAAATTCCAAAAACAGGGTGAATCCATTCTGCAGGAAGCACGCGAGAAGCAGGCAGCTATCCTCAAGGAGGCAGCCGAAACTCGCGATGCCATCGTAGAGAAAGCACAGGACAAGGCTCGCGAAGAGGGTGCTCGTCTTCTTTCTGATGCCAAGTCACAGATTGAGACCGAGAAGCAAAACGCCATTCGTGAGATACGTACCCAGGTAGCAGAACTCTCTGTTCAGATAGCAGAGAAGGTGCTCAAGGAAAAGCTTTCTTCCGACAAGGAGCAGATGGACATGATAAATCGTCTGCTGGATGAGGTTTCTTCTGACAACAAATAGTAAAGCTTATGGATATAGGTGTAATATCGGTGCGTTATGCTCGTGCACTCATCAAGAGCGCAATTAGCATGAAGCTCGAAGATCAGGTCTATCAGGAGATGCAGACGCTCTATAAGAGCTACATCGACGTGCCTGAACTGAGATTTACGATAGACAACCCTATGCTTTCCAAGGACAAGAAGCAGAAACTGCTCACTACAGCCCTGGGCAAAGAGCCTTCGGAATTGAGCAAGAAGTTTATAGCCCTTGTGTTGAAAGAGGATAGGGAGAGCACCCTGCAATTCATGGCTGCTTCGTATATCACTCTTTACAGGAAACAGAAGAATATCATCCGTGGTAAACTGATCACCGCCACTGCCGTCGATGCCCAAACTGAGGATAAGATGCGCAAGATGGTTGAGCAGAGAACGCAAGGTACTGTGGAGTTCAAGACGGAGGTGAACCCTGATATTATCGGTGGTTTCATCCTCGAATATGATACTTACAGAATGGATGCGAGCGTCAAGACGAAGCTCAATGCCATACTGACACAGCTCAAAAAGTAATTAATTAAAAGTAAACAAAACAATGTCAGATAAAATTAAACCAAGTGAAGTGTCTGAGGTACTTCAGCAGCAACTCCAGGAGGTGAATGGCTCTGAGAAGTTTGATGAGGTTGGTACCGTCCTCACCGTCAGCGATGGTGTGGCTCGTATCTATGGACTTCGCAATGCAGAGGCCAATGAACTTCTTGAGTTCGAGAATGGCACAATGGCTATTGTCATGAACTTGGAGGAAGACAATGTAGGTTGCGTCCTTTTAGGTCCTACAGCTGGCATCAAAGAGGGTCAGAGTGTGAAGCGTACCCATCGTATCGCCTCTATCCGTGTGAACGACAACTTCTTAGGACGTGTCGTTAATCCTTTGGGTCAAGCTATTGATGGTCTTGGAGACATCGACCTCACTGACTCTTTCGAGATGCCATTGGACCGCAAGGCTCCTGGTGTGATCTATCGTCAGCCTGTGAAGGAACCTCTCCAGACAGGTTTGAAGGCTGTCGATTCCATGATTCCTATCGGACGTGGACAACGTGAGTTGATTATCGGCGACCGTCAGACAGGTAAGACTGCTATTGCAGTCGATACCATCATCAACCAGAAGAGTTTCTACGAGGCAGGCAAGCCTGTATATTGTATCTATGTAGCCATCGGTCAGAAAGCTTCTACCGTAGCAGCATTGGTACAGAACCTCAAGGAGCATGGTGCACTTCCTTATACTATTATTGTAAGTGCTACTGCTGCCGATCCAGCTGCTATGCAGTACTATGCACCATTCGCTGGTGCAGCTATTGGTGAGTATTTCCGCGACCGTGGTTACTCAGCTCTCGTCGTCTATGATGACTTGAGTAAGCAGGCTGTGGCTTATCGAGAGGTTTCCTTGATTCTTCGTCGTCCATCTGGACGTGAGGCATATCCAGGTGATGTCTTCTATCTCCATTCTCGTTTGTTGGAGCGTGCAGCTCGTATCAACGACCAGCAGGAGGTAGCTGAGCAGATGAACGACCTTCCAGAGTGCATGAAGGGTCACGTGAAGGGTGGCGGTTCTTTGACAGCCCTCCCAATTATTGAGACCCAGGCAGGTGACGTTTCCGCATATATCCCAACCAATGTGATCTCTATCACAGATGGTCAGATATTCTTGGAGACAGACCTCTTCAACCAAGGTTTCCGCCCAGCCATCAACGTAGGTATCTCTGTATCTCGTGTAGGTGGTTCTGCTCAAATCAAGAGTATGAAGAAGGTGGCAGGTACCCTGAAGATTGATATGGCTCAGTATCGCGAGTTGGAGTCCTTCTCTAAGTTCTCTAGCGATATGGATGCTGTGACTGCCATGACTTTGGATCGTGGTCGCAAGAACGACCAACTCCTCATCCAGCCTCAGTATCACCCAATGCCAGTAGGTGAGCAGGTTGCCATCCTTTATTGTGGTGTCCATGGTTTGATGCACGAGGTGCCAATGACCCAGGTTCGTGAGTGCCAGGATCAGTTCCTCGATGCTATGCGTAGCCAGCATTCCGATGTTATCGCAACTTTGGCAGACGGTAAATTGACCGATGATGCCATCAAGGTAATAGAGGAGACCATGGCAAACGTTGCAGGACAATATAAAGCGTAATAGCCTATGCCGTCATTAAAAGAGATCAAAACTCGCATTGCCAGTGTCAACAGTACCCGTAAGATTACGAGTGCCATGAAGATGGTGGCTTCCAGCAAGTTGCATCATGCTCAGGTGGCAATACAAAACATGTTGCCATACGAGAATATGTTGGAACATATCTTGAAGAGTTTCTTGGTTTCCACTCCTTCACTCCAGTGTGAGTTTGAGTGCGAACACAAGGAAATCAAGAGAGTAGCCCTCGTGGTCTATAGTTCCAACAGTTCACTTTGCGGTGGATTTAATTCCAATGTCATCAAGATGATGATGCAGACAGTGGACGAGTATAAGGCTCAAGGCATTGACGACATCACGGTTTATCCTATCGGTCGAAAGGTAGCCGAGAAGACTGCAAAACTTGGATTGAAAGTAGCAGGTGACTTTACGGAACTTGCTGACAAGCCAAATTCAAGCGAATGTGCAGAAATCGCACGCAAGTTGGCTAAGCAGTATGTGGCTGGCGAACTTGACAAGGTCGAGATGATTTATCATCACTTCAAGAGTGCCGGCTCACAAATTCTCACCCGCAAGACTTTCTTGCCAATCGACCTCTCTACTGAGGCTATCGGTGAGGATAACGATCGAGACTTGACATCGAATGTAGCTACAGCAAAGGCACAAGAATACCTACGCAAGAAGCAGGAGGAGCAAGATGATAGACAACGTACGGAGGCAAAGCCACTGAACGATGACTTCATCGTAGAGCCAGACTTGCAGACAGTGTTGGGAGTCTTGATACCAAAGCTGTTACACTTGATGCTCTTCACCGCCTTGCTCGACAGTCAGGCAAGTGAACATGCAGCGAGAATGGTTGCCATGCAGACAGCAACGGATAATGCCGATGAACTCTTACGTTCGCTCAACTTGCAGTACAACAAGAGTCGTCAACAGGCCATTACAAATGAATTGCTTGATATTGTTGGCGGTAGTGTCAACAACTAATAGATATCTTAAGAAAAGCCCCTCATTGACATTTGTTGATGAGGGGCTTTTCTTGCATTCAATTTGACACTTTTATCTACTTATAAGAACAGTTAAGTTACAATCAGAAAACGTTTACGCTTCTTTTCGTTGAAAAGTTTTCTGAATATTTTGCGGTTTTTAAATATTGTATTATCTTTGCACTATCAAACTGAATTGCCAACTCGACTTTGCAATCTATGCCGTAACCTAATGGCAGAATTATTCGCATGAATCGTTATGGAGTGAAAGAAAGAAGATAAGCTATGTCGAAGAAGTTGACAAAAACAAAGATCATAAATCATGAGCAACAAGATAAAACATGCAGGAATTGTAGATTCGGCTGAAAACGGATGCGTGATAGTTCGGATTCTTCAGTCATCAGCCTGTAGTGGCTGCAAGGTAGCAG
Organism: Prevotella sp. CAG:732; assembly: GCA_000436035.1. GTDB lineage: Bacteria > Bacteroidota > Bacteroidia > Bacteroidales > Bacteroidaceae > Prevotella. Next base: position 18,684 of record FR893256.1, on the reverse strand, counting down.
CACATTGCAATGCCTCTGAAACCAAGGAAAAGCTGGTGGAAGTATTGACTTCTGACTTCTCTAACTATCAGAAAGGCGACTCCGTGACAGTAGTTGCTGATACATCTGTAGGATTCACGGCAAGTCTCTATGGTTATCTTTTGCCTTTAGCTGTCATGGTGGTGACATTGATTGTAATACTGTCACTCACAAAGTCAGAAGGCGCAGCCGCCTTGTCGGCGTTGGGTATTTTAATACCTTATTATTTATTGGTCTATCTGTTTAGAAACAAACTCAAGAAACGGCTGTCGTTTGAGATACAGTCGTAAGACAAACAAGAAGAATACTTAAAAACGAAACTATCAAGAATTAATAACAAACAAATACAAACAATTATGAATTTCATTATGATTGCAGTCTTGGTACTCGGAGCCATCGCGTTAATTGCTGCGTTGGTACTCTTCGGTGTATCCAAGAAATTTGCCGTCGAAGAGGATCCTCGACTGGGCCAAGTGGGTGAAATCCTACCTGGTGCCAATTGTGGTGGTTGTGGCTTTGCTGGATGTTCCGGTATGGCTGCCGCTCTTGTCAAGGGTGCAGACGCAGGTTCTATCGAAGGGCTGATGTGCCCTGTAGGTGGAGCTGAAGTCATGGGCAAAGTGGCTGATCTCCTTGGCATCGCAGTGGCCAACACTGAGGCTAAGGTAGCAGTGGTTCGTTGTAATGGCTCTTGCGAGAATCGTCCTCGCATCGCCGAGTATGATGGTTTGCACACTTGTGCAGCTATGAATTCTTGTGGTGCTGGTGAAACCGGCTGTGGATTCGGCTGCTTGGGTTGTGGAGATTGTGTGGCAGCTTGTCAGTTTGGGGCCATCGCTATCAATCCTGAGACAGGTCTTCCTGAAGTCGATGAAGAGAAGTGTACGGGTTGTGGAGCATGTTCCAAGGCTTGTCCTCGACACATCATTGAACTTCGCAAGAAGGGTCCTAAGGGTCGCCGTGTGTATGTACAGTGTGTCAACAAAGACAAGGGTGCCGTAGCCAAGAAGGCTTGTAGTGCAGCTTGCATCGGATGCGGTAAGTGTCAGAAGGTCTGCAAGTTCGAGGCTATCACCATTGAAAACAATGTTAGCTACATCGACTTCAACAAGTGCCGCATGTGTACCAAGTGTGTTGACGAGTGCCCAACTGGTGCAATCGTCAAAGTCAATTTCCCTGTGAAGAAAGCAAAGCCTGCTGCAGAAACCGTTGATTCAAAGCCAGAAGCAAATTCAACTCCTGCTGTAGAGGCTAACGAAGTAAAGAAGGAGGAACAAGCATGAATTTGAGAACATTTAGAATAGGTGGAGTTCACCCAGAAGAGAACAAGATTACTGCCGAGATGCCTACCCAGGTGGCAGCTCTTCCAAAACAAGCCATCTTCCCATTGGGTCAGCATATCGGTGCGCCAGCCAAGCCTGTCGTTGCAAAGGGCGACAAGGTAAAGGTCGGTACCTTGATTGCCGAGGCAGGAGGCTTTGTGAGTGCTCCGATTTATAGTTCCGTTTCAGGAACCGTTTTGAAGGTAGATACGTCTATTGACGCTACAGGATATAGGAAACCTTGCATCATCATCAATGTTGAAGGCGATGAATGGGAAGAGGGAATCGACCGCTCCGACCAGTTGGAAAGCATCGAAAACCACCCAGAGCTCACGCCTGAGGAAATCGTCAACCGCATCAAGGTGGCTGGTGTCACCGGTATGGGAGGTGCAGGTTTCCCAACTTTTATCAAACTATGTCCTCCTCCTGGAGCCAAGGCTGAGTGTGTCATTATCAATGGTGTGGAGTGTGAACCTTATATCACTGCAGACTATCGCTTGATGATGGAACACGCTGACGAAATCCTTGTTGGCTTAAACCTCTTGATGAAGGCTGCCAAGGTGGAGAAGGGTTATATTGGTATTGAGGACAATAAGCCTGCAGCCATTCAGCTCTTTGAGCAGAAAACTGCCAATGATCCTCGCATCGAGATTGTTCCACTCGCCAAGAAATACCCACAGGGTGGTGAGAAACAGTTGGTGGATGCCGTCATTCGCCGTCAGGTTCCAGCACCTCCTGCCATCCCAGTAAATGTAGGTGCTATCGTACAGAATGTAGGTACAGCCTTCGCTGTTTATCAAGCTGTCATGAAACACAAACCTCTCTTTGAGCGTTACACCACTGTGACAGGTAAGCAGGTGAAGAACCCTGGTAACTTCCTCGTTCGTATGGGTACACCATTCTCTCAGATGATTGAGGCATGTGGTGGTCTGCCAGAGGGCGACAACAAGGTATTGGCAGGTGGTCCAATGATGGGCAAGGCTGTCATCAGTCTTGACGTGCCTGTCACCAAGGGTACCAACTCCATCACCATTCTGACAGATGCAGAGGCTCATCGCAAGAAGGCGCAGCCATGTATTCGTTGTGCGAAGTGTGTGGAGGCTTGTCCAATGGGCTTGGAGCCATACTTGCTCGCTACATTGAGCGTGATGAAGGATTATGAGCGTTTGGAGGCTGAGGACATCACCTCATGTATCTCTTGTGGCTCTTGCCAGTTCACTTGTCCTTCTCATCGTCCTATCCTCGACAATATCCTTGCAGGTAAGGGTGCTGTGATGGGCATCATCAAGGCTCGCAACGCGAAGAAGTAATTCAACAGAGTCTTCCCAGCGAAGGCTCTATCAAAAGAATTTAATAACAACCATATTCATAAAATGGGAAAATTAATAGTATCATTATCGCCACATGCCCATGGTAATGAGACGGTGGAGAAGAACATGTACGGAGTGATCATCGCTCTTGTACCTGCCATCCTCGCTTCCATCTATTTCTTTGGCTTGGGTTCAGCTATTGTCTTGCTAACCTCTGTGGCAGCCTGCGTATTCTTTGAGTGGGCAATCACAAAATATCTCTTGAAGACAGAGACCACATTGCTTGATGGTTCTGCCATCATCACGGGTCTCTTGCTTGGTATGAACTTGCCTAGCAACCTTCCTCTTTGGATTATCATTATCGGTGCCTTGTTTGCCATTGGCGTTGGCAAGATGACCTTTGGTGGTTTGGGCAACAATCCATTCAATCCAGCGTTGGTTGGTCGTTGTTTCTTGCTCGTCAGCTTCCCAGCACAGATGACTTCATGGCCTGTAGCAGGACAGATGTTGAGCTATACAGACGCAACAACAGCCGCAACTCCATTGGCTATCATGAAGACAGCCATCAAGACGGGTGATAGTTCCGTCTTGAATCAATTGCCAAATTCATTGAGCTTGCTCTTCGGTGCAACTGGTGATGGATTTGGCGCCGGTACCACAGGTGAAATTTGCGCCATCGCCCTCTTGCTTGGTTTGGCTTATATGCTTTGGAAGAAGGTCATTACATGGCATATTCCAGTGAGCATCATCGCTACCGTCTTCGTATTCAGCGGTTTGATGCATTTGGCTAATCCTGTATATGCTAATCCATTCGCTGTCATCTTGAGCGGTGGTCTGATGCTCGGTGCCATCTTCATGGCAACTGACTATGTCACCTCACCAATGACTCACAAGGGACAGCTCATCTATGGTGTTTGCATCGGTCTCTTGACCATCATCATCCGCAACTGGGGTAGCTATCCAGAAGGTATGTCGTTCGCTATTCTGATCATGAATGCGTTCACACCTCTTATTAACACATACGTTAAACCAAAGCGCTTCGGTGAGAAGCCAGCTAAGAAATAAGGAGGAACATGACATGCAGAAATTAGAATCATCATTGAAGAACATGGTTCTCGTGCTCGTAGGTGTCGCACTCGTTGTAGGTGCTGTGCTTGCATACGTCAACCACCTTACTTCTGGTCCTATCGCAGAGAAGGCTGAGAAGTCTTTGGCTGCTGGCATCAAGAGTGTGATGGGTACAGAGGAATTGCAGGTTGCTGAACCAGAGGAAGTCAATCAGACAATTGATGGCAAGGAGGTAAGCTTCACCATTCATAAGTGCTCTGATAAGAGTGGCAAACAGTTGGGTGCTGCTGTAGAGAGTACGACAGGTGGTTTCGGTGGCGACTTGAAAGTGCTTGTAGGTTTTGACCCAGAAGGAAAAATCTTGGGTTATACTGTACTTCAGGCATCAGAGACTCCTGGCTTGGGAGCGAAGTGTACCACATGGTTCCAGAAAGACGGAAAGGGTAGTGTGATAGGCAAGACTCCTAAGGACGGCGACCTTCACGTGAGCAAGGACGACAAGAGTGGCAATGCGGTAGATGCCATCACCGCCAGCACCATCACGAGTCGTGCTTTCTTGAAAGCCATCAACCAAGCTTACGCAGCCTACGCTCAGAAGAGTGTGGATGGCGAGAGCGGCGCCTCAAAGGTGAAAGGTAACGCAAGTAACGAATCTTCTAACGAAAAGAAAGGATAAGCCGATATGAGTAATATGAAAATTTTGATGAATGGACTCATCAAGGAGAATCCAACCTTTGTGTTGTTGCTCGGTATGTGTCCTACATTGGCTACTACCACAAGTGCCATCAATGGTTTGTCCATGGGTTTGGCCACTATGGCAGTGCTGATTTGCACCAACTTCGTTATCTCTTGCATCAAGAAGATTACTCCTGACATGGTGCGCATCCCTGTGTTCATCGTTGTCATCGCAGCCTTCGTTACCATCCTTCAGATGGTGATGAGTGCGTATGCTCCTGATAGCATCAACCAGGCCTTGGGTATCTATATTCCACTGATTGTAGTAAACTGTATCATCCTGGGGCGTGCAGAGAGTTTTGCAGCCAAGAACACACCTGTGGCTAGTTTGGTAGATGGTGTAGGTTGTGGTTTGGGTTTCACCTTGGCATTGACCTTGCTCGGTTGTGTACGTGAGATTTTGGGAGCAGGCAGCGTGTTTGGCATCGGTTTGTTGCCAGAGACGACCAATATCTTGGTATTCATCTTGCCTCCAGGAGCCTTCCTCACATTGGGCTATTTGATTGCAATATTTAATAAGGTAAAGAAGTAAGGAGGATTGATATATGGAATATTTATTGATATTTATCTCAGCGATATTCGTCAACAATATCGTCTTGTCTCAGTTCCTCGGTATCTGTCCATTCTTGGGCGTATCGAAGAAGATTGATACCGCCATCGGTATGGGTGGTGCCATTGCCTTCGTCTTGACCTTGGCTACCATCATCACATGGCTCGTGCAGAAGTATGTGCTCGACCCATTCGGTTTGCAATATCTCCAGACCTTGTCGTTCATCCTCGTGATTGCGGCATTGGTGCAGATGGTTGAGATCATCTTGAAGAAGGTTTCTCCAGCCTTGTATCAAGCACTGGGTATCTTCTTGCCATTGATTACTACCAACTGTGCCGTTTTGGGTGTAGCCATCTTGGTCATCCAGAAAGACTTCAATCTCTTGGAGAGTGTGGTATATGCTTTCTCTACCGCTCTTGGTTTCGCCCTCGCACTCATTGTGTTTGCTGGCATCCGTGAGCAGCAGGCTTTGGTTCGCATCCCTAAGGGTATGCAAGGCATGGCAATCGTGCTCGTTACAGCTTCCTTGCTGAGCCTGGCTTTCATGGGCTTCTCTGGAGTTGACGGAGGCTTGAAGGCTTTGTTCGGTTTGGAATAATGCCAAGTGCAAAATATTCATTATGTTTGCTTGACAACAAAAAGCTAGTAAGCAGAACATATTTTTAAATGTATAAAAGAGGGTGTGTCACAAGTATATGGCACACCCTTTTTCGTATAATTTATTAATTTGTAAGTATTCTCATCATATCATCCCAGATACTTCATGAGAATCTTGGCGTTACCAGAGTCACGAAGTTTAGTGATGCTCTTCTCACGGATTTGGCGCACACGCTCACGGGTAAGCCCCATCTTGTCGCCAATCTCCTCCAATCCTTTCTCAGGCTCACCGATACCATAGCAAGCACAGACAATTTGCTTTTCTCTATCTTTCAAGACCTTGTCGAGCACCTGGCGTAATTCCATCGCCATGCTCTCATGATCCACATGCTTGTCGGTACGACTGTCATCTCCACTCGCCATCACGTCCACCATGGAGTTGTCATCGTCATCGCTGAAAGGCGCATCAATGCTGACATGATGTCCACTCGCCGCCATGCTTTGGGAGATTTTCTCCTCATCCACACCAGTACGCATAGCCAACTCTTCCACGCTAGGACGACGCTGGTTTTCTTGTTCAAACTTGTTGATTTCATGGTTGACTTTGTTGAGGGAACCCACTTGGTTCAAAGGTAGTCTCACGATACGGCTCTGTTCGGCAATCGCTTGCAGAATGCTTTGGCGAATCCACCAAACAGCGTAGGAGATGAATTTGAAACCACGGGTTTCGTCAAATCTCTCAGCAGCCTTGATGAGTCCTATGTTACCTTCGTCGATAAGGTCGGTGAGCGTCAAGCCTTGATGTTGATATTGTTTGGCAACGGACACGACAAAACGCAAGTTGGCTTCAACCAACTTATTCTTTGCACGCTCTGCAGCTTTGCCACCTTTTCTTATGACTTGCGCCAACTCGATCTCCTCGTCGATAGAAACCATAGGAGCACGACCAATCTCAACGAGATACTTATCCAAGGCCTCGCTGTTGCGATTGGTAATACTTTTCTGAATTTTAAGTTGTCTCATTCTATGTTATATTCCCTTACCTTATATGATATACTCACCAAATTAACGCAAAATTACGTAAAATGTTGCAAGGTTGTTATTTTCTATAACATAGTTTAACATAAATGTTTTGGATAAGTCGCCGAGTTTTACTATAAGGCATGGTCTTTCACAAACTTGTCGTAGGCATCCTGATAGCCATTAAACACGTTGATATCGACTTTGCCGTGGATGCCAGAAACTCTTCCATCTGGGCATAACTGCCAATATACTAGGCGAATATCCGGTTTGTACTCTCCGTATCTAGCTATCCAAATGTGATAATTCTGCTTCAAGTCGGGAGCTTGGTTGAGATAACGATTCACGAAAGTTTGACTGATATATAAAATAGGTCTTACGCCTGTTTGTCGCTCCACATAGTTTAGCCAAGTGCGAACTCTTGCAAAGAGAACGCCTGAGCCTCCCATCTTCTTGATTTGTTGGGGTGTAGGTTCGACATCAAGAACAGGTGGGAAATCGCCTTTTCTCACAAAAGTATGCTTGACAAAATGCTGTGCCTGCTTCAAGGCAGGTGAAAGTGTAGAGAAGAAGTGATAACTACCCACCTTGAAGCCATGGGCGCGAGCTGCCTGATAATCCTTGCGATAATATGGATTGAGGAGGGTAGTACCTTCTGTACTCTTGATATAGATGAATCGGATGGGATAGTTGACAGTACCACTCACTCTCTTCTTACTGATGTTGCCTAGATGAGTAATGCGCAGCTGAGACCAGTTGATAGGATATTTCTTTTTACCGATAACATGCTGATATTTCGAAATGTCTATACCATAGATTCTGTCGGAGCTATAGACTAAGCGTTCGCCTTTATAGACATCGTTCACCCATTCTCCCACACGCAAAATTTTACGTCTTGCCACCGAATAGCCGAAACCATTTCTCTTGCCATGTTTCCAGTTGCCCTCATAATAGGTACCCTTTGCCAAGTCAATCCACTTTCCGTGTCCATTGGGGCATCCCACACTATCCACTTCTCCCTCATAATTGCTGAGAGAGTCGGTATGGAAATAAAGTTCCGACATGCTTGGCTTCCATAGGATGAGACTGAGATTCGCCAAACTGGTAGCCGTAGCCATGGGAAGTGGACTCACCGCATCAGGCGTTTTCTTGGACGCAAGTTGGAACATGTTGTTACCAAGGATGTTCAACTTGCCGTATTTCGTCAAGACATTCCGTTTACAAACGATGCGAAGCTTTCGACCCTTAGAAATATGGGTGAGCGAATCGAGCATTTTCTTGGCTGTATCACGGAGAGCAATCTCTCGTTGCGTGTATTGTGAAATCATATTATAGCCTACATCCGTAACATTATGGGAATGAAGGTAATAGTTGAGTTCGTTTACCTTCCACTTTGAGTCGGAATAGACACTGTCTAGTGAGTCTGTCATACATTGCAAGACCATACGGCAGTCGGCATCGAAATATTTATTTTTCCAAACAGATGGTTCGATGTTGGAAATGACGATGCCTTTCCCAATAGGAGCCAACTTATATAGGTAAGAGAAATAACCCTTGGCTGTGACTGTGTCATGTTCAAAATCAAACACCATCTTGCCATCTTGCATCAATTCATAATAGGTGACAACCTTAACGTCAACCCAAGCTTTCTGTACTTTTTCTCGGTTGACATAGAAAAACAGATAATAGTATAATCCACCTGCCAACAACAAAACAAAAGCCACTGCCCAAACGATGAACCATACCTTTCGTCTCTTCTCTGTAATATTTTGTTCTTTGAGTTCCATGACAAATTAAATTAAATCAAGCGCAAAAGTATAAAGTTTTTGGGAAATAGCGTAATAAAAGTGGACCTATTTTGCGAATATGCTGAAAAAATCGAAAAAACAGACTTGGGATTTGGCGAAGACAAGAGAAAATAGTATCTTTGCAGTGGCTTTAGTGTGGGCTGTTCAAGACGAGCCCATTTCATACACAAGTTTTATTGATGATGAGACGCAGATTATATATATATTCACTATGGTTGGCAACATGCTCCGTGTTGCTTTCTACTGTCGTACTCCATCATCATCATTTCAATCGCATCTGCTTCGTAGAGCAACGTTGCGCTGAAGACGGCAACACCAACGACGAACATACCGAACACCATGAAAAGGAGCATGAGGGATGCAGCGTACATCAGATGCACCAGTTCATCGTCAACGCCAAGGTTGCCAAGAACATCCAGCAGAAGATTTTCGATGGCGGACACCATTTGATGGCAGTCCTACCTTCTCATATTGTTTTATTCCCCTTAAAGAGTCTTGTCATCGTATCATGGCAAGAAAACACAAGTCAGCTCCACGAATATATGGGGCTTGGCTACAATAGGCGAGGACCTCCTTGTTTGGCTTGATAGATCGTTGTATATATGTATGCAACGAGGTTGCAAGGAAAATCAAGTAACTTTGCACCCGAATTGCAAAATATTCAAGTAAACAAGAAAAACATGATTAAAAGATTCATTTTGGTGGCTGCTTTGACAGTCATCACATTTGTGGGTTTCTCCTTCCTCTCACAGAGCAAGGCTGAAACCTCAGAGAGTGAAAACCAAGAGGAAGAGATTGATTTCCAAAATATTCCTCTGAGTGAGAAACAAGTGAAAGCCGTCGATCTGAAGATGGGCGAGGCTCAAGAGAGAGAGATGGATGCTATGTTGCATGTCAATGGCTCCCTCGTCCTAAGAGCGCAAGACATGGGAAATGTATCGTCCTTGATGGGTGGCATCGTGAAGAATGTATATGTCAAGGAAGGACAGATGGTGAGCCGAGGACAAGTCGTTGCCACCATCGAGAACACGGATGTCGTGACGCTTCAACGAGAGTATTATACTGCCTATAAGGAAAGCGAAATGGCACGTTTGGAACTAGACCGCCAGAAAACACTAGCATCAGCTGGCGCTGGCATCAAGAAAACGCTGCAAATGTCTGAGAAAAACTACAAGGTGGCACAAGCCAACCTCTTGGGCACAGGTCGCCAACTCCAACAGATGGGCATCTCTACTAAGGAGGTCGCAAAAGGTAAGTTTACCACCGTTTTCCCACTCCGTGCGCCTATCAGTGGCACTGTAAGCGACATGCAAGCATCCCTGGGAAGTTATGCAGACATGCAGACTCCACTGATGAAGATACGCAACAACCATGCAGTGGAATGCGATCTCAACGTTTTCGAAAAAGACATTGCCAAGGTGAAAGTTGGCGACCAAGTATTGGTGAGTCTGACCAACCAACCGGGTGTCAACTTGTCGGGACGAGTATATGGTATGAACCAGTACCTGAATAAAGGCACAAAGAGCGTTGCCGTACATGTCAAGTTGGATGCAAAGCGAGGTGCCAAACTTTTCGAGGGCATGTATGTGTCGGGACAGATAGCCACAGGCAGACAACTCTGCATAACTTTGCCCGACAAGGCGATTGTCAGTGCTGATGGCAAGCAATATGTCTTCGCTCTCAATCAGCAGCATTCCAAGGGTGGTACCTATAGTTTCTCTCGCCATGAGGTGACTACAGGTGTCAGCAACAATGGATATACAGAGGTGGCGCTGTGCAAGCACCTCAAGAAAGGACAGAAGATAGTGACAGATAATGCTTTCTACCTAGCTTCGCTTACGGGCGACCATGGTGAGGAAGACTAATCTCTAAAGGTTAAGACATACATCAATCAAACAAAACCAAGAGATTATGTTTCAGAAACTTATCACATACTCTATCCAACATAAGTTGGTAATAGGAGTACTTACCATAGCCCTCATTGCATGGGGTGCATGGTCTTTGTCGCGCTTACCTTTCGACTCCACACCCGACATCACAGACAACCAGGTGCAAGTCATCACCCAAGCACCATCGCTCGGTGCGCAAGAAGTGGAGCAATATATCACCACTCCTATCGAGATGGCTCTGGCCAACATCCCTCGATTGGAGGAGAGGAGAAGTATTTCACGCAGTGGACTTTCTGTTATTACCCTCGTCTTCGACGATGATGCAGACATCTATTGGGCCCGCTCACAAGTAAACGAGATGCTGGAGGAGACTGTGAAGGACCTGCCTAAAAATACGAACACAGAACTGGGGCCGGTAGCCACGGCACTCGGAGAGATATATCACTACACCGTGAGAGCAAAGAAAGGATATGAGAACAAATACTCTCTCTCTGAACTGAGAACCATCCAAGACTGGATCGTCAGGAAACAACTCTCTGGCACACCCGGTGTCGCCGAAGTGAGTGGATGGGGTGGATTTGTGAAGCAATACGAAGTGGCTATCAACACCGACCAACTGAATGCCAATAGCATCATGGTATCAGAGGTGTTCAATGCCTTGGAGAAGAACAATGCCAATACTGGAGGTAGCTACATCGAGCAGAACTCCAACCAATACTACATTCGAGGTATTGGTGTGGCAAAGACATTGGATGACATCGCCAACATCACCGTAAAAACCATTGGGGGTGTGCCTGTCAAGATAGGCGACATCGCCAAGGTACAGGAGGGGCATGCTACTCGCTTCGGTGCTGTCACCCGAAATGGTGAGGGAGAAGTGGTGGCAGGTATCGCCATCATGCTCAAGGGAGAGAACTTCCAAGAAGTGAGCAAAAACGTGAAGGAACGTATCAAGCAGATACAAAAATCATTGCCTGAGGGAGTGATCATCGAGCCGTTCATCGATCGTACCAATCTTGTAGATAGAGTAGAAGGCACCATTGCACACAACCTCATCGAGGGCGGTCTGATTGTCATCTTCGTGCTCATCATCTTCCTCGGAAATTGGCGGGCAGGTCTTGTCGTAGCTAGCGTCATACCGCTCAGTATGCTCTTCGCCTTTGGTATGATGCGTACTTTTGACATTGACGGAAATTTGATGAGCCTGGGAGCCATCGACTTCGGAATGATAGTCGATTCGGCAGTTATCATAGTGGAGGCTGTCGTTACACATATTAATAATAAGAATTTCTCGCAAGAGAGTGTCTCTAAGAGAGCACAAACATGTCTGGTAGCCCATAAGCCATTCAGGCTGACGCAAGCAGAGATGGACGAAGAAGTTCACTTCTCCGCTTCACGCATTCGACAGAGCGCTGCCTTCGGTGAGATTATGATTATGATTGTGTATGTGCCACTGATGAGCTTGGTGGGCATCGAGGGAAAGATGTTTCGTCCGATGGCGCTCACCGTATTCTTTGCGATATTGGGAGCCTTCATCCTTTCGCTTACCTATGTGCCAATGGCGAGTTGCGTCTTCCTGAGCAAGAAAGCACAGAAACAAGATACCTTCTCCGACCGCATGATCAGGAAATTACAAGGATGGTATCGTCCGGTACTCAACTGGGTATTGGCACAAAACAAGAATGTCATTACAGGAGCCGTCGCTCTGTTCTGTATGAGCATCGTCGGTTTTAAGTTCTTAGGTGGCGAGTTCATCCCTAGTTTGGAAGAAGGCGACTTTGCCGTGGAAATGAGTATGGCACAAGGCACATCGTTACCGCAGATGGTGGAGAGTTGTACCAAGGCTGAGAAACTCTTGAAGGCAGAGTATCCAGAAATCAAGCAAGTGGTGAGCCGCATCGGAAGCGCAGAGATTCCTACGGACCCGATGCCAGTGGAAAGAGCCGACATTATGGTTTCACTGAAGCCAAAGGCAGAATGGACCACGGCAGAGACCACCGACGAACTGATGGAGAAGATGGAGGAGACCCTCCATAACATCCCAGGACTAGAAGCAGAAATCTCGCAACCGATTCAAATGCGCAACAACGAGTTGCTCACTGGTATCAAGCAGGATGTAGCCATCAAGATATTTGGTGACGATCTCAGTACTTTGACTGATGAAGCAGGAAAGGTCGAGAAACTCATCAGCGGCGTACGTGGCGTGAGTGGAGTCAGCGTGGAACAAGTGTCTGGCTTGCCTCAAATTCAAGTGACATACGATCATGAGCGTTTGGCAGAGTTTGGAATTTCTGTCGATGACGTTAATCAAATATTAGAGACAACCTTCGCTGGAAGCGTGGCTGGTGCCATCTTTGAGGGTGAGAAAAAATTCGACCTCGTCCTTCGTATGGACAAGGACATGAGAGATGTGGAATCGCTGAGGAGCCTCGCCATCCCTGTGACAACTTCGACTGATACAGGCAGCGATGACAGCGTAGAAGGTGGAAGCCTGAGCACGATTCCGCTCAGTCAGGTAGCAGATATTACCTACGCACCGGCTCCTGCTCAAATCTCGCATGAAGATGGCGCTCGTCGCATCTATGTGGGCTTCAATGTGAAGGGACGTGATGTACAGAGTACGGTGGATGAGATTCAGAGTTTGCTCGATAAGAAGTTGAAACTACCTGAGGGATATTACTATACGTATGGTGGCGAGATCAAGAACTTGCAGAGTGCAACTCATCGACTGATGATAGTCGTGCCGATAGCTCTCATCGTCATCTTGCTGTTGCTCTATGCGACGGTGAAGAATGTAAGGGAGTCGTTGTTTGTCTTCTCTGCCATTCCGCTGGCAGCCATCGGTGGAATCTGGGCATTGTGGCTCAGAGGTATGCCATTCTCCATCTCGGCAGGTGTAGGATTCATCGCTCTCTTTGGTGTGGCTGTACTCAATGGCATCGTGCTCATCGGACAGATTAACCTGTTGCAGAAAGAGCAAATGGCTCATGAGACAGGGAACGAAAGCAAGGGAGGCATCATCCATCAGCGTATCATGGACAGTTGTATGATTCGACTACGTCCAGTACTGATGACCGCCTTGGTGGCATCCATGGGTTTCCTTCCTATGGCACTCTCACAGGGTGATGGCGCAGAGGTGCAGCGACCTCTGGCAACAGTGGTCATCGGTGGTTTGATAACATCCACTCTGTTGACTCTGCTCGTACTGCCTGCCATCTACAAGACATTCACCAAGAGGTGAGCGCCAGGCTAGAGGGAAGGCTGCATCTATAAACAACAGATGAACAGTATTTATAAACAGTAGAACAAAGAATGAACAAGATTTTAATGAGTTTCGCACTGGCGTGCTTAGCACAAGGAGCTATGGCACAGACCAAGACGATGAGCTTAAAGGAGTGCCTCGACATGGCCATGAAAGAGAGCTACCAGATCAAGGTAGCCGAGAAATCGGTGGAAAGAGCCAAAAATCTGCAAGGCACTGCTTGGGATGTGGATAAGACGGAAGTAGCCTTGTCGCAAGACCCATCTTCTGGTGGTAATACCGACAATGCGCTCAGCGTTTCACAAGGCATCGAGTTTCCTACGGTCTATATCGCCCGACACAAGCAATTGAAGGCGGAGACACAGATGGAAAGAAGCCGTCTCAATGTGACCAAGCAAGATTTGACGAGCGAGGTGCGCAGTGCGTATCATCAACTGGTATATGAGAATGAGGTGCTCCACTTGTTGCAAAGACAAGACAGCATCCTCGACAGATATATGGCTACGGCTACTAGCAAGATGAAGGCTGGTGAGACTCGCAAACTAGAGCAACTCGCCGCAGAACGTATGCACCGAGAGAATGAGTTGGAGATAGCATCGGCTATGAGTAATATCGAGGGATGCCAGCTGCAATTGGCTAGCTTGATCAACTCTAATGAAACCATCACTCCTGCCGACCACTCCATGCAACCCCTCGACTTCGTGCAGAAGGGCTTCAACTATGGTCAGACTCCCGATGGACAGTTGGCACAGGATCGCATCACGGTAGCCGACAAGGCTGTATCGGTAGCCAAAAATGGCTATGCACCCAATTTGAGTTTGGCTCTACGCAACCAGTTGGTCATTTCCTCTTGGAACCCATACAATGTAGATAGAAGTCGATTTAAAGAAGGCAACTTCTTCGGATTCGAGGTTGGTGTGGGTGTTCCTCTCTTCTATGGCGCTACCAAGGCTAAGGTGAAGGCGGCAAAGAGAGACCGTGAGATCGCCGAGTTGGAAATGAAGCAAGAGCAGCAAGCCAAGCAGCGTGAGTATCTGGCTGCTTTGAGCAAATGCAACTCTACTTTTGTGCGTATGAAATACTACCAAGAGGAAGGTGCCGAGAAAGACAAGGAGTTGGAGAGACTGAGCGGACTGGAGTATGAGAATGGTGAAATCTCCTATATCGAATACATGGAAGCCCTCAAGAATTGTACCGACTTCCACATGAAGAAAGCCGCAGCCATCAACGACTACAACCAGAGTGTCATCGCATTGGAGAAATTGATGGGCATATAGAATCCTATCTTCATAGAAAGCCATCTATCAAGAATAGGAAACAACTAATGTAAACTAAGGAGAAAAGAAATGAGTGAACCTCTAGCAGAAAGAATGAGACCTAGGTCTCTCGATGAATATGTAGGACAGAAGCACTTGGTGGGCGAGGGTGCCATCATGCGCAAGATGATTGACGCAGGACGCATCTCGTCTTTCATCCTCTGGGGTCCTCCTGGAGTGGGAAAGACCACGCTAGCTCAAATCGTGGCTCAAACCCTGAAGGTGCCTTTCTATACCCTGAGTGCCGTAACTAGTGGAGTGAAGGATGTACGAGAGGTGATAGAAAGAGCCAAGAACGGACGATTCTTCAACTCTGCTTCACCTATATTATTTATAGATGAGATTCACCGATTCTCCAAGAGTCAGCAAGATTCTCTGTTGGGAGCGGTCGAGAAAGGCATCGTCACCCTTATCGGTGCCACGACAGAGAATCCCTCTTTCGAGGTGATACGCCCATTGCTTTCACGCTGTCAGCTCTATGTACTGAAGTCACTCAACAAGGATGACCTGCAAGAATTGCTTCATAGAGCCATCACACAGGACGTAGAACTGAAGGAGAAAGACATTACACTCGAAGAGACTGGGGCGATGATGAGATATAGCGGTGGAGATGCTCGCAAATTGCTCAACATCCTAGAGTTGGTAGTGGAATCGGCTGGCTCCGATCACATCGTCATCACCGACAAGATGGTAGAGGAACGATTGCAACAGAATCCGCTTGCTTACGACAAACAAGGCGACATGCACTATGACATCATCTCTGCCTTCATCAAGAGCATACGAGGCAGCGACCCCGATGCCGCCTTGTATTGGATGGCAAGGATGATAGAAGGAGGCGAAGACCCTCAGTTTATCGCACGAAGAATCGTCATCAGTGCCAGCGAGGATGTAGGACTGGCGAATCCCAATGCCCTTCTGCTTGCCAATGCCGCCTTCGACACAGTAATGAAGATAGGTTGGCCCGAAGCACGCATAGCCTTGGCAGAGGCTGTGGTTTATCTAGCGACGAGTCCGAAGAGCAACAGTGCTTACCTTGGCATCGACGCAGCCTTGGCAAAGGTAAGAGAAACAGGTAATCTTCCAGTGCCTCTGCATATCAGGAATGCTCCTACCAAGTTGATGGCAGAACTGGGGTATCATGACGGCTATAAGTATCCTCATGATTATCCTGGGCATTTCACTCCACAACAGTATCTGCCTAATGAAATCCAAAGCGAGAGATTTTGGCATGGACAGCATTCGCCAGCAGAAGACAAACTATACAACTGGATGGTGACATGCTGGGGTGATCGATTCAAGGAATAAACAACATTCTAAAAGAGAAGAAATGATCATAGAACAAGACCAAGAATTTGTGATGAACCTGCAAAGATTCATCGAGTTTATCGGAACATTTGCCTTTGCTCTGTCAGGCATCCGACTTGCAGCGAGCAAGCATTACGATTGGCTAGGAGGATTTGTGTGTGGAATCGCTGTCGCCATTGGCGGTGGAACCATTCGAGACGTAATGCTGGGTGTGCGTCCTTTCTGGATGCTCAGTCCTATCTACATGATATGTACGCTGTTCGCCCAATGCGTCGTTATCGTTTGTCACAACTACCTGAAACGTTTGGACAACACATGGTTCCTCTTCGATACCTTAGGCTTGGCATTATTCAATATAGCCGGTATTCAAAAAACGTTGGATTGTGGTTTCCCTTTTTGGGTTGCCATCATCATGGGTTGCATCACAGGAGCAGCAGGTGGTGTCATCAGAGATGTCTTGCTGAATGAGGAACCAGTGATTTTCCGAAAGGAAATCTACGCCATGGCATGTGTGCTGGGTGGATTGACCTATTGGGGTATGACATGGCTGGGTATCAGTGTGTATTTCACGGTCATCGCTTCCTTTGTCATCGTTTGCTTTATCCGATTCTTGGCTGTAAGATACCACATATCGCTCCCGAAGTTGAGGGACGAAGAATAATGAGTCGCCTTCATCTGCCATCTTTCTAATGGCACTTGATGAATCTGAAATTATAAAACTTAAATAAAAATGTATAAAAGACTAGTAACCTTCGTCATCGCCCTAGCACTGACTTTGGGAATGACGGCACAAAACAAACGTGAGTTTCGTGGCGCATGGATTCAATGCGTCAATGGACAATTCATGGGAAAGAGCACACAAGAGATACAATCTATGCTCAGCAACCAATTGGATGAACTTCAAAAGGACGGTGTGAATGCCATCATCTTCCAAGTGAGAGCGGAATGCGATGCCCTCTATGAAAGTGACTTGGAGCCTTGGAGCAAATTCTTGACAGGTGTGCAGGGCAAGGCACCATCACCTTATTGGGACCCTTTGGCATGGATGGTGGAGCAATGCCATCAGCGAGGGATGGAGCTGCATGCCTGGATCAACCCTTATCGTGCCAAGCATGGTTCTACGAGCATGGGGCAACTCTCTGATAAGAGCG
>FR893256.1:0-1309 GCA_000436035.1 Prevotella sp. CAG:732 | reverse complement strand
AAGAGCGTCGTCGTCAAGCAGCCTAATCTCTGCTTTTCTTATGACAATCTTGTGCTATTGAACCCAGGCTTGAAAGAAGCGGCCGATTATACTTGCAAGGTGGCTGCCGACATTGTCAAACGCTATGACATCGATGGCTTCCATATCGACGATTATTTCTATCCTTATCCTGTGGCAGGTAAGAAGATTCCTGACCAAGAACTCTTTCAGAAAAACAGCCATGGATTCTGGAACATCGGCGATTGGAGAAGAGATAATGTCAGCCGATTCATCAAGCAACTAGGAGAAACCATTCACCAAGTGAAACCTTGGGTCAAGTTTGGTGTCTCTCCATTCGGTATCTATCGTAACAAGCGCAACGACCCAAATGGTTCTGAAACCAATGGTCTTCAAAATTATGACGATCTCTATGCTGATGTCTTACTTTGGGTCAACAACGGTTGGATAGACTATTGCGTACCACAGTTATATTGGGAGATTGGTAATCGTGCTGCCGACTACAAGACGCTTATCACCTGGTGGAACAAGAATGCTGGCAAACGCCCTCTCTATATCGGTGAGGACATCGAGCGTACAGCCAAGTATGCCGACCCTGCAAATCCAAAGAGCCATCAGTTGCCTGCCAAGCACAAGCTTCATCAAGAGATGAACAATGTGAAAGGTACTGTGCTTTGGTATGCCAAGACTGCTGCTGACAATGTGGGCAACATTGGTCATACCCTGCGTGACTACTATTGGAAATATCCCGCTCTCCAACCAGCTATGCCTTTTATAGATAACAAGGCACCTAAGAGAGTGAAGAGCTTGAAGTTCAAGTGGACAGAACAAGGTCCTATGCTCACATGGAAGGCTCCCAAAGGCAAGAAATGGGGTGACGTCGTCAATAAGTTTGTCATCTATCAATTCAAGGATGGTGAGAAGATAAACCTCGATGATGCCTCCCACATACTAAAAATCACGACCTATACTTCATTCAAGGTTCCATATGTAAAAGATGGCAAATCTACCTTCGTAGTGACTGCTTTGGATAGAGTAGGAAACGAAAGCAAGGGAGCTAAGAAAGCGGTTACGCTGTAATAAGCAAGCATAAAGATAACTTCATCTTTTATAAAATGCAGACATCTGAGCAATCGCAGACAGAAATAAGCCTTACAGTTTTGATGCTGTAAGGCTTTATTTGTTTGATGAGCGTTCGGGGAAGCTTTATTGGATGGTGATATACACCGCCTCATCCTTGTCTCTTGCATGGATGAACTTCACGATGAGGCGTTGAAGCCAGATGCGAGAGTTCACGACCATGCCCACTTTT
>FR893255.1 GCA_000436035.1 Prevotella sp. CAG:732 | reverse complement strand
CACTCGTTGTATGGTACTTACCCCTTTACCACACAACTTTGCCACATCCCGAACGGAATATCCCTTGCGGAACAAACTTACTACTTCCCTATATTCGGCTTTCAGCTAAGTCGAAGCGCAAGAGTGCAAAGGCAACCAATCTCAAAGACAGCCAGTATGTAGTTGCACTTCATCGTGACAGCAAGAGTGGCATTATGCACCTTCATATTGATGCGAACCGCATAGACATAAGGGGCAACGTGAATGATGCCCATTATATCTATGAGAGAGCGATGGCTGCTGCCGCCAAGGTTGGGCAACAGCGTGGATGGAAGCTAAGAATGGGGCTTCGCCCATGTACTCGAAGTTCCTGCATTTTGAGAATTTTGGAATCTAACTAAAACTCATACTTTTTGCCCAGGATTTTATTGATGCTTTGAATGAGGATATGGTAGGCAGGATTACCCATTGCCCCATGACCATGACCAGCAATTTCATAGAGCTGGGTATCCGGGCGGCCAACAAGGTTCATCATTCGCCACATATAGGCATTCTCCTCATATCTTCCAAACAGTTCGATATTGCGGTCACCCGTTATCAGAATCAAGGGAGCCGCATCCTTTCTGACATAGAACAGAGGAGCATACTTGTCTATCGTTGGCTGAAGATTATCAATGCCGTTCATCTTACGATAGGCAAAGTGACTGATCATTTGTCCACTGAAAGGTATCAAACCAGCAATTTGGTTGGCATCTACCCCATAATGATTTAGCCATTCCTTGTCCAGTCCAAGCATCGCCGTGATGTATCCACCGGCAGAGTGGCCTGAAACAAAGATTTTCTTGCTGCTTCCATTATACTTCTCGATGTTCTTGAATACCCATGCCAAGGCGGCAGCACAGTCGTCCAGGCACTGGTCGATGGTAACAGTAGGGAGGAGGCGATAATTGACCCCCACAATGGTATAGCCCTGGGACATCAGTTGGGAAGGCAGTTGCTTACTTCCGCTGGTAAGGCCACCGCCATGATACCAAACGACCACAGGACAATCTTTCTGCCCTTTGTTATAATAGATGTCAAGTTTACAACGCTCATTGACATAAGCGTCTTGATTACTCTTATACTGGATGTCGCTAACAATCGTGGCATCTTTGTTGCTTGCGCTTTGCGCATTGATGCTCAAAGTACATATTACTAAAAGCATCATCAATAACATTTTTCTCATATTAACTTGTATTTTACCTTAATTCCGCAATACTATTATAAATTAAACTTTTTATGTACCTGAGCAACAAAACGTTGCCCATGGTCTTGCCATGTCGAAGAATTCTCTTATCTTAGTGTTTCAAAAAGAAAACAAGCAAAACTCTGATATGACATAGCAAAGATATAAATAATATCTGAGAAACTCTCTTCTTTTGGAGAAAATTTTGTTGTCTTTGTGCTATTTTTCTTCCCTATTTTCCAAGAAGACTTGAACATCTTGGTGATGCACTTTTTCTTCTGCTCCATGTTTGGGTGAACATAGAGATTAAGGGTTGTTGTGATGTTGGCATGACCGAGCAATACACTTACAGTCTTGTAGTCGCAGTTGCTTTCAATGCAGCGTGTCGCAAAGCTGTGGCGCAGTCCGTGATATTTCAGCCGAGGAATGTCAAGACGCTTCATAAGTCTATGATAGTAGTTGCGGTAGGTGCGTGGCTCTGTAGGCTTTTCTTCATTGGTCAGCACATAGAAGTCTGTGTTTACCACCTTTTTCAGTGGTTTCACCATCGCCAGCAGTTCCTTGTTCATCGGTATCTCACGACATGAGTTCTTGGTCTTGGGTGTGTTGATGACCAACTCCGTGTGCTTGCGTTCGCCCTCCACCATGTAGATGCGCTCAATGGTGCGGTTCACGGTAATTGTGCCGTTGTCGGTATTGATGTCCGACCATTTCAAACCGCAAATCTCTCCGATACGCAAGCCAGTGGTCAAACTGATATAGATGCCGAGGTTGCGGAATGTGAAGTTCTGCTTGATGAAATCGAGGATCTTCTTGTGGTGTGCCACCGTCAGCACCTCAATTTCCTTGTTGGTCTCTGTCGTTGGGTACTTGATGTCCCACTCACAATAGCTCATCCACTCGTTCTTTACTCCGAACTTCATCACCATTTTCAAGACTATCAGAATGTCCTTCACCGTCTTAATGCAGAGTCCGTCATTCAGTTTCTGCAAAACGAACTCCTGAACAAGTTTCTCACTCAGAGCCTCACAATCGCCAAATGATGGCAGAATGTGGTTCTCCAGAATTAACACATAAGCAGCGTATGTGGACTGCTTTACGTAGCGTTGCTTGTCACTTTTCCAAGCCAACGCAATTTCTCTAATTGTTTTTGTTGTCATTTAATCCTTAATTTAAAAGGTGTACATATATAATTAGAGAAAAAAGAACACTGATGTCCCAAATCTCAGATTCCCGGAGTTTCAGGGGGAGTGGGAGAAATGTACTTTTGATAAAATTGCACAATACAAGAAAGGTCCATTTGGTAGTACATTGAAGAAAGATATTTTTGTTCCACAAAGTGAGGATACAATAAAGGTTTATGAACAACAAAATGCAATAAAAAAAGACTGGACTTTAAGCAGATATTACATCACAAAAAGTTACTTCAATTCGCATATGAAACAATTTGTCGCCAAAGCAGGTGATTTGATTGTATCATGTGCAGGAACAATTGGAGAAATTTATGAATTACCACAAGATGCAGAGGAAGGAGTATTTAATCAAGCATTGATGAGAGTACAAGTAAATGATGAGGCGGTAAACAAAGAAATTTTCATCACTGTGTTCTCTTCTATGATTGATAAATTCTCAAAAATTTACAGTAATGGTTCTGCCATAAAAAATATACCTCCTTTTGCAGATTTAAAAAAGACACAAGTCTTCTTGCCTTGTAAGGAGGAACAAAAGAAGATTGCAAAACTTTTGGCTCTCCTTGACGAGCGTATCGCGACCCAAAACAAAATCATTGACAAATTACAGTCCTT
>FR893254.1:3164-8277 GCA_000436035.1 Prevotella sp. CAG:732 | reverse complement strand
TAGGGAAAGAAGTTTGTTCTTATAAAGGAAGAAGTTTGTTCTTATAGAGGAAGAAGTTTGCGAGAGCGTAAGAAATCTCCATCCAAAGCCTTTGAATGCAGATACAAAGCCTTTGGATGTGCATCCCAAACCTTTGGATGTAGATACAAAGCTTTTGGATATAAACTTCTTTTAGGCACATCAACATTTGGCTCCCTATGTGACAAGATATTCTTACCTATGTATTAAGAACTTCTTGCCTATATGATGGCATCTACCTCTATGTCTGTTAATATCTGATTGGCATTGCGAGGGTATGGGCTTTGACTAGGCAACAGTATGGGGAGCAGGAGATAAATGGGCGAAAAATGCTAATAAATGCAATTTTATTTTGTTATCTCTTGGAAATAAAGTATCTTTGCAACAAATTTGGTGTATTATACCCTTTTTGTTATTGGTAAAATGAGAAAGAAACAATACAAGCCTAGCAATCATCGTGGATTGCAAGTGGCTACTCTATGTATAAGTACCTCCATGGTACTCGTTTTGTTGGGATTCGTCATTCTTTCCGTTCTGATGGGACGGAACCTGTCTTCGTATGTCAAGCAGAACCTCGTGGTGTCTGTGATGTTTGAGCAAGACATGACCAATCCTGAGGGCTTGCAGATGTGCAAGAAATTGAAGACACGCCCTTACGTCAATAACTTGACCTATATTACCAAGGAGCAAGCTTTGAAGGAGGCGACCCGTGACCTCGGCACCAACCCTAGCGAGTTTGCTGGTGTCAATCCTTTCCAACCTTCCATTGAGATTACGACCGTGGCTGATTATGCCAACAATGACTCCCTGAAGTGGATTGCCAAGGAACTCAAGGCTTACCCTAGAGTGACCGAGGTGTCTTATCAGCACGACTTGATAGAACAGGTCAACCAGACGCTGGCTAAGATAAGCATCGGCTTACTGGTGGTGGCTGTCTTGCTGACGTTCATCTCTTTCTCCTTGATCAACAATACGGTGAGATTGGGTATCTATGCACGTCGCTTCTCCATCCATACGATGAAGTTGGTGGGCGCCTCTTGGAGTTTTATCCGTGGTCCGTTTGTTCGTCGTGCAGTCCTTATCGGTTTGCTGTCGGCGTTTGTGGCTGATGCTTTCCTCGGAGGATGTATCTATGTTTGGTATTATCACGAGCCAGAACTCCTGACTGTCTTGGGATGGGAGGAACTTGCCATCACGGGTGGAGCCGTATTCCTCTTCGGCATCATCATCACCTCGCTCTGCGCCAGCATCTCCGTCAACAAGTTCTTGAAGATGAAGGCGGGAGACTTGTATAAGATTTAATAAAGATATGATAATGGATAAAAGAAATTTAGCGTTTGATAAGGTCAACTTCATATTGTTGGCTGTGGGAATGGCGATTGTCATTCTCGGTTTCCTCTTGATGAGTGGCGCTGGTTCGAATGAGAGCACATTCGATACCGACATCTTCAGTACTCGTCGTGTCGTAGTGGCTCCTACCGTGACTTTGATAGGCTTCCTGTCTATCATCTATGCCGTGATTCGCAAGCCAAGAGACTAATCGTAATTAAGAATTTATAATTAAGAATGAATAATTGGGCATACTGCCTGTGGCAGGATGTGAATAGACAAGATAATGAATTGGTTTGAAGCTTTGATATTGGGTCTCGTCCAGGGACTCACGGAATATCTTCCAGTAAGTAGTAGTGGTCACCTAGCTATTGGTGCCCACCTTTTTGGCATTAATGGTGAGGACAACCTCACGTTTACCATCATGGTGCATGTCGCTACCGTGTTGAGTACTTTGGTGATCCTTTGGAAAGAAATCGACTGGATATTGAAGGGACTCTTCAAGTTCCAGATGAACGAGGAGACCAAGTATGCCATCAACATCGTCATTTCCATGATACCTGTCGGCATCGTGGGTGTGTTCTTCAAGGACAAGGTGGAGGAAGTGTTTGGCTCAGGCTTGCTCATCGTGGGCTGTATGCTCATCGTGACTGCCTTGCTCTTGACTTTCTCTTATTTCGCCAAGCCACGTCAGCGTGAGAACATCTCTCCGCTCCATGCCTTCATCATCGGTTTGGGACAAGCTTTGGCAGTGTTGCCGGGACTCTCTCGCTCTGGCACCACCATCGCCACAGGTTTGTTGCTCGGTGACAAGAAGGAGAAGATGGCGCAGTTCTCATTTCTCATGGTGATTCCTCCTATCTTGGGCGAGGCATTGCTCGACCTCTTGAAGGGATTGAAGGGTGAGGAAGCCTTGGGAGGCATCGACGCGTTCCCAATGATTGTTGGTTTCTTGGCAGCTTTCGTCTCAGGATGCTTGGCTTGCAAGTGGATGATCAACATCGTGAAGAAGGGCAAGCTCGTCTATTTCGGAATCTATTGTGCCATCGCTGGTATTATCACCATCATTTGCTCACTCTAAAAAGTATTTATGAACTTTCAAAAAGGAGAAATCATAGCCATCGACAAACCCTATCGTATGTCGAGCTTCAAGGCGTTGGCGCATGTTCGCTATCTGCTTTCTCATACCTTGCATCATAAGGTGAAGATAGGTCATGCGGGAACGCTCGACCCTCTTGCCACCGGTGTGCTGGTGCTCTGTACCGGCAAATGCACCAAGCAGATAGAGCAGCTCCAGACGCATACCAAGGAATATACAGCCACCCTGCAGTTGGGTGCCACCACCGCTAGCTACGACTTGGAGCATGAGGTGAACGCCACTTATCCTACCGAGCATATCACTCGCCAACTGGTGGAGGAGGTGCTACATCAGTTTGAGGGCGACATCGAGCAGGTGCCACCTACCTATAGTGCCGTCAAGGTGAACGGCGACCGAGCTTATGCGCTGAGAAGGGCAGGCGAGGAAGTGCAGTTGAAACCCAAGAACGTGCATATCGACGAGATAGAGCTTACCGATTATGATGACGAGAAGAAGACAGCAAGCATCCGTGTCGTTTGTGGCAAGGGAACCTATATCCGCTCTTTGGCTCGTGACATCGGAAGGGCTTTGAACAGCGGAGCCTATCTCACGGCGTTGCGCCGAACCAAGGCTGGAAGCTTCTCGGTAGAGAACTGCATCGACTTCGACCATTTCCAGGAATGGCTCGATGCACAAGAAATAGAAACCATTAACAATTAGGAAGGAGTATATAATCACATGAAACTATCACAATTCAATTTTAAGTTACCAGAGAGCCAGGTCGCTCTCTATCCACATAAGGCTAAGCGTGTCGTAAAGACTTTGGCTGGTGAGCGTACCTTCGAGGTGACTCGTCGTGACGAGTCTCGCTTGATGGTGTTGCACAAGAAGTCGGAGACCATCGAGATGTACAAGAAGGATGCTGACGGCAAGGAGATGAAGGATGCCGAGGGCAATCCAGTATTCTTGCAGTTCAAGGACATCGTTGACTTCTTCGATGAGGGCGATACCTTCATCTTCAATGACACCAAGGTATTCCCAGCTCGTCTCTATGGTACCAAGGAGAAGACGGATGCCAAGATTGAGGTGTTCTTGCTCCGTGAGTTGAACGCCGAGATGCGTCTTTGGGACGTGTTGGTGGAGCCAGCTCGCAAGATTCGTATCGGCAACAAGCTCTTCTTCGACGATGTCAATGAGATGGTGGCTGAGGTCATCGACAATACTACGAGCCGTGGTCGTACCCTTCGCTTCCTCTATGATGAGGATGGTAATCACGATGTCTTCAAGCGTTCGCTCTTCGCTTTGGGTGAGTCTCCACTACCTCGCTATGTTATCGACAAGCGTGAGAATCATCATGCTACCGAGGAGGATATGGAGGACTTCCAGTGCGTCTTCGCAGAGAAGGAGGGTGCTGTGACAGCTCCAGCTACTGGTCTTCACTTCTCTAGAGAGTTGATGAAGCGTATGGAAATCAATGGCATCAACAAGGCGTTCATCACCTTGCACTGTGGTCTTGGCAACTTCCATGAGATTGAGGTGGAGGACTTGACCAAGCATAAGATGGACTCAGAGCAGATGATCATCGACAAGGAGTGCTGCGACTTGGTCAATGCTACCAAGAACAATGGTCATCATGTTTGCGCCATCGGTACCAGTGTCATCAAGGCAACGGAGACTGCCGTGGGCACAGACGGTATGTTGAAGGAGTTTGACGGATGGACCAACAAGTTCATCTTCCCTCCATACGACTTCCGCTTGGCAGATAGTATGGTGGCCAACTTCTATCATCCAGAATCCACCTTGATGATGAGCACAGCAGCTTTCGGTGGTTACGATATGGTATATGAGTGCTACAAGAAGGCAGTGAAGAATGGTTATATGTTCGGTTGCTTCGGCGACTCCTTGTTGATTTTGAACGACTAAATGTCTAATATAGGCGCAAGTGCCGTTTGATATTTGCGCCTATATATATAATAAGGTATATATGCACAAAGTATATTTGAGCCTCGGTACGAACTTGGGCAACAGGAAGCGCAATATTCGCGAGGCGATAGAAAAGATAGGAGAGCTGATTGGCGTGGTAGAGCGCCAGTCAGCTCTTTACGAAACCAAGCCTTGGGGCTTCTCCTCGCCGAATGATTTTATCAATGCCTGTGTGTTGGTGGATACGGTGCTGGCTCCTCGCCAACTCTTGGAGGCTACCCAGCAGATAGAACAGGAGATGGGTAGGATAGGGAAGTCGGTGAATGGTGAGTATCATGACCGCATCATCGACATCGACATCCTTCTCTATGATGACATCAAGGTGAATGAGCCAGACCTCGTCATCCCTCATCCCTTGATGGAGGAGCGAGAGTTTGTGATGGTTCCACTGAAGGAAATCCTAGGTTAAGAGATACAAAAAATCCCATCACTCTCATTGAGAATGATGGGATTCAATGTCTTTAAGCAGAATGCCCGAAGATTACTTACGAAGACCGAGAGCCTTGATGATGGCACGGTAGCGATTGATATCGCGGTCGTACAAGTAATCGAGCAATGCGCGACGCTTTCCTACAAGCTGTGTCAAGGCACGTGTTGTAGTATAATCTTTACGGTTCTGCTTTACATGTTCCGTCAAATGAGCAATACGGTATGAGAACAATGCTATCTGGCTCTCAGCTGAACCAGTATCAGAGTTAGACTTTC
>FR893254.1:0-3120 GCA_000436035.1 Prevotella sp. CAG:732 | reverse complement strand
GCTAAAGATCTCTTCTTTTTTTGCTTTGTCTAAATACATAGCTGTGTTACTTAAAGGTTTAATATATTAATAATGTGCATCTAAAGACCCTCCTCACGGCGGTTTCCCTAAAAATGCGGTGCAAAGTTACAACTTTTCTTGCAATCGTGCAAATTTTTCCGATATTTTTTGTAATTTTGCACCCAAATTCATAAAGTATTTAAGGTAAAGGAAATGCAAGACATTAGAAACATTGCAGTTATTGCACACGTTGACCATGGTAAAACTACCTTGGTGGACAAGATGATGCTCGCTGGTAAGCTGTTCCGTGACGGCCAGGATAACAGTGGAGAAGTGCTCGACTCTAACGACTTGGAGCGTGAGCGTGGTATAACCATTCTTTCAAAGAATGTGTCTATCAATTGGAAAGGCGTAAAAATCAATATCCTCGATACTCCTGGACACTCTGACTTCGGTGGTGAGGTGGAACGTGTCCTCAATATGGCCGACGGCTGCCTCTTGCTCGTCGATGCGTTTGAAGGTCCTATGCCTCAGACTCGCTTCGTGCTCCAGAAGGCTTTGCAGCTCGGCTTGAAACCTATCGTGGTAGTTAATAAGGTGGATAAGCCTAACTGCCGCCCTGAGGAGGTATATGAGATGGTGTTCGACCTCATGTGCGACCTCGATGCTACTGAGGACCAGCTCGACTTCCCTGTAGTTTATGGTTCTGCCAAGAATGGTTGGATGGGAGAGGATTACAACAAACCAACTGACAACATCGACTATTTGCTCGACAAGATTATAGAGGTGATTCCTGCTCCTAAGCAGTTGGAGGGTACTCCTCAGCTCTTGATTACCTCTCTTGATTATAGCTCTTACACCGGTCGTATCGCCGTAGGTCGTGTACACCGTGGTACCTTGAAGGATGGCATGAACGTTACTATCTGCCATCGTGATGGTACGCAGGAGAAGACCAAGATCAAGGAGCTCCATACTTTCGAGGGTATGGGTCACAAGAAGACAGACCATGTGGATTCTGGCGACATCTGTGCCGTTGTCGGCTTGGAGAAGTTTGAGATTGGTGATACCATCTGCGACTACGAGAACCCAGAGCCACTTCCTCCTATCGCTGTCGATGAGCCTACCATGAGTATGCTCTTCACCATCAACGATTCACCATTCTTTGGTAAGGAAGGTAAGTTCTGTACCTCTCGCCATATCCAGGATCGTTTGAACAAGGAGTTGGAGAAGAACCTCGCTCTTCGTGTTCAGCCATTCGAGGATACTACTGATAAGTGGATTGTCAGCGGTCGTGGTGTGCTTCACCTCTCAGTGCTCATCGAGACCATGCGTCGTGAGGGCTATGAGCTTCAGGTAGGTCAGCCACAGGTTATCTTCAAGGAGATTGATGGCGTGAAGTGTGAGCCAGTAGAGGAGTTGACCATCAACGTGCCTGAGGAGTTCGCTTCCAAGATGATTGATATGGTAACTCGCCGTAAGGGTGATATGACCTCTATGTTGAACATGGGCGAGCGTGTGGATATCGAGTTTGATATTCCTTCTCGTGGTATCATCGGTCTTCGTACCAACGTGTTGACAGCTTCTCAGGGTGAGGCTATCATGGCTCACCGCTTCAAGGAGTATCAGCCATACAAGGGTGAGATTACTCGCCGCAGCAATGGTAGCATGATTGCCTTGGAGACAGGTACTGCATACGCTTATGCCATCGACAAACTTCAGGATCGTGGTAAGTTCTTCATCGACCCAGGTGAGGAGGTTTACGCTGGTGAGGTCGTAGGTGAGCACGTTCATGACAACGACCTCGTTATCAACGTAACCAAGGCAAAGCAGTTGACTAACGTCCGTGCTTCAGGTTCTGATGACAAGGCTCGTGTGATTCCTAAGACCGTGATGAGCTTGGAGGAGTGCTTGGAGTACATCCGTGAGGACGAGTATGTAGAGGTAACTCCTAAGAGTATGCGTATGCGCAAGGTCATCCTCGACCACTTGGAGCGTAAGCGCAGTAACAAGGATTAAGCTTTAGCTTGAGATATAAATGGATCCGTAAGAAATCCCCTCCTGTCGAATGACCTTATTCGGCATCGAGGGGATTCTTCTTAATATGAATAAGGTATGGGATTGTGGAAGTTTTTTAGAGAGTTTGCTTTGCCTTGCTCCTTGGTATTGGGAGCGGTGGTGTATCTGATTTTTGCCAATGTTCCCTTCTTAGAACCGTTTGGCGAAGCCGTCGGACCTCATTTGGTCAGTTTGATGCCTGTGGTGCTCTTCTGCTTGCTCTATGTCACGTTCTGCAAGATAGAGATCAAGGAGATGAAGCCGAAGACTTGGCATTTTGTACTCCAGTTGATTCGTACTTCCTTGGCGGCACTGATGGTGCTTGCCATCTATCTCTTCGGGAGCAATTATGATACGAAGTTGGTCTTGGAGGGTGCTTTCATCTGCTTCATCTGTCCTACGGCAGCCGCTGTGGCTGTGGTCACGGAGAAGTTGGGAGGCAGTATCGGTTCGCTTACCACCTATACCGTCATCGCCAATATCTTTACGATGATTATCATCCCTACACTTTTCCCGATGGTGGAGAAGGGGGCGGATGTCAGCTTCCTCTATATGAGTATGATGGTGTTCCGCAATGTCACTACGGTGCTGGTCGTGCCTTTGATTTTGGCTTTGCTGAGCAGGAGGTTCCTTCCTAAGTTTGTGGCTCAGGTGAAGAGTGTGAAGGACTTGGGCTTCTACATGTGGTGTTTCAACTTGACGATATTGATGGGAGAGACGCTTCGCAACATTCTCCATGCCACTGTGTCTGGATGGATTTTGGCATTGCTTCTCATCGTTCCTCTCTTGGTTTGTCTCATCCAGTTCTGTATCGGCAAGGCGGTCGGCCGTCATTATGGCGATAGCATCAGTGCCGGTCAGGCATTGGGACAGAAGAATACCATCGTAGGTATCTGGCTCACACTTACTTTCCTCAATCCCCTCGCTGCCGTAGCCCCAGGTGCCTATGTCGTCTGGCAGAACTTGGTAAATGGCTGGCAACTATGGTATAAGGAGAAGTATGGAAAGCTGAAATGGTAAATGTTAAAAAAAATAACTCGCTCTAAATTGGACTTTGATTGAAAA
>FR893253.1 GCA_000436035.1 Prevotella sp. CAG:732 | reverse complement strand
GGGAAATGGGCATCGAAAGGAAGCACCTTGATATTTCCTGGCTCCAAGAGAAGCTGTACTGCACCATTGTCAAAGCCCGTAATCATGGCAGCCTCCGTAAATTCAGGAGCAGTGCCCTCGAAATGGAAACGGCGATTCTTGACAATAGCAGAATCCAAGAGCACCTCCTCACCATTGACGATATGCTTGAGATACACCTTTTGGATAGCCTTCGGCTCATAACGCATAGAGTCACGAGTCATCTCACCATCGATGGTGAAATGTCGGGAGCCTTGCGCCATCAGTGGCAAAACGCCCATGATGCCGAGTGCTAATAACATAATCTTTTTCTTCTTCATAATTATTATCTTGTTAGTTGTTTGTTAGTTTCTCATTGAGGAAAGCATCCAACTTATCTCCTCTGAGGTTGGTTGCGATGATATGGTTCTCGCCATCGAGGATGAAGATAGCAGGCACACTCTTCACATCGTAGGTCTGTGCTACCTCGCACTTCCATCCCTTCAGGGAACTGACATTGATCCATGGCAATCCATCTTGGCTCACCGCTTTCTCCCAACGGTCTTTCACGTTGTCGAGCGAAACACTGATGATTTCCAATCCCTTCTCATGATACTTCTCATAAATCTTCTTCAACGAAGGATTGTTGAGGCGACAAGGTCCGCACCAAGAAGCCCAGAAGTCAACGATTTTCACCTTCGCCTTCACTTGACTGAGGGTAACGACATTGCCTTGTAGGTCTTGCAAAGTGAAGTCAGGAGCCTTCTTGCCTTGCGTCACCTTCTCCATGCGTTGGATGCGCTGCAACATGATTCTGCCACTAGGGGTATTCTTAGCCCCCTCACCCATGGAGTTATATAAGCGACGAGTTTCCTCTAGGTTCAACTCTGCCATCAAGGCATTGCTATTGTAAGTATAGGCAGCCAACACATCGTCATGCTTCTGCAAGAAAGCCTGCGTCTCGGTATGAACCGACTGACGAAGCGTTTGCAGAGAGTCGTTGGTAGCACTGGCACTGCGGAACTTATTGGCAGCTCTCAAAGCATCGTAACGCTCTTGCATTGCCTTGGCTTGCTCATGCAACTCAGCCGAGCGCTTGGAGAAAGCCGTCCACTCATCTTGCAGAGTGCCTCCCTTGACATAGGCTCTATTGTCATTGCAGAGGAAAGCTTGGTACTTGGCATTAGGTTCCGCAATGAAGTTGAAACCACCACCATAACCTTTCACAACCAACTGCGCCATGACAGGTTCCTTGACCATCGCTTTCAACTGAAACTTAGGTGCCTTGAAAGAAGCCGCACCCAAGGTATCCACTTGATTCTCACCCACCTGAGCCACCAAAACAAGTTGCCCGGATGGTATTCCCTCTATCTTGCCCGACACGGTCATATTAGACTGGGCGTAAACCTGAAAAGCACCACTCGCCAAAGCGAGCAGTGCCATAGATATGCGTTGTATCATTGACTATCTTTACTGAATGAATACATGTGAGCGAACTGCACATCAAGGATTTTGCCGAAGGCATTGCCGTCAGCATCCTTGTCACAGAACATCGTATAACTCTCATCCACATCGGCAGAAGTAGTGAGCTTGATTTCTGCCACTGCACCATTGTCACCCTTGTTCATACCGATGCTGAGGTAAAGACCTAAATCACCGAAGTTGGACGACAACGTACTATTACTCTCTGAGTCATAAGTACGGAACTTGATGATGCTTACTGTATAGCCCACTGGAGCCGTATAGATTACTTCCTCATCACCATTCGACAGATTGTGACGAATCACCTGGTCATCCTTGGCATAGAAGATATAGTTGGTAGAGAACCAAGGGTTGTAAGTGAAGCTAGCCAAGTTGCTGCCCGGATGGAAATCAGGAAGGCGCTTGCCTGTGATGGTATAGGCTGCCTCTGAAGAAGAAGCATCCTCATCGTCACCACCTCTTGTAGCCTTCGCCTTACTATTCTTTCCACCATCGACAGAAGTCAACTCATAGAGATAGAAGTTGTCTGCATTGTCCTTGAAGATGAATTGTGGCTTGGCATCCTCAAAGAACTCAGAGTGAGAAGCGATGAAAGCATATACAGCCTGCTTGCCCACTGGTGACAACGAACCCAAGGAAGAGAAATCTACATGAGCATCCTTGACTGCCATAGAACTCTGTGTGCCAGCTAGTCCATCCATATTCCAAACAGGAACATTGTCACCATTCGACTGATAGATGAATCGATTATTCTTGGCATCCCACAAGACGAAGTTGTCTGCCGTAACAGTAGCTGCGGTCACCTGATAATCACCAGGATGGAGTGTGTCATCATTGGAAGCAGCTCCAGGCACCATGAAGTAAGGAGCTATCTTGCCAATATAATACTGACCATCACGAGAAATCAAACAGTCAAACTTATTATACGTAGAACTACTACCCACATCAATAAGTCGGCTAGCCACAAATGAGGTTGCCCCTGTAGGAACCAATGGCACATCAAAGCGCTGGAGTCCTTTCAAGGTATTATAAGAATAACCACGTCCATCCGAATTGAATACCATCAAAGCACCCACAGCCATTCGGGAAGGAACATAAGTGGTGAAGCCCAATTTGATGGCATTTGAGAAGACATTGTCGGTAGCAGTTGGGAAGGCAGTCTGATAAGCATTGCTTCTGCTCTCCAAACTGCTTCCTATCTTCTCCACGTTACCCAAGTAGGTCTCGCTACCCTTCTGATGCAAGAAGAACAAGCTATTCTTGAACAAGAGACGAGTCTTTACATTCAAGTTGGCATAGTAATCCAAATCGGTAGTCTTGTCCTTTACTACCATCATCAAGTTATAACTTCTATCGGTATTGGCAGGGAAATCCAAATCGACATAACCTCTTGTATGAAGTGTGTCACGGAGCGTCTTGGTTGTCTCACGACCTGTCATCGGATTGGTTTCCGTTACCGTATAGGAAGAATACCAAGTGAAGTCAAGGTTGTCATAGTTGTCAGCCAAGGTCTGCTTTAGATTGGCTTCCACTCTCTGCACCTTGTCTTCCGTCATAGGCATCTGGATTTCGATGACACTACCCGACACGCCCTCGTATGCACTCGGCGTGTAGGTCACATCACTGATATCGACCTTGTTGAGATCATCGAAATGATAATCATAGTTGCCTTTATCCTCATAGCAGGAAGTGAGCATCAAAGCACTCATGGCAACATATAGTATTTTTTTCATAATCCTTCTGTTTTAGAATATTTATTTTCTCTTCTGGCTCTTGGCTTCTGGCTCTACGACACCATCAGGGAACAAGTTTGGTTCCGCTGCCTTAAACATAGTGTAGAGATAATAGATGACCTGCTCGCCATAGTACATCCAATTCCAGTTGGCATTAGCGTCCCATACTGGAACATTCTGCATACTGGCATCATCCCATTGCAATGACACTGGGAAGAGTGTGAATGGCTTGAAACTATCACCTGCCTCTTGCTTGGCTATCTGAATCATCTTCTTGTACTTGTCTGCGGAGTAAGCACCATAATATTTCTCTATCATAGGCTTAGTCTGCTCATCTGTCCAGAAGGCTGGTTCCACAACGTCATAATCTACGCCATCCACCATTGGAACACTAAACGCAGAGTTGAATGCCCAGAAGCTGTAGCCTTGCTCAAACAGATTGTTGTAGTTCTCCATCATGAGGCGAACGGCATTTTTGTTGGCTGCCACAAGAACTTGCTCATTATTAGATCCCAATTCTTGCTCCTCATTCTGAGTGTTAATACCCAAGCTTGAAGCCAAAGTACCAAAGCCATAACCATCATAATCGCCAAAGTACTTGTCCTGAAGATCACCCCAATAATCTGGTTGGTCGTACTCACCATAATAGTAATCACCTCCCAAGAAAGGAATGTCGTATGGAATCGCTTCGTTAGGATTTTCCTTATGCCACTCTCTTACGGCAGTAATCAAAGCCGGATTGTAAGTATTGCACTGCACGTCACTTCTATCATTGCAAAAATCAGCCTTTCTCAAAGTCTTGGCGATAAACTTATACTTATCCTTGCTATAAGCGCCATAGATGTCATCATCCCAATTGGATGGCTCGGTATATGACTCTGTAGTATAGATAATGAAGCTGTCGAAGTCCTTCATGCTCTTATCCCCTTGCTCAAAGGAAATCTTTGCCGCATAAGTGACATTTTCTTGTGCAGGGCGAGCTACTGCTACATACACGGTAGTGTCGTATGCACCTGCCTTCAACTCCACCTTTGGCAAAGTAACCGAAGCCACATCATATCCATCTACAGCATCAGCCTTGAGGGTAATAGGAGTTACCTTGTCTGACAAATGACCCAAGAGACGGATACGAACAGGTACATATCCCACCTCTGGCTCTGTAACTACAGAGTCGGCGAAGTTGATAGTGGAAGTCAAGTCATCCTTAGAGTCATAATTGAAGTAGAAGCCATCCGATTCACCTCCAAACAAGGTTGGATCTTCCTTGCTACAAGCAGAGAAGACACCTGCGAGGATGACCATTCCCAATATGTATAATGTATTTAAATGTCGTTTCATAATTAATTGTTTGATGTATTGTTAGATTCCTCATCTGTCCATCCATATTCCTTCTCACCATCTGGCAATGGGAATACATAACGGTTTTCCGACATGCTCACGACATCATCGGTATTTACATCGTGAGAGTAATCAAGAGAGGTGATACCATGACGTTTCAAGAAATAGAAGTATTGACCCTCTGCATAGAACTCCTTACGATATTCCTTGCTCAAAGCCTCAGTTCTAGCATCCTCATTAGCAAATGAGGTATAAGCTGAAGAGTTGGAGATACCACGACGACTTCTTACGATGTTGATATATCGTGGTGCATCTGCCAATGGTGACATCTCGCAAAGGATGTAATACATCTCCGGAAGACGAACCAATGGGATGATGCCATCGTCATTCTTCAGATACTTACGACTGATGACACGACTCACTCCATCATATACATAAACTCCAGCACCACGACGGGCACGGATGTCAGCATCACGCTCGTTACCCTCTGCCTCGAAGATACGCTTGTAGTTTGCCAAACTTGTCCAATACTGAGTAGTGAAGCTAGGCCCTTCGGCAAAATAAGACGAGATATTGTCGCTCATCTGATACTTGTTGATGCCAAAGAGTGTCTCTGTATATTGAGCAGGATCATTGGTATTGGAAGTCTGCAAAGCCAAACCACTATGGTTGATTACCTCCTCTGCACTGGCAATAGCCTTGTCTGCCTCTCCTGCATAGCAAGCCACACGAGCCTCCAAAGCTTTCACCGCATAATAGTTCATACGATTTCTACGCTCATTGTCTGCCAGGTTGGTAGCCTTGTCTGCTGCCAGGTATTGCTCGGCTTTCTCCAAGTCTGCCTCTATTTTCTGTACGATAGTCTCGGCTGAGAGGCGAGGAAGTTTCTCACTGTTTGCTACCTCACGATATGGAATCGTCAAGGTTGACTTACCTGTCTGATAATTCATAGGTCCCCAGCCACGCAACAAGTCGAAATGGAGATAAGCTCTCAAGGCGTATGCCTCACCATAATAGAGGTTGCGAGTCTGTTCATCGAGAACTCGTGTTCCATTCTTATCCAACCACTTGATGAGGTTATTGGCATTGGCAATCAAGTTGTAAGACTTCAGCCAAATTGCTGCCAAACGAGACTTGGTGTAGTAGCCATCTGATTGCTGTTCATACTGATAGATTGCCTCACGATCGGTAGTTCCGTCTGGAATGCGGTCGTAAAGTTGAGCCAACTGGTCGATAAGGCCAAAGCTCATGTCGTGTCCGTAGCTGTCTTCATCCGTCAAGGAGATATAGATACCAGCCAAGGCACTCTCAAAACCCTCTGGTGTCTCAAACAACTCTTCTGCCTTCACGTCGGTCTTAGGACTGACATCAAACCAGTCTGAGCATGAGGTCAGGCAGGCAGAAGCCACTGCTATTACACCTATATATAATAATCTGAATTTCATAATTTACAATATTATTTGAAGATAAGTGACAGAGATAATGTATATGAGCGAGCGAATGGATAATCCATACCTCTCTCCATCTTGATGCGAGACAGTCTGAACAAGTCGTTTGTCGTGAAGTTGAGCGACAAGACATCAATATTCATCTTGCGCAAGAAGTTGAACTTCTCATAGCGCATACGATAGCCCACGCTCATGGTTGACATCTTCAACTCGTCATCATCCATGATGAAACGTGTACTCTGCTCTGTCTGACTAGCACTGGCATCCAAGGAGAACTTCTTGAAATAGGTAACATCTCCTGGCTTCTGCCAACGGCTGGTCATAGCACGCTTGTCCAAGTTGTAAGCGATGTTACGATTCTCAATCTTGTCCACTAAGGTAGAGTTATATACAATACCACCCCACTTATAAGTGAAACCGACATTGAAGGTCAAGTCCTTATAGTTGAGTGAGCTACTGATGGTACCGCTCACCTTTGGATTGGTATCACCTACTGGCACCTTGTCATTACTGTTCCATTCAAAGGTCTTCTGTCCATCACGTGTCAAGAACACTTCCTTACCTGTCACTGGGTCGATACCCAAGGAACGAACCGTAAACAAGGTGGTGGTAGAATAGCCCTCTTGCAAGATTGGCAGTGGCGCACTCTTGGAAGCCAACTGGCGCTCGTTGATCTTACGGAGATAATCCGAGATCTTACGAATCTTGTTCTTGTTATGGTTGGCGTTGGCATTGATGGTCCAATAGAGTTGCTTACGCAAGTTCTGGTAAGCGATGACATTCAAAGACACATCGAAACCACGGTTCTGCAACTCACCTGCATTGATGTTCTGAGAGTTGAAACCGGTAGATGGAGCCAAGTCATACTGGGTCATCATTTGGCGAGTGATGTTGTTGTAGTAGTTGAACGAAGCATTGATGCGGTTCTTCCAGAAACCGATGTCAACTCCCAAGCTCAACTGGTCGGTCTTAGCCCACTTCAAGTCAGGATTGTTCAAACCCTGCAACATTGCACCCAAGGTTCCGAATGAGTTGTATGGTTTCATCGTATTGGTGAAGGTATAGAACTCAATGGTCTCGTAAGGACTAGAACTTTGCTCACCAGTCACACCATAAGTAGCACGGAACACCAAGTTGGAGATACGACCTTCGAGCCATTTCTCTCGATAAGCATTCCAGCGTACACCGGTTGACCAGAATGGGGTAAAGTTATTATTGGTATAGCGAGAGGAGTTCTCCTCACTCAAGTTGAAATCAACAGAGTATCTATTGTCATAGCTATATGAAATCTGTCCGATAAAGCTCATGGTACGTGATATGGCTTCCGAACCACTTGGATTGGTTGACATCTTGTTACCGAAGATGAAATCATCCATGTGACGGTCAGGATAACCAGTGGCAGAAAGGTTCACATAGTTATTGCGATCCTCATTCACAGTCCAGTTGGCAAACATACTGATCAAGTGCTTGTCGATAGGCAAGTTGTAGTTGATACCCATGTTGCTAGACCAAGAGGTGGACTCACCAGTGTTCTTGGTATAACTACCCTTCAAAGTCTTGTCTGTCTCGTTGGCAAAATTTGTATGGTCAGCAGGCAAGAATCTTTCTGTACGTGCAGTTCCACGAGTATATTGCAAAGACTCCGTGAAGCGCAAGTTGTCGAGAATCATGTACTCGAAGTTCAAACTGCTGGCTATGCTGAGGCTTCTAGAGAAGTCCTTGACACCGATATTTGAGTTGTAAAGTGGGTTAGTTACGGTAGTACTTCCCGCAGCAGTAAAGTTATCCAATATCTGGTCATAACCTCCTTGCGCATTGGTCATGCGGTAGTATGGGTTTGCCTGACTATAAGATGAATAGGAACCGTATGGAGAATTGTTACCAGATGTTTCCGACAAGTTGATGTTGGCTCCTACGGTAACACGCTTCTTACGATAAGTCATGGAGAAGTCAACACCCTTGGTATTGTTGGATGATCCCTTCATCACACCTGGTTGGAAGGCTGCATTGACACCCAAGCTATATCTGAACACATCCGTACCACCTGCGGCAGTCAAGGAGTGACGTGTCTGTACGGCTGTACGCAAAGGTTGTGAGAGCCAATAGGAATCAACACCTGCCAACACATTGCGACGCAATTCGTTATAGCGGTTCATGCTGCTTACGCTATTAGGGTCATAAACACCTGCCATCCACTCAGTCTGCAACTTCTCGGCTGCATTCATCATGTTATAATCGGTCAAGTCTGGTGACTGAATAGTCAATGTTCCATTGTAAGCCACAGACAAGGCACCATCAGGAGCCACCTTGGTAGTGATAACCACAACGCCATTACTTGCCTTCGAACCATAGATAGAGGTAGCGGCAGCATCCTTGAGGATTGTCACATCGTCAATACGCTCTGGGTCGAGGGAAAGGATACGAGTCATAGGTACTACGAAACCATCGAGTACAAACAAAGGTGTATTCG
Source organism: Prevotella sp. CAG:732 (assembly GCA_000436035.1). Classification (GTDB taxonomy): domain Bacteria; phylum Bacteroidota; class Bacteroidia; order Bacteroidales; family Bacteroidaceae; genus Prevotella. The sequence continues at coordinate 6,937 of FR893253.1, read as the reverse complement.
GACGACTTGATACGTTGTCAAGCAACAAGTCCATAGAGTTCATGTTAGACACAGAACCCAGCGATTGGTCACCACGCATCTGAAACTCTGGCTGCGCAGTAGGGTCAGAACCATTCGAGTTGTTCTCCTTCACCTTGAAACTAGGGTCAAAGAACTGAAGGCTCTTCAATATATTGTTTGGATCGATACGGCGCAATTCGTCACCCTTCACCGTAACATAGTTACCAGTAAAGCTCTTCTTGTTGCGTCGGCTGATACCTGTAACAACCACCTCATCCATATTGGTGGCATTGGCTGTCAACACAATCTTCATATCACGATTTGGACGAAGAATCTGGATAGACTTGGTCTCGTAACCGATATAAGAAATACTGATGGATGACTTACGGTTGATGCGCAAACTGAACTTACCATCCTCATCGGTAATACATCCAGAAGTGCCCTTCTGCTTGGTTCCATTGGTGACTGATACGGTAGCACCCACCAATGGTTGGTGGTCGTCACCTCCAATGATTACACCACCAATAATAAAACTCTGCGCATCGTCTTCTTGTCGTTCGTAAGAAGATATGACGATGGCACGGTGTCCACCTTGGTAGTCGATGCGAACATTTTGGTTACCAATCAATTCGCCCAGCACCTTGTCAAGTGGTTTGTCCTTGACATTCAAGGTGGTGAGATCATTGATACCCACAAGTGTCACACCCTGGAAAATCAAATCGGCATTGACCGACTTGGCTACTTTCGTCAGCACACTTCCCAATGTCTCATTACTTACTCGCAATGTCACCTTTTCCTCTTTCCATCCATCATCAGAAGGACGTACTTTTTGCGCATTGGCTGAAAGTGGAGGGAACATCTGAACAGGCGCTCCTACCAAAAGGCTTGCGAGACAAGTAGATTTCAATAAGAATCCTCTTTGCTTCATGAACTTTTCGTTTAATTGAACTCTCTCTTATGTTGTTTATATTTATTATTTCTATTATTGCATCAAGGCGTCAAGGATGTCTGCATGATGTTTGTCTGTGCAATACTTTTCCTTGTAGGCTTTTAGCAGAGGTTCTACACGCTCTATGTTCTTGCCACCTTGAATATAATTGGTCAACACCGAATATAGTACAGCATCTCTTCGTGCTCCATCATAATAGGAAGCCAACTCATTGAACATAGCTTCCAACTCATTAGGACGCTCATATTTCTCTCCTTTCTTTTGAGCTGCCTTTGATTTCTCGTAAGCCATATTCAAAAGCAAGAAAGAGCAATAGTCAGGACAGTTTAAGGAGGCAGCATCATCACGTAAAGTAACGTCCTTCAACATGTTCCAATAATCGCCAACACCCTGCTGAGCAATAGGAAGTTTACGAGTTTCCTCATACATCGGAGGATACTCGATGAAAGAAGAAAAGGCTTGTCCTTCTGCCTCAGCCATTACGTAATTGGCTACCTCATCGGCTACCTTTGCCTTGGATTCCGCTACTAGTTGCTTGGCTCTGTCTAGCAACTTCTCGGAGTCCTTGATTCTATCCACAGGTTTCACATCCACAACAATACAAGCCAAAAGTTGTGACTTATAACGGATGCTCTTCTTGAAATCATTGAAGGCGGCATAAAGTTGGTTGGCAGCAACTGCACTCTCGCTTCCTGAGAAAGAAAGATTCTTCACTTGCTTTCCAAGATATTGCACATCCACATGCAAACTATCTCCTGGCATCAACAAGACGGTAGTTCGTCCATTGATAATCATCGATACCATCTGGTCGCTGTTGAATGAATACACATGCTCCTCACCTGGGTTGGTATGGAACTCTTGTCTGATAAATGGACTTTGCACACAGTCGAAATACACCATATCTCTTTGATAGCCATCAATATTGGCACTCAAAACGGTACGCTTGCCTTGTGCAAAAGAAACTAAGGAAAGACACATCAATCCCATTGTTAGGATGACTTTTTTTCTCATACAGATTCTTATGTTAGGGGTTTAATTAATAATTAGACATTAGATATAATATCTTAAATCATCGTACATAAATCAAAAAAGCGCCCCTTCAAGCATCACAGCCCGAAGAGTGCGCTCTCATTCATTTTTTAATATTTTGCATATAACAAAATTCTTTATCATTATTCGATAACCACAGTTGTCCAACCATGCTTGTCCTCGATGGTACCATACTGGATGCCACGGAGGGTATCAAACAACTTCTTGGAAACAGGACCAGGCTCTGGACCGAAGTCGTAACGCTTGCCACTCTCCAAGTCGTCGATGTAACTGATAGGACTGATCACTGCGGCTGTACCACATGCTCCAGCCTCCTCGAAGGTCTCCAACTCCTCCTCAGGAATCTGGCGACGCTCTACTTTCATGCCGAGGTCTTCAGCCACCTGCATCAAACTCTTGTTGGTGATAGATGGGAGGATGGATGTACTCTTAGGAGTAACGTATGTATTGTTCTTGATACCGAAGAAGTTGGCTGCACCACACTCGTCGATGTACTTCTTCTCCTTGGCATCGAGGTAGAACTCACAAGCATAACCCTTCTCGTGAGCGATAGAGTTGGCCTTGAGGGAAGCGGCATAGTTACCACCTACCTTATAGATACCTGTTCCGAGAGGAGCAGAGCGGTCATATTCACGGATGATGACGTATGGGTTGCTAGAGAAACCACCCTTGAAGTAAGGACCTACTGGTGTGACAAAGATCAAGAAACAATATTCTTTAGCTGGGTGAACACCCACCTGAGCGCTTGTACCAATCAAGAGAGGACGGATGTACAGGGTAGCACCACTCTCGTAGGTAGGAATCCACTCCTGGTTGAGGCGAACCACCTTCTTCACCATTTCCTCAAACAATTCTGTAGGCACCTCAGGCATCAAGATACCACGACATGTGCTTTGCAAACGAGCAGCATTCTCATCCATACGGAACACACGCACCTTACCATCAGGACAACGATAAGCCTTCAAGCCCTCGAAAGCCTCCTGACCATAGTGCAAGCAGGTTGCAGCCATGTGCAATTTCAAATACTCATCAGAGCAAACTTCAATTTCGCCCCATTTGCCGTCGCGATAGTAACAGCGAACATTGTAGTCAGTACGGCGGTAGCCGAATGACAAATTAGACCAATCCAAGTCTTTCATAACATCTTATTTTTTAATGTTCTACTAATATTTAGCTGCAAAAGTACAAAATATTCTGTTAATCTGCAACTATTTTGCCTTATTTTTAGGTTAAACGTTATCATTTATCGCTTATCCACCATATTTTGGCACAGATTACGCAGATGAGACCGTTTTTTTGTCACTGCCTCGTTAATTGTCCTCGCTCAATAGCTTTTTGATTTCCTCATCCGTTTTGGTGAGTTTGTCCTTGCAAAGCTTGACCAATTCCTTGGCACGCTTCAACTGGTCGGAGAGCTGGTCAATGTCGAGTTCATCGTTCTCCATTTTATCCACGATTTCCTCCAACTGAGCAACCGCTTCTTCGTATTTGATTTCTTTCTTTGCCATTGTTTTATTTCATTTAAGGGGTTATTTCACAACTGCTTTGGCTACACCTTTCGCAAAGCGAGTCTCGATTTCATCTCCTGCCTTCAACTGTGAGGCATCCTTGATGCTCTTGCCGTCTTTCAGCGTGATGCTATAGCCACGGCTCAACAAGCGTTCGGGGTCTTGGGCGACAGCTCTCTGCGAAAGCATTTCTACCCGATGCAGCTCTCTCTCCAATTTCCTCGCCACAGGTTCTTTCAGTCGGGCTTCGAGCATTTCCAAGCGATGCAAGCCATCGGCAGGAATGCGTTCCGCCTTCACCTTCAAGCGATTCAAGAGTTGGTCGAGACGATTACTCTGACGCACTTTAACCAGCGAGAAGAGAGTGGGAATCCGAGTGGAGAGTCGCTCAAACTTCATCCGTTCCACTTGCAGACGGCGCTTCACATAGTTGACGATTGCCTCTTGCGCATCCTCTATCCGAGCATACACCTCGGTGAGATGGTCAACGAGGAAGGCGGCGGCAGCCGTCGGAGTCTTCACTCGTTGGAAGGAAATCATGTCGAGCACGCTCTCGTCTCGCTCATGTCCGATACCCGTGATGATCGGCAGAGGAAAGTTGGCTACATTCTCGGCGAGCGCCAAGGTGTCGAAGCCAGAGAGGTCGCTCGTGGCACCACCACCTCGGATGATAACCACACAGTCCCAGTTTTCCCATTCCTCATTGATGCGGTTGAGTGCCGAGATGACGCTCTGCTCCACTCCCTCACCCTGCATGGTGGCAGCAAAGAGGGCGGTGGTAAACTGCAATCCATAGCCGTTGTCGGCGAGTTGATTGCAGAAGTCGCCATATCCTGCGGCAGTGGCACTGGAGATGACTGCGATGCGCTGACAGAACATCGGGAGCTTGAGTTCCTTCTGCAAGTCGAAGACACCCTCCTCCTTCAAGGTTTGGATGATTTCCATGCGCTTGCGAGCCATGTCGCCCATCGTATAGGTAGGGTCGATGTCATCGACAATCCAAGAGAAGCCATAGTTCTCATGGAACTGGGCATGGACTTTCAGCAGCACCTTCATACCAGCATGAATCCGCTGTCCCGTTACCCGCTCAAACTGGGGTTTCAAGAGCATCCATCGGTTGCGCCAACAGGAGGCATGCGCCTTGGCTATCGGTGTATTGGAGCGTTCATCTTTCTCTATCAGCTCCATATAGCAGTGCCCTCCGTAGCCTTCACGAGCCTCGGAGAGTTCCGCTTCCACCCAATAACTATCGGGCAGCGACATCGAAATGACATCGCGCACCAGCGAGTTGAGTTCGTATAGAGATAAATGGTTTACCATATTTAAATTATAAATTACAAATTATAAATCATAAATAACAGCAATGCCTATTAGCATATTTATTCTTTATCATTTATTATTTACCATTTACTTAATCGCTTTCCCCGTTTGGTATGCCTTCCAGAAGTCGGGCACGCCATAGCCGAAGACGTTGTCGGGATGCTGCTGGTTGTTGCTCGCCAACTTGACGAGCTTGATGATTTGCTTCGCCGTCTTGCGAGGCAAAGCCTGCCAGAGGCAAGCCACCATACCAGCTATGAGCGGTGAGGAGAAGGAGGTGCCGTTGTCATTAATGATGGAGCCACGCCCCGTAATCACCGAGGTAGGACTGCCATACGCCATCACATCCGGCTTGATTCTGCCGTCAGCCGTAGGACCCACCGCACTGAAGGCGGCATTCATGCCCTGCTCATTGATACTTCCCACCGTCAAGATGTCCTTGGCATCAGCAGGGAAGTTGATTTTCTTCCAAGTGCCCATGCCATCGTTGCCAGCCGAGTTGACACAGATGATACCCTTGTCGGCACACATAGAGGCAGTATGCGAAATCAGAGCCGTCTCGCCATCCTGTTCGCTATAGGTATGGTTGGTCTTCTCATCATCGAAGGCATGGTAGCCCAAGGAAGAGTTGATGACATCCACGCCCACGCTGTCGGCATATTCAGCAGCCTCAGCCCAGTAGTCTTCCTCGGCAAGGCTCTCCGTTCGCTCATCCTCGCAACGTACCAAGAGGTATTGCGCCTCAGGAGCTACACCTATATAATTATTAGGCGAATGGCTCGCCATCGTGGAAAGCACCATCGTGCCATGCTCCATCTCCTGAAACACATTGTCTGACTTAGGGACGACAAAGTCCTTCACGCCTGCCAGTTGGATATTGTGCAAGGCAGGTATCTTGTCGGCGTTCATAAAACCACCATCGAAGACAGCTATCATCATTCCCTTGCCACGGAACCCCTTCTCGTGCATCTTGATGCCATTCAGCGACTTCACTTGCGCCTCGGCAGCACCATAGTTGTTGGTATAAGGTTCCCATTGATTCAGTTCCTTGCGGAAAGAGGAGCGCTTGCGCTCAGTGATGGAATCAGGGGAAGAGAATACTTTCAGAGCCTTGGTGATGAAGGAGAGACGTTGTAATCGACTGAGTTCCTTCTCCTTATGGATGCGAACGAGGATCGTGTTGTTCCACTTGCTCTTGCCCACGATCTCGATGCCAGCCTCTCTGACCGAGTCGATATAAGCAGGCGAGATGGGGAGGTCGGTAGCATCCACCGAAAGGTTCTGACGCTTGCGACGCTCGATGGCACGAGGAGAGAGAAACTCCTCCGGACGGCTCACCGAATAGGGAGAATGTTGCAGGTCCTTGTCTCTCAGATAGAGGCGGTACATCATGCACTTGCCACCAGGGAAGGACACCATCTCCGTCTCTGTGATGCGAGTCAGCCGCATCAGTTGCTCAAAGTTGGTCACCCTGTCCTCGTGAGCCTGCAAGGAGAGAGCTGTCAATATCATTGCACAGAGCAATACGTATAATCGTTTCATTTTGTTAGGTTTGTTAAGAGTTGTATAGGCGATTGCTAATCATTATGGTTTCTCAGTTTCCAGATTGCTAATCGTTGTTTATTCGAAATGCAAAAGTACTGCTTTCGTGCGAGAACACCAAAAGAAAAGGCAAGTTTTTGCTCGTTTAGCAAGTTTTAGCCTATATATATAATAAGGTATGGAATATTTTTTGTACTTTTGCACGCAAGAAGCAAAGAAAAAAAATGGAAAATAAACAAGCGACATTAGAATTAGGTACAAAGCCGGTGGGCAAGCTGCTCGTTCAGTACGCCCTGCCAGCGATGATTGCGATGACCGCCTCCTCGCTCTACAACATCGTAGACCGAGTATTCATCGGTCAGGGTGTGGGAGCCTTGGCTATCTCTGGTCTCGCCATCACCTTCCCCTTCATGAACCTCACCGCCGCCTTCGGAGCCGGTGTGGGCGTAGGAGCGTCTACCGCCATCAGCGTGAAGTTGGGACAGAAGGATTATGCCACGGCGCAGAACATTCTGGGTAACACGATTTCCCTGAACCTCATCATCGGTATCGGACTGAGCATCATCTG
>FR893252.1:19013-50097 GCA_000436035.1 Prevotella sp. CAG:732 | reverse complement strand
AAGAACTCTATCGCTACTATCGCTCCTCACTATACTATGAAGCGCCAGTTGGATGACTACTATGATAAGTTCTACAACAAGGAGGCTGCTCGCTTCAAGAAGTTGGCTGCAAACGACAATGCTTTGGCTAAGGAAATCGCACTCTGGAAGGAGTCTGTAGCTGAGCGTTGGGATGGCATCCACGTAGTATCTAAGAATGATTGTATGGCTAATGGCGTTGAGACTGGTCAGAAGTACAAGGTACAGTATGTGATCGACGAGCAGGGCTTGAACGATGCTGTAGGCTTGGAGCTTGTAGTCTTGAATGACCAGCCAGAGGATGGCAAGCAGGTATATGCTGTTTATCCATTCAAGGTGGTTGGTCACGAGGGCAACAACTATACGTTCGAGGCAGAGATTGAGCCTGTTAATGCCGGTTCATTCAAGACTGGTGTTCGTATGTATCCTAAGAACGATAAGTTGCCACATCGTCAGGACTTCTGCTACGTTAAGTGGTTGGACTAATAATGATAAAGCATCATATTTAAAAATAACAATCCTGTATCTCTGCAAAGAGGTACAGGATTTTTTATTTATTGATTATTTTTTTTATGATACGATAAATTCCCCACAATATTGCAAGATAGCCTACTAAGAGTGCGATATTGGTAAAAGTGTCAGGAGAATCAAAGCAGAAGATAAAACCGAAAAAGACAAAGAATGAACAAATAACTCCAAGGATGAGTTTCAAAATGGTTTCTAAAATGTTATTCATCTTTATGATTGGTAAATAACAGGATTTCAAAAAATGAAATCCTGTTATTTAGTGTATGTAATTATTATACGAGATACTGGTCAGAGATACTCTCGTTCTCCTCTACACGGCGGATGGTCTCGGCAAACATATCTGCGATAGAAATCTGCTTAACCTTAGCGCAACGGTTGGTGTAAGGGATAGAGTCGGTGAATACGATCTCCTCCAAAGCGGAAGCCTGAACACGCTCAGAAGCTGGACCACTCATCACGCAGTGAGAAGCGCAAGCACGAACGGTCTTGGCGCCAGCCTCCTTCATGATGTCGGCAGCCTTGGTGATGGTACCAGCGGTATCTACCATGTCGTCGATGATGACTACGTTCTTGTCCTTCACGTCACCGATAATCTGCATGCTAGCTACTACGTTGGCACGAGCACGAGTCTTGTTGCAGAGTACGAGCGGGCAACCGAAGTACTTAGCGTAAGTGTTGGCACGCTTAGAACCACCTACGTCAGGAGAAGCGATGACCATGTCCTTGAGGCGCAAGCTCTGCAAGTAAGGGAGGATGACACCTGAAGCATAGAGGTGATCTACCGGTACATCAAAGAAGCCCTGAATCTGATCAGCATGGAGGTCCATGGTAATCAAGCGGTCGATACCGGCAACGCTGAGCAAGTCGGCAACCAACTTAGCGCCGATGCTGACACGTGGTTTGTCCTTGCGGTCCTGGCGAGCCCAACCGAAGTAAGGCACAACGGCGATGATCTGACGAGCAGAAGCACGCTTGGCTGCATCAATCATCAAGAGCAACTCCATCAAATTGTCTGAATTTGGGAAGGTGCTCTGTACAAGGAATACGTCACGTCCACGGATAGACTCCTCGAAAGAGACGCCAAATTCACCATCAGAGAACTTGGTTACGACCAAGTTACCGAGAGGGCAACCTAAACTTGCGCAGATTTTTTCTGCAAGGTATCTCGAGTTTGTACCAGAGAATACCAAAAAAGAGTTCTTGTCACTCATTTTGTTTTTTAGTTTATGTGTAAATAAATTGTTGATACATTATTTGTCCTAACATCTATTGAAGACTCTCGTCCTGTTAGCTGACCGCTTTTCGAAGTTTCTCGAAATGGGCAATCAACTCCTTGTAGTCCTTCTCATTGTGGATGTCGAAGCGATTCCAAAGGTCGCCACAGATGACGACACCTCCAAATCCCAGTGCTTTTGCTATCTTGATGTTCTCCAGGCTCATGCCTCCCAGTGCATAGACTTTCTTGTCGATGAGTCCGTTGCCGGCAGCCAGTTCGAGCTGTTGTAGGGAGAAGGAAGATTTCTCTTCCTTGAACTCGATGCAGTCGAAGATGTTCTTGAGAAAAACATACTGTGATTTCTTCTTCATCTCCTTCAGTTGACTGAGATCGGTGCAGGTACGACTGAACTTTCCCTTGTAACCATCGGGTAGGTTGTCGGTAGGATTGTCGAGATGGATGCCCGCCAAGTCGTACTCTTGCTTCAGATAAAAATGATCGTGAACTGTTATCTTGCGATAATAGTCTTCGGGCAAGAGTGTAAGCAGTCGCTCGGAGTACATCGGAGATGACCCAGGTTTGAAAAGATGCAAATCATCCAAGCCCTCGTCGAACAACGAGGATAGTATTTTGTCTTCTTCCACAAAGAATGTGGACTTTGTCATTATCGCTAATTTCATAGTCTGAAAAACTTTTCTGTTGCAAAAGTATTAAAAAAAAAGCAAACTAGCAATTATATCCGAGATAAAAAGCTATCTTTGCACCATAAAATTAATATTTATCAAGACATGAAAGTAAATTTAGAGAATTTTAGCGGGTTTCACACCCCAATTTACGTTTTGGAGGAATCACGCTTACGCAAGAATTTGGAATTGATAAAAAGTGTCGCAGACCGTGCCGATGTGGAAATCATTTTGGCATTTAAGGCATACGCCCTATGGAAGACCTTTCCGATTTTCCGTGAATATATTTCTTCGACGACAGCCAGTTCTTTGAGCGAGGCTCGATTGGCATTCGAGGAGTTTGGCAGCAAGGCACACACTTTCTCGCCTGCTTATACAGATGAGGAGATAGATGAGATTGCTCGTTGCTCCAGCCATCTCACTTTCAACTCTCTTTCCCAATATGCACGTTACCATGAGCGAGTGAAGAAGGATTGCCCCGACATTCAGTTGGGCTTGCGTGTCAACCCGGAATATTCAGAGGTGGGCACCTTGTTGTATAATCCATGTGCACCGGGCACTCGATTTGGAGTCACTTCCGACAAGTTGCCAGACAAGTTGCCATCCGATATCGAGGGATTCCATTGTCATTGCCATTGCGAGAGTGGGGCGGATGTGTTTGAACGAACTTTGGTGCATATTGAGGAGAAGTTCGCCAAATGGTTTCCTCAGTTGAAATGGATCAACTTCGGTGGTGGTCATCTGATGACTCGCAAGGATTACGATGTTTTACACCTTATTAATATATTAAAGGGATTTCATAGTCGCTATCCTCATCTCAAGGTGATCCTGGAACCGGGTAGTGCTTTCGGTTGGCAGACTGGTCCACTTGTCACCCAGGTGGTGGATGTGGTGGAGGACAAAGGTATTCGTACAGCCATCATCAATGCGAGTTTCACTTGTCACATGCCCGACTGTTTGGAGATGCCATACATGCCAACGGTGAGAAATGCCGAAACCTTGGAGGTGGTTGACCCGATGAAGGCTCCGGAAGGCGACCATATATATAGAATAGGTGGAAATAGTTGCTTGAGTGGCGACTTCATGGGCTTTTGGAAATTTGACCATGAGTTGGAAATCGGTGAAAATGTCATCTTTGAGGATATGCTTCACTACACAACCGTGAAGACAAATACCTTTAATGGCATCACTCATCCAGCGATTGGTATCGTTCATTTGGATGGAGAATTGGAAATTCTGAGAAAATTCGGATATGAGGACTATCGTGACCGAATGGATTGAAAACGTACTTTAAGTGCAAAAGTAGGCTAGAAAAAGTACTTTTATAGCGAAAAATGGCGCATTTTGTAAAGATTTGAGACAAAATGCGCATTTTTTTGAAAAAAAGTTAGGAAAAAGTTTGGCGGTTCAGAAAAAAACAGTACCTTTGCAACCGCATTTAGGGAAATGCTCCTAGCAATTAGGAATTAGTTGCGGAAATAGCTCAGTTGGTAGAGCACAACCTTGCCAAGGTTGGGGTCGCGGGTCCGAGTCCCGTTTTCCGCTCAAACATTTTGAATACAACCAAAACAGGAATTGGTTTCAATTCTTCGAGCCCAAGTGGCGGAATTGGTAGACGCGCACGTTTCAGGTGCGTGTGTTTCACAACGTGCAGGTTCGAGTCCTGTCTTGGGCACGGATATTCGAAATGACTTAATGTTGGAGAGGTGGCGGAATTGGTAGACGCGCTACTTTGAGGGGGTAGTGACAATTGTGTCGTGGGAGTTCGAGTCTCCTCCTCTTCACCATTTATTTTTCCTTGCGGAAATAGCTCAGTTGGTAGAGCACAACCTTGCCAAGGTTGGGGTCGCGGGTCCGAGTCCCGTTTTCCGCTCTTTTCTTTAAGTTTTAAAAGAGAAAACATACCACACTATGAATTTATATATTAGATATTTCGACAAAGAAGCATTTGCTTTTTCTGTCGATGAAGCAATCAATTTTTTAAGTGGAATTTCAGAGATTGGGATGAATCCAGAGCTTGAGGCTGATATTCGTGAATATGCTGCAAGCGATGTTTGCTATCCTAAACGCTATAAAGTTCGCCCTAGAGTTTATTTCATTATTATCAAGACCGCTGCTGCTTGTATGCAAGACTTCAAGGATAAGAAGGCTTTGCGTGCTATGCCTGCTGCCGATCATCGTGATGGCGTGGCAAGCCCTGTAGCTCGTCTGGCAGAGGAAATGCCAGGCTGGTATGAGGGTACGCTTGATTTCAAGCGTGTCGTCTTGATACCGGCTACCGGTAAGCATGAGTATAGAGATACACATTTTGTTGCCAATGTAAAGGCGACTTCTGGACTCGATTGCTATAATCGAATCGTGGAGCATTTGCGCGACCGTGTCGATTCTCGTAGTCAGTTCCCATCAGCCAAGGGAAAGAATTTCAATTACCGTTATCTCGGTATGTGGAAATAATAAAGAGGTGAACTTATGAACAAGGTGATGTTAATAGGAAATGTGGGCAAGGATCCTGATGTGCGTTATTATGATGCAGACCAGGCGATAGCCCAGGTGACGTTTGCTACAACGGAGAGGGGATATACTCTTCCGAATGGCACGCAGGTGCCCGACCATACCGATTGGCATACATTGGTCTTCTTCCGTGCCTTGGCAAAGTATGTGGAGAAGTATGTTCGTAAGGGTGACAAACTCTATGTTGAGGGAAAAATCCGGTATCGTGCTTTCGATGACAAACAGGGTAAGCGCCAGTATCGTACAGAAATCTATGTGGATAATCTGGAATTCTTATATTCTAAGATGGCGCATTCTCAGACAGCATCCCAAGCCACAGAGAACGGTAATACTCAAAATGAAAATTCTAATGCCCAGACATCGCAAAGCGGGGAGGGCAAAGATGGTTTACCATTTTAATATTTAAAAGAAATTGGATATTTCTACTATCACAGAAGCCTTTGGTGACGTGTCGTTCATGCCGCCTTCGTTAGGGGTTGTTTTTGCTGCTGTTTTGGCGGCGATGTTGTTGGTGATGTCTGCTTTCGCCAGTGGTTCGGAGATAGCTTTCTTCAGTCTTTCACCTGCAGATGTAGATGAATTGGAGGATGAGAAGACGGATACCGACCGAAAAATTCAGATGTTGCGTGAAGACTCGGAACGTACGTTGGCAACGATTTTGATTGCCAATAATTTCGTCAACGTCACCATCATCATGTTGTTGAACTATGTTTTTGCAGGCATTGTTCATTTTGGTGACAAGGCATATTGGTTGCAGTTCCTGATTATCACGGTTCTCCTTACTTTCTTGCTCTTGCTTTTTGGCGAGATTATGCCTAAGGTGTATAGTCGCAAGGATCCTTTGCGCTTCTGTCGTCGTGTTGTCAATGGCATTTTGTTTGTCAGAAAACTCTTCTGGCCTTTGGAAAATGTACTCTTGAAGAGTGGGGTACTTGCCGAAAAGGTGGTCAAGAAGGAAAATCATGTGCTGAGTGTCGATGACTTGGAACAAGCCTTGGAGTTGACCGACAAGGATGACATCAAGGATGAGCAAAGTATGTTGAAGGGAATCATCCGATTTGGCGACGAGACTGCCAAGGAGGTGATGACGAGCCGACAGAATGTGGTGGATTTGGATATTCAAAGTACTTATCCGGAGGTACTTAAATGTATCGTAGAAAATAACTATAGTCGTATTCCAGTCTATCAAGATAATACGGACAATATCCGAGGAATCTTGTATATCAAGGATTTGCTTCCTCATCTCGGAAAGCCAGCCTCTTTCAGGTGGCAGAGTTTGATACGACCTCCATATTTCGTGCCAGAGACCAAGAAGATAGACGATCTCTTGCGTGAGTTCCAGGAAAACAAGGTGCATATTGCCATTGTGGTGGATGAGTTTGGTGGTACGAGCGGTATCGTCACGCTGGAGGACATCTTGGAAGAGATTGTGGGAGAAATCAATGATGAATATGATGAGGAGGAGAAGTTCTACTCGAAATTGAACTATAATACTTATATCTTTGAGGGCAAGACGCTCTTGACGGACTTCTGCAAGATACTCAATGTAGATGATGAGGAGTTTGAGGAAGTGGAGGGGGATGCCGATACATTGGCAGGTTTGCTATTGGAAATCAAGGGGGATTTCCCAAGCATCCACGAGAAGATAGAGTATAAGAATTATACCTTTGAGGTGATGGGGGTGGAAGAACGCCGCATCAGCAAGATTAAGGTGACCGTAAAATAGAGCTTTTAAGATTGATTATAACAAAAGAGGGTCGGGATTTTCATAATCTTGGCTCTCTTTCTTTTTTGTCGATTTTTTTTAGTAATTTTGTAGCCAACAAACAAATGGCTATTAATTATCAATAGGAATACGAACTATGGCATTGGTAAATATAAGGGAAGTTTATCCTGGCGTGAGCTTGGGGTTGTGGCAGATGGATGAGTCTGTCGCCGAATTGTTGGAGTGTTATCCGTGGGCAAATTGCTATCAAGGTGACTTGTCCCGTTTTAAGAGTGATAGCCGAAAGTTGGAATTTCTGTCGGTCAGAATCTTGCTTCGAGAAATGTTGCAGATGTTGGGGTGTCCTGAGGCACAAATCCAACGGATAGGGGACATCGGGCACAATTCGGCTGGTAAACCTCTCCTCAATGGGTATAACATCAGTGTTTCGCATACCAAGGGATATGCTGCTTTGATCCTTTCCAAGGCAAGTGAGGTGGCTGTAGATATTGAATACTACAGTGATCGGGTGAAGCGAATCGCTTCGAAATTCATGAGAAAGGATGAAAAGGCGATCGATTTGGATGCACTGCTCGTACATTGGTGTAGCAAGGAGACTATCTATAAGTTGTTTTCCGAGGATAATCTACAATATGCTGATATGAGGGTGAAACCTTTCGATGCAATGTCGGATTGGTCGTGCGAGGTTGAAAACCTAAAGGCGAAGAAGCGAGTGAACGTGGATTTCGAATTGACGATGGAGTTCGTCTTGACATATGCGGCTTTGTGATTAGCGGTGGGATAAGTATCCATACATCATGTGTAATGACGTATATATAATAAGGTATATATATAATAAGGTATAGGAGAAGGAAGATGCAGAAGATTTTAGGGCTATTGTTATTGGGAACTCTGATAAGTGTCCGCTCGATAGCTGCGCAAGGAGTAGGGGAGGTCTCGTCAAATGATTCGTTGGAGGAGCATTCGTGGCGAGTGGTTCGTGAGTTCCCTCAAAAGTCTTTTCTGAAGACCGTTCCTGCTGGCAACTATAGTGGCATCACCCATCTGCATGATGATATCTATGCGGTGGTAAGTGACAAGTCGGATAGTGCGCTCTATTACAACTTTCGTATTCAGGTGAATCCGAAAACGGGAGAACTGGAAAATGTGGAGAACCTCGGTTACTCAGTGAATACGGATGGAAGCCGTGTGAATCCTGCCGTTCGTTTTGTTCCCAAGGAGACGGGATTCGACCATGAGGCTATCGCCAAGGTTTCGGATAGCACGTTGGTCGTGGCGAGTGAGGGGAAGTTTAGATTAAAAGAGTTTCTCAATGATGGGGCATCGTTACCTTCTGAAGAAGAGGCGGCTTCTTACGAAGGAGCTTTGCAAAGCAGTCGATTGTGGGAGTGGGATGTGCCTGCTTCCGATTATTATCCTAATTATGTGTATGAGTCGTTGACATACGATTCCATTCGCCATCGTCTTTGGACAATTTCTGAAAGTACAATGAGGAAAGATGGAGAACCAGCAACGCCGCAGAATGGAGTTGCCAACAAGCTACGCCTGATAGGTTTCGACTGGAAACCTCAAAACTCTCTTCATCCTATTGTTTCTACTTTTACCTATCAGATGGACAAGCCTTCTACGCAGAAGATCGCCGAGACATACGTGATGGGAGTGAGCGAACTCTGTGCTTTGCCGGATGGACAGTTGCTCGTGTTGGAACGTGAGGCTTTCATTCCTAAGTTGAAGGTGGGCTCTTTCTGCCATTGCAAGCTCTATCTTGTGAACCCGAACCAAGAATCTGTTGGAATTATGCCCAAAAGGCTGCTCACGGAGTGGAATACAACCTTGACGATCTTTGGTCGTTCCTTTGCCAATTATGAAGGAATGTGTCTCGGCCCCCAGTTGGCAGACGGCTCGCAAGTGTTAATTCTGCTTTCCGACTCCCAAAATCAGTATGCAGGTGTGCTGAAGGACTGGTTTAGGACAATCGTGCTCAAGTGAGCAAAAAACACAGAAAAGTGTTAAAATCGGGGCGTCTTCGCACACAGGTAAAACTTTAACTTTTGTTAGCAGTTTGTAAGTTGCTGATTTATAGAGTCTTGTAAAAATGTTACAAAATACCCCTAAAAAAAGTCACAAAAAAAAGAACAACGTATCGAAAAAATACTTACCTTTGCATCGTTTTAATAAACAAATGATTGTTTTACAGATTTAAAAAGCAAAGAAAATGAAGAAATTAGTTTTAGCAATGGTAGCTGTAGCAGCTATCTCTTTCGCATCTTGTAATGGTAACAAAACAGCTCAGAACACAGCTTCTGCTGATTCTGACACAGCTCAGGTAGATTCAACTGTAGCAGACTCTACTGTAGCAGACTCTACTGCTGCTGACTCTGCAAAGTAATCTAGGATTACTAGCGAAAGAAAAATGAGAGAAACAACCGCTGGACTTCGGTCTAGCGGCTTTTTTTGTTTTATACCCTCCAGTTTTTGAAAGTTGACATCAGGCAATACGGACTCTTTTGGATAAGTATGGGTGTCTCTGAGGCGGGGCTTAAGCAAAAAGCCTCTTGATAATTTGCTAATTTCAGAATATTTGCTTAACTTTGCCACGCTTTTGTAATAAGGCAAGGAAAGCGGTCTTCCTCTACAGATGACCGCTGCGTTTAAAACAACAAGATAATTAGGATAATATATGATAGATTCAAGTGCCTTCCAAGGCAAGAAAGCAGCTTATTATACACTGGGCTGCAAACTCAACTTCTCTGAAACTTCCACTTTTGGCAAGATGCTCGAAGACATGGGCGTGATTACTGCACAAAAGGGGGAGAAAGCTGACATTTGCTTGATCAACACTTGCTCTGTGACGGAAGTTGCCGACCATAAGTGTCGTCAGGCGATTCACCGCATGGTGAGGGAGAACCCTGGGGCTTTCGTCATCGTGACGGGATGCTATGCCCAGCTGGAGTCGGAGAATGTAAGCAAGATAGAAGGAGTTGATTTGGTGCTGGGCGCCAACGAGAAAGCCAATTTGATACAATATCTCAGCGATGCTTGGTCGCAGAAGTTTGCTGCCGATTCTGCTCTTCATGCCCATCATAGTGTGAAGACAAAGGAAATCAAGACATTCCAGCCATCTTGTTCTCGTGGCAATCGTACTCGTTACTTCCTTAAGGTGCAGGATGGATGCAATTACTATTGCACTTATTGTACGATACCTTTCGCTCGTGGCAATTCTCGCAATCCTAGCATCGAATCCTTGGTACAACAGGCTGAGCAGGCTGCCCAGGAGGGAGGAAAGGAAATTGTTATCACGGGTGTCAACATCGGTGACTTCGGACAGACTACCCATGAGCGTTTCATCGACTTGGTGAAGACCTTGGATCAGGTGGAGGGCATCAAGCGCTATCGCATCTCCAGTTTGGAGCCAGATCTCTGCGATGATGACTTGATAGATTATTGTGCCCAGAGCCGTGCCTTCATGCCTCATTTCCATATCCCATTGCAGAGTGGTAGTGATGAGGTGCTCAAGTTAATGCACCGTCGTTATGACAAGGCGTTGTTTGCTCATAAGGTGAATCTTATCAAGGAGAAAATGCCGGATGCCTTCATCGGTGTCGATGTGATGGTAGGATGTCGTGGTGAGACACCTGAGTGCTTCGAGGAATGCTATGAGTTCTTGAAGAGCCTGCCTGTCACCCAGTTGCACGTCTTTCCATATTCGGAACGCCCTGGTACGGCGGCTCTGAAGATTCCGTATGTAGTGAGCGACAAGGACAAGAAACTTCGCTCTAAGCGTCTCTTGGAATTGAGCGATGAAAAGACACAGGCTTTCTATGCCCAGTATATCGGCACAGAGGCTGAGGTTCTCTTCGAAAAGGCTCCTCGTGGCAAGGCAATGCACGGTTTTACCAAGAACTATGTGCGTGTGGAACTTTCGCCAGCCTTGGCGAAGGAAGAGTATGACAACCAACTCATCAAGGTGAAGCTTGGAGATTTCAACCATGATAAGACTGCACTGAAAGCGGAGCTAATCTAATCATATCATGAACCCATATTATAACGATTTCGGTTCTTGGATTCGGAAGCAGTTCCCTGACTTTCGAGTGCAGAAGATTTCCATTGATGCCGGATTCTCCTGTCCCAATCGTGATGGGCGGATTTCGAGCGGAGGTTGCATCTATTGTGACAACCGAACCTTCAATCCTAGCTATTGTGATAGGAAGAAATCTATCACGGAACAGCTGGTGGAGGGTAAGGCATTCTTTGCTCGCAAGTATCCCGACATGAAGTATCTTGCCTATTTTCAGGCATATACCAATACTTACGATACCGTGGAGCATTTGCGAAGAATGTACGAGGAGGCTTTGACGGTGGAAGATGTCGTGGGCATCGTCATCGGCACTCGTCCCGACTGTATGAGCGATGAGTTGCTCGACTATTTGGTGGAATTGAACAAGCGTACTTTCCTCTTGGTGGAGTATGGCATTGAGAGTGCCAATGACGAGACGTTGAGGCGTATCAACCGCGGACATGACTTCGCTTGTTGCCGTGATGCCGTGGAGAGAACCCATGATAGAGGCATATTGACGGGAGGACATATCATCATAGGCTTACCGGGGGAGGATGCCGAGGAAAGTTTGCGACAAGCTCCCATCATCTCGTCTCTTCCTTTGGATATCTTGAAAATCCATCAGATGCAGATTATCAGGGGAACCAAGTTGGCGGAACAATATGCCCAGCATCCCTTCCATGTCTATACGGTGGAGGAGTATATCGATGTCATCGTCAGATACATCCAGTTGCTTAGAAAGGATTTGGTGCTGGAACGTTTCGTCAGTCAGTCGCCCAAGGAATTGCTTGTAGCTCCGAAGTGGGGACTGAAGAATTATGAGTTTACCAATCTTTTGAACAATCGATTAAAAAAAATATGGCAAAGGTAGCAATCGTTATATTAAACTGGAATGGGCAGGCGATGTTGGCAAAGTATCTGCCCAACGTCATAGAGTATTCACGTCAGGATGCTGAGGTGTGGGTGGCAGACAACTGTTCTTCCGACCAGTCGATGCGCCTGTTGGAGACGCAGTTTCCGCAGGTGAAGACCATCGTCTTGGAACAGAACTTCGGCTTTGCCGAGGGCTACAATCGTGCCTTGAAGCAGATCGAGGCGGAGTACTATATCTTGCTCAACAGTGATGTAGAAGTTTCGCATCATTGGCTGACTCCGCTGATAGAGTTTATGGACTCCCATCCGCAGGTGGCAGCTTGCCAACCGAAGTTGCTTGCCGAATATGACAAGGATAGCTTTGAGTACGCTGGTGCTTGTGGTGGCTTCTTGGATAAGTATGGTTATCCTTTCTGTCGTGGTCGCATCTTCAATATGGTGGAGCGTGACAATGGACAGTATGATTATCAGCAGGAAATCTTGTGGGCTACTGGAGCTTGTATGATGATTCGATCCAAAGACTATTGGGATGCAGGTGGACTGGACGGAAGATTCTTCGCTCATAACGAGGAGATTGACCTCTGTTGGCGATTGCGCCTGATGGGGCGTCAGATATATTGTATTCCAGAGAGTGAGGTATATCATGTGGGAGGAGGAACCTTGCCGAAGAGTAATCCGATGAAGACTTTCTTGAACTTCAGAAATAATCTAACGATGCTTTATAAGAATCTGTCAGATAATGAGTTAAAGAAGGTGATGCGGATGAGATGGTTCTTGGATTATCTCGCAGCTTTCGAGATGCTTATCTTGGGTAGAAACTGGGGTGACTTCAAGGCGGTGTTCAAGGCTCGCAAGGCTTTCAAGGCTTGGCGTGCAGACTTTGATGAGGATCGAAGACAGATACAGGCATCTCGTCAAGAGACGGAGATTCCACAGATATATCAGAAGTCCATCCTCTGGCAATACTATGCCAAAGGCAAAAAGACTTTCAAGGACTTGATGTAGAATAAATACTGAATAAAACAACTTAAAAACTAGCTATAATATGAAACGAATCTATTTGTCATTGGGGGCTATCTTTATGGCATGTTGCCTGAATGCCCAAACGACTTTTCAAGTGAAGGTCGCCAATCCCTCCAAGATGGAGAGAAGTGACGAACCTGTAGTGTTGAACATCGCTAAGTATGGCGAGGTGAATAGGGCAGTGGTCACGGTTGATGGTAAGGAGATACCATCCCAGTTGGATGATACCGATCGTGATTGTGCCAACGATGAACTCTGTTTCCTCGCAGATCTTGGCAAGAAGGAAGTAAAAGTCTATACCGTTCAGTTGTTTGCCAAAGGCGAACAAGCGACTTATCCCGCTCGTACCTTTGCCGAACTCGTTGTGCCTAGCAAGAACAAGAAGTTGGCAAAGAATCAGCAGGACATCTACTTGCGAAGCCTCTCCTTTGACAAGAAAACCAAGGACCGTTTTCACTTCGTTCATTCCCATGGTGTATGTTTCGAGAGCGACTTGGTGGCGATGCGAGTCTATTTCGACAATCGACAGACCATCGACCTTTATGGAAAAATCAACAAGGGATTGGTGATCCAGGACACCCAGTTCTATCCATCCGAAGAGCAGTTGGCTGCTGGTTCAGGAGATGACTGTCTTTGGGTTGGCAATACATACGGCTTGGGTGCTTTGCGAGGATGGGATGGCAATCAGTCGTTGCTTCTCGACCAACTGAAGTATCAAGAGCAGCGTGTCATCTCTGAAGGTCCTTTGCGTGCTATCGTAGAGGTGATAGACAATGGTTGGACTCCTGCTCCTGGCATGAAACCAGTCAATGCTACCATTCGCTACATCATCTATGCCGGTCATCGCGACTTTGATGTAGATGTCCGTTTTGACAAGGATGCATCCAACTATCAGTTTGCGACAGGTCTCATCAATGTCAAGGGTTCTACGGAGATGGCTGATGGCGAAGGTCTGCGAGGATGCTATGGCAGTGACTGGCCAACTGGTAAAGACGATGGAAAGCACAAGTTGGAGACGGTAGGATTGGGTATTTATGTGCCTCAAGCATACTTCGTCAGTCAGCAACCAGCCAACAAGGATGACTACACCCAGATCATCAAGCCTGTAGGAAAACAGCTCAGTTATAAGTTGGCTTATACCAGCAAGAATGAAACCTATGGTTTCAAGGGGGAGAAGGAGTGGTATGCATGGTTGAAAGACTGGAAAAAACGTGTAGAACAGCCTTTGCAGGTGAAAATCTTGCAATAAGTGAAGAAAAAAGCTCGAAATCGCACTATAATAGGTGCGATTTTGTGTTTTTTTAGCGAAAACTCTTGGTTTTTAAAATATTTTTTAGTATTTTTGCACGCGTAACAACAGTAAATTGCAGAAATACGTGAAGAAATTATATCATATATGGGTCATATTGGTAGTGGTGCTACTTTGTTCGGCTTGCGAATACAAGTTCAAGTCGAATGAGGATGCCTTTATTGCACCTTTGACAGTTCAGCGATATGACCGATTGGAAAGCCGATACCTTACTACGGGTGATTTCTCTGCATTGCAGCAGATGAATACCGATTATCCGATAGAGACTCGTACCTTGATAGAGAAGATGTTGCAGTTGGGTGCCATCACCGATGCCAACATCAGCAACCGTTTCTTGATGTTTTATCAGGACTCTACCTTGCAGGCCCTCATCGCCGATGCCGAGGCAGAGTATGCCAATATGGAGGACATCAATAAGCAGTTGAAGGAATCTTTTGGTCGCTTGGGCGAATGGATTCCGGGTCTGAAGCAACCTTCTTTCTATGCACAGATAGGTGCTCTCGACCAGAGCATCGTGATAGGTGAGCACTCCGTGGGTATCTCGCTTGATAAATATATGGGAGCCGAATATCCTCTTTACAAGAAATTCTATAATGCCCAACAGCGCAAGACCATGACACGAAGCTATATCGTGCCAGACTGCTTGACTTTTTATCTGTTGAGCATCTATCCGATGGATGATTTCGACAACCGTCCTCAGTTGGACCGCGACTTGCACATGGGTAAGATCATGTGGGCAGTCAACAAGGCGATGTGCAAGGAAGTCTTTACCACCAATTATGTAAAGACCATCAACGACTTCGTGAAGCGTAATCCTAAGATAACGGTTCGCCAACTGTTGGAGGATGAGGATTATTCGCCTATCAAGGCTATTCACAAAGATTAATTCAAAGCATTTTTTATTATTATTGATAATGAAGAAATTTTCATTCTTTATTGCATCTCTTATGATGGTGTCAGCAATAGAAGCGGCAGAACGACTCGACTTGAAGACCATCACTTCGGGTGGTTTCGCTGCAAGTTATGTGACGGGAATCAATCCGATGGAAGGTTCCGATTTGTATGCTTCCATCAGCAGCAACGGAAAGCAGATTATTTCCTATTCTTTCAAAAGTGGCAAGCAAGTACAGGTGATTTTTGACATTGACGAGGCGAAGGCTCCTTTCGAGTCTATCGATGGATATGTCATCAGCCCTGACGGCAAGCAACTCTTGGTGGCAACCAAGCGCAAGGCGGTGTATCGCCGTTCCTACAAGGCAGAGTTCTACATATATAATATAGGTAGCAAACAACTTACCAAACTTTCCGAAGGCGAGGACCAGCAGGTGGCTACTTGGTCGCCAGACTCCAAGCATGTGGCTTTTGTCAAGGGAAACAACCTTTATGTTACCGATGGCAAGACTGAAAAGCAGATTACTTCGGATGGTAAGTTCAATGAAATCATCAATGGTATTCCCGACTGGGTATATGAGGAGGAGTTTGCTTTCAACAAGGCTTTTGCCTGGAATGCCGATGGTACGGCTATCGGATGGATTCGCTTCGATGAGTCGCAGGTGAAACAATACTCTCTTCAGATGTTCGAGGGCGATAAGCCTAGGAGAACGGAATATCATGAATATCCTGGTGAGTATTCCTACAAGTACCCGAAGGCAGGACAAGACAATTCGAAGGTGAGCCTTTGGAGCTATGATATGAAGAGTGGCAAGACCCTTCAACTCAATGTACCTCTCGATGCCGATGGTTACTATCCTCGCATCAAGACTTCTCCCGATGCCAACAGCCTCATTGTCTATACGATGAACCGTCATCAGGATGATATGCGTCTTTATTCTGTCAATCCGTTTACTGGCAGTAGCAAGATGCTCATCCGTGAGAATGTCAAGAAGTATGTGAAGGAGGAAGTGGTAGAGCAGAGCATCGTGGGCAAGAAGACCATCTTGTTGCCAAGCGATCGTGATGGTTATATGCACCTCTATCTCTACGACTTGAATGGTAAGTTGATTCGTCAGGTGGAGAAGGGTGACTACGATGTGACCGACATCTACGGAATGGATGAGAAAACGGGTGATGTCTATTTCCAGGCAGCCATGCTCAACCCACACGACCGACAGGTGTATGTGGCTCACAAGAATGGCAAGGTGGAGAGACTAACCGATAAGGAAGGTTCCAACTCTGCTTATTTCTCTGGCGACTATCGCTATTTTGTCAATACATGGAGTTCCTATAGTCATCCACAGGTATTTACCGTTTGCAATAGCAAGGGAAAGGTAATCAAGACCTTGGAAGATAACAAGGAGCTGTTGGAGAAAACCCAGCAATACAATTGGGGCAAGCGTGAGACTTTCACTTTCACTACTTCCGAAGGTGTCAAACTGGATGGTTGGATGGTGAAGCCTCTTGACTTCGATGCCAACAAGAAATATCCTGTTATCCTCTTCCAGTACTCCGGACCGGGCAACCAGCAGGTGCTCAACGCTTGGAATACGGGCAGTATGGGACAAGGTGGTGCCTTCGACTACTACCTGGCCCAGGAAGGATTCATCGTGGTATGTGTGGATGGTCGTGGTACAGGCGGTCGTGGTGCCGACTTCGAGAAATGTACTTACTTGCGTCTTGGCGACTTGGAGTCGAAGGACCAGGTGGAGACAGCCATCTATATGAGCACTTTGCCATATGTGGATAAGGACAATATCGGCATTTGGGGATGGAGCTTCGGTGGTTTCAATACTTTGATGAGCATGAGCGAAGGTCGTCCTGTCTTCAAGGCTGGTGTGGCTGTGGCTCCTCCTACCAGTTGGCGATTCTACGATACCATCTATACGGAGCGTTATATGCGTACTCCTCAAGAAAATGAGGATGGCTACAAGGTGAATCCGATAGAGAGAGTCGATAACTTGCATGGTGCATTGCTCCTTTGTCATGGAGTAGCCGATGACAATGTGCATCCACAAAACGCATTTGAATATGCGGAGGCACTCGTACAGAGCGACAAGGATTTCAAGGAGAACCTATATACCAATCGCAATCACAGCATCTTCGGTGGCAATACACGCAACCATCTCTTGCGCCAGATAACGACTTGGTTTAAGGAGCACTTGAAGTAAATGATCAATTATAAATGATAAATATTAAATGGTATGAAGGCAAAACCAGGATTCAAGCTCCGTTCCGTTTGCGGTGAGAATATCATTGTGGCTGAGGGAGAGGAGAATATTGATTTCAGCAATATCATCAGCATGAATGAGAGTTCTGCCTATCTTTGGCAGAACGTGCAGGAGAAAGAGTTCTCGCATGAGGACTTGGTGAAACTGCTCACTGATGAATATGAGGTGGATGAGGCTACCGCCCTCAGAGACGTGAAAGCCTTGACCGACTTGTGGAAGCAAGCGGGCATTATTGATGACTGATCCAAGGAATTCGATAAGCCTTTGATGATGAGTCATAGGCTTTCTCGATAGGAAAAGTGAATATAAGAGAGAGAATGTTAGGGACTATAGCTTGAGGATTCGTCTGAAGGATATGGTCCTTTTTTTTTATCCTTTTCGAAAAGGCGGATTTCCCAAAGAAGCTTACATCGTTCCGAAAAGAGGTATCCAAATGCGGCGATAGGCAGCCAGCAGATACCGGCGAATAGGGAAGAGGCGTGTCCAGATGGCAGAGTAGATCTTCCATTTCTTTCCATCCGTTCTGTCTAGTGTCTGTCTGCCCTTGCGATAGAATCCTACCACTGATGCCTTGACGTCCTGGAGGCGACAAGTCTCGATGCCAAGGTTGCCGTCTCCACGCAATACCACCTTGTCGTCTTCTATCTGGATGATGCGATGGAGCACGTAGTGCAGCGGACTGACCTCTGCCAAGACGGGGTCACCCACCTGGATGTCCTTTGCCTTGATGAGTAGTGCCTTGTCACGGTTGTCTTCCAGGAAGGGACGCATGCTGTAGCCTCGCAGTTGCAAGGTCACGCTATGTCCTTCCTCCAGCAATCGGATGATTTCTGGTAGGAGCTTGGCATTGGCGAATTGCATCTCCACCGTCTTGAGTTGGTTGGTATTCTCTTGCATATCTATTTCTTTCTTGTTGTTCTTGTGAGTTCTGGGAAGGCGACTTGTGCTTCCATCACTCTCGTATGGCGATGGCTTCGTTGCATACTTCGGCAGCTTCCTTGTTGGGGAGGCAGTGAAGGGTGTAGATGTGGCTGTTCTCCACCAGTTTGGTGATGGTGTCGCAGATGTGGTGGAAGATGTCCTCGTCCCATTTCATGCTGGAACAGGAGGGGAGGAGCGAGGCAAACGACTCGATAGGTGACAGGCGTTCCACCCAGTTCTTGGTATCTCGGTCGATGCGAGTGATGGCACCCAACTTGGCCTTCACATTGCGGTAACAAGGAGTCTTGCCACTCCAAGGACTTCCGTAGATGAACGCTTCGCCGTTGATGATGCGTATGATAGGGTTGTCGTCATTCATCAAGTCGCATCCCTTCAGGTAGCGAAGCCACATGCTCACCTGGGTGCTCTTGCCCGTTCCGCTCTTGGCGATGAAGGCGTAGCCATAGCCATTCTGTCTTACCAGTGAAGCATGGATGAGAAGGGTTTCCTTGAGGCTTCCCGCAAAGGCGAAGATAAGCATCAAGGCATTGTTGAGTCCGAAGCAGCGCATGTTGTAGTTGCCATTCAGGGCGCAACGGCAGTCGCTGAAGTCCTTGTTGGTCAGCAGCAGGCAGCATTCGGCACCGTTGATGTCTTTGATGATGTATTGATAGCCGCCATTGTCGAGCTTGTCAACGATGGTGTCGCCGTTTCCCGTATCAAAGGCACGTATCCTATGTCGTTTCTCCTTGGGATAAGGACGCAAGGAGTCGTCGATGAGGAGCTGAAAAAAAACAGGACCCTCCAAAGCATCTACTCTGAAGGGTTCGAATGATTTGAGAAGACGCATACTGTTGACGTGGGATTCTGCAAAACAGAGTCTCACGTTCAGTTCTGCGATGTTGAATAGATGGATGGAAGCCATTTACTTGTTTTTCTCTTCTTGTTGTTTCAATGCTTTCTTAGCCTTGGTCTTTTTGACTTTGGCTGGGCGCACTGGCTCTTCGTTCACTTCCTCCATCGGCTCGATGGCTTGGAAGGTGAACTCGCTCAAGGCTACCTTCTTGATTTGGTAAGGAGGGAGCTCGTTCTTCTGCTTCTGGTTGTTCTTCTTCTTTTGGGTCTGCTTGTAGCGGGTATAGAGTTTGTACCACGCATTGTCAGCCTTCTTGCGGTCGAAGAAGTATTCCACCATGCAGGTGCGGTGCTCCTCGCCCAAGCCGCTCAGATAGTCGCGCAGCTGGTAAGAGTAGTTCTCCCTGCCGATGAGGAACTTGTTCTTGCTCGTGAACCAAGCCGAGTCAAGTTCTTGAATATCTGTGAAATAGACCGTAGAGTCGTTAAATGAAGATGCGAACCCAAACACGTATGCTTTTCTCATCTCGTTTTTGGCTTGTGAGGTTATCGAGATAAGCAGTGCGGCTGCCAGTGTTGCGAAAACTAATTTTGTTAATTTCATTTCTACCTTAATATGTTTATATGAAAGTTTACTCTCCCAGATAGGATTTCAACAGTTTGCTCTTGGTGTTGTGTCGGAGTCGGCGGATGGCTTTCTCCTTGATTTGACGTACTCTCTCACGGGTGAGATTGTATTTGTCGCCGATTTCTTCCAAGGTCATCTCAGGCATTCCGATACCGAAGAAAGCCATTACCACCTTGCGTTCCCTGTCGTTGAGTATCTCCAGGGCTCTTTCTATCTCCGAGCGCAGCGACTCCATCACCAGCTCACGGTCGGTGCCAGGCGCATCGTCGTTGGTCAGCACGTCGAGCAGACTGTTGTCTTCGCCCTCCACGAAGGGGGCGTCCATGCTCACGTGGTGTCCGTTCACCTTCATGGCTTCGGCTATCTTGTCCTCAGGCAGGTCGATGCGGTCTGCCATCTCGTCCACGCTAGGTCGGCGTTCATGCTCTTGCTCAAACTTGTTCAGCTCACGGTTGATCTTGTTGACGCTTCCCACCTGGTTGAGGGGGAGTCTCACGATGCGGCTTTGTTCTGCTATTGCCTGGAGGATGCTCTGTCGAATCCACCATACGGCATAGGATATGAACTTGAATCCACGTGTCTCGTCAAACTTTTCTGCGGCTTTGATCAGTCCGAGGTTTCCCTCGTTGATTAAGTCTGGAAGGCTGAGTCCTTGGTTCTGGTATTGCTTTGCCACGGAGACAACAAATCGAAGGTTGGCTTTGGTCAACCTCTCCAGCGCTCTTCTGTCGCCTTTTCTTATTTTTTGCGCCAACTCCACCTCCTCATCGACAGAAAGCAGTTCTTCATGCCCTATCTCTTGGAGGTATTTGTCAAGCGATGCACTCTCACGATTTGTGATTGATTTTGAAATCTTTAGTTGTCTCATGGTAGCATTAATATTTAAAGTGATTGCAAAAATACACTTTTTCTCTGATTTGACAAAAAAAAATAGCAGATATTATTGAAAATACCTGCTATTTTGTTGTTTTTTATCATTTTTGTCAATTAGTCTTTCTGCAAAGGCACTGCGAAGTAAGCCTTCTTTCCGGTAGGCCACAAGCCCTGGATGTAGAGCACAGGGTCCTTGCTGGTGCTAGCGGTCTTCACGGCTTTCTGCAAGTCGTCGAGGGATGTGATGTTGGCATCGTTGATTCTCTGGATGATGAAACCACGAGAGATACCTGCATCCTTCAGTGCGCCACTGTTCACCTTCATGACCTCTACGCCATACTTGATGCCGAGCTGCTCCTTCTGACCTGCGGTAATCTGACGGAAGTTGCCTCCTAATACGTCGAGGTCGGCGGTCTTGATGACAGATGTTGTGCCCTGGGCGTTCTTCAAGGTGATGGTTTTGGTGTTGCTCTTCTTGTTGCGCAAGTAGGTGATAGTCAACTTGTCACCAGGACGCTTGCCGTTGAGTACTTCCTGGAGTTCAGCCATCTTGGTCACCTTCTTGTTATCTACCTTGGTGATGACATCGCCTTCCTTCAAGCCAGCAGCAGCACCATTGCCATCCTCATCTACCTTGGCGATATATACACCCTCGTTGGTACCGAGATCTACTTCCTTGCCGTTCTCCTTCTGGTTGTTGATGTAGTTGAGTACGTCGGAACCCTGGATGCTGAGCATCACACGCTGTACGCTACCATACTGCTTGAGGTCGGCTACCACCTTATTCATAATAGAGGTAGGGATGGCGAAACCATATCCAGCGTATGAACCAGTCTGAGAGTAGAGCATGGCATTGATACCTACCAACTCGCCCTGGGTGTTGACAAGTGCACCACCTGAGTTGCCTTGGTTGATGGCTGCATCAGTCTGGATGAAGCTCTCCACGCCGTTGGCACCGAGTGAACGAGCCTTGGCAGAGATGATACCTGCGGTAACGGTGTTGTTCAAACCGAATGGGTTGCCCACTGCGATGACCCATTCACCCACCTTAACCTTGTCGCTATCAGCGATAGGGAGAGTAGGGAGATTCTTGCCATCCACCTTGATGAGTGCCAAGTCGGTAGTCTTGTCGGTACCGATGATGCGGGCTGAGAACTCACGGTTGTCGTTCAGTGTGACGGTCAACTCGTCTGCGCCTTCCACCACGTGGTTGTTGGTTACGATATAACCATCATTGCTGATAATGACACCTGAGCCAGTAGCTTCCTTCTTAGGAGTCTGAACTTTCTGCTTACGAGTGCCACCGTTGCCACCTGGGTTGCCGAAGAAACCGAATGGGTCGAAGAAGCCTCCGAATGGATCGTCCTGTACATCGACAGTCGTGGTCTTGGAGTTCTGTACATATTTAATATGGACTACGGCAGGCAGAGCCTTCTCTGCTGCATAAGTCAAATCTACTGGTTGACCTGGTGCTGCAGCTGTCACTGATGGAGCAGCGTTTACCTTCATGAAAGCACCTGCTGAGAATGCGAGGGAACCTACGCATAACAAAGCCATTACGTAATTCGTTACTTTTTTCATGTCTATTGTTTTTAATTATTACTTTCTATTTTTTATAGTCTCTAGGGTCGTCTGTAGGGGTCGTTGAAATGTCGTCTTGTTGATGACTTTTCTTGGTGTCGCCCCTTCGTCTAACCGAGTGCAAATATATAGGCAAAAATTGAGAAACGAATAATTATCAGTGCTTTTTTATTCCGTTTTAACATTTTAATTTAACACATTAACGGCTATTAAACAAGAAATGCCCTAAATTCACAAATCTTATATACTTCGGCGGAAAATGATAGTTATCTATATAAAACTAAAATAGGGCTAATGCTAAACGAATATTAAAGAAACGTTGAGATTAGCCCCTTATTGGCTTGCCGTTATGGCATGGGAAATGGTCTATATGAGAAGTGCCGACTTTATTTCATAAACACGAAATAGACGGCGGCGATGAGACAGACGAATGCGGCGAAGTGATTCCAGTGCAAGCCTTGTCCCTGGAAGAGGATGTTGGCGATGATGGCAAAGACGATGAGCGATACGCACTCTTGTATCACCTTGAGCTGAACCAGGGTGAAGGGACCGCCGTTGTCTATGAACCCGATGCGGTTGGCAGGTACCTGGCAGCAATATTCGAAGAAGGCGATAGCCCAACTGAACACGATGACACCTATCAAGGGCCAGTTGCTGCTCACGCCAGTTTGTTGTAGTTTCAGGTGACCGTACCAAGCGAGGGTCATAAAGATATTGCTCAATACTAAAAGGAGGATGGTGTATAGTCCGTTCATGATTTTTTATGTTGTTATGATTTGATATTGTTTATTGGATGTGATGCTGATGTTTGCTTCTGCATTCCGGGCATTCACCTTTGATGACGAAGGATACGGAGTGGGGGAAGAATCCCTCAGGCAGTTGGATACTTGGGATATGGATGTCTTCCATGCAGAAGGATCGCTCGCACGATTCGCAATAGAAGTGGATGTGTCCATCGTGGTGGTCGCATTTTCCCTCTTCCTCGCAGAGTTCATAGTTGAGGATGCCCTTCCCGTCCTCGAAGGCATGTACCACGTCGTGTTCCAGGAAGAGAGTGAGCGCCCGAAAGATGCTCGACTTGTCCATCGACACCATTTTCCTTTCCAGTCTGCTGAGGCTTTGCGGTGTCTCAGCTTCCGCCAAAGCCTTCATCACAAGGATGCGGTTGGCAGTGGGCTTGATGCCCTTGCCTTCCAGTTTGCTGATAATATCTTGAGATTTCACCTTATTATATATTATAAATGTGATGCAAAGTTACGGATAATATTTCTAACAGACAAATATTTTGCTTCCTATTTTCCTATTTGTCTCTTATGCTTGCCTTCATATAGGCTTTTAACAGAATTGTAACACATTCTACATCAAGCTGAAATATGCTTGGGATAACTTTGCGGCAGAAAAAGGAAGCGATAGTTGCTTCCGAGAATGTCTTTCACACGATACATCATAGTTTCGACTACAAGGGTGAGGCAACGACTCGTAAGGTGGATTAGATAGGACCGTAAGTATCTGAATACGAGGACGAAGGACGACGAACCTAAGTTCTGCAATATTCTCACTACGCCCGGACTTATGTCCCACTATAGTGAAACATAAGTCCGGGCGTAGTGGAACATATAGATGGGCGTAGTGGAAAGGTCGGAGCTATGCAGTTTTGTCCTTCAAGCCCTAGGAGCATCGCCCTTCGTCCTTAGCTTTGTCGCCCTCCGCTCTTAGCTTTTGCCCATTGGAGTACCCGACTTTTCTATTTGTTTCATGATTTTGTTGTAATACTTGTCAATGAGTGATTCCAAGGCTTTGTCATCTTTGTTGTCCACCACCTTGCTAAACTTCTCTAGATAAGGAACCTCACCTGTCAGCTCTTTGTTTCCTCCAAGATAGAAATTGAGCATTCTTTTAATAGCATGGCTGAACAAATCCTTAGTGAAATCTGCCGACTCTTTAGCTATTGCATACTCACAGCAAGCTGCGATATAGGCTACTGCATAAGGATAATATTTCTCATTGAAGAGTGTTGATTCCTCTTCGCCAATGTTGATGGTTACCAAATCTGTTACGGAAGACCATCTCATGATATACCCAGAGGCATCCGCCATTTGTTTGGCAGAAAGTAGATGGCTCAGGTAATAATCAATCATTTTCATGGTGTCATCTTGATGAGCTTTGCACTCTTCTGTCGTCTTGAACTCTATCAGTGGTGGTAAATCTTCGATGCCATCCTTTTTCTCCTTCCACAATTTTTGCAGTAGATCTCTTGCCTCTTGTGCCTTTTTCCCCTGTCCGCTGCTGTCGTAATATTTGGCAAGATATTCCAATTCGCCGACGTATTCATCAGAATGTTCGCCAAACATAGTCTTGAAATATTGGATGCCACGTATCTCGTATTTCACGGCATCAGCAAATTTCTCCGCATAATAGCTGTTTTCGGCTAAATGGAGTGCTATTACAGCCAGGTCGAAGTCGTTCTTTTGCAGTTTCTCGTATCGTTCCATGGCATCCTTTCCATATTTCAAGGCTAACTCGTAATCAGGGTTGTCGCCATTTCCTAGATAAGTGGCATAGTTGTCGAGCATCAAGATATAACTGCGTTCTTCCGTACTATGATTCTGTTCCCAGTTGTCCAAGGCTTCTTTTGCTATGTTTCTTGCCATATCGTAGTCTTTCATTCGATAATAGCAGCGAGCTTGGAAACGGAGATTGGCAAAATAGGCTGTATCCTTTTCTGTCAAGTATTTCACCACGAGGTCTTTTTGCTTTTGAAGTACCTCTACACATTTTTTGTAGTTCTCCTTTAGGTAGAGATTTTGTGCTATTGCTTCTATCTTGTCAATGGAAGTTCGGTCTTGGGCTTGCATTGCCATCGGCAAAAGCAAGAGCCATAATGTAAGTTTCAGTACTTGTTTCATATTTTCAGTATTTAGTTAGGTAATGTTACAATCACTTTTTCCGGTAATCGAAGCGGCTTAATGCGTAGTCCATCCAATGCTCTCGGTCTGCATGGATATGGTCTAGCAATGAGTCAGTAGGAGAGTTGCAAGTTTCATCTTCGGCACATTTCATTTTGTATTCCAACTCCTCTTGGGTCAGTGGGAAGATTTGGAAGAAATCTATGCTCTTGCCAACAGTCAAAGGGCAAGAGACAATACTGTCGATGTCTGGTTGGGGAGACAACAATACGGCAGCGGAATATGGAACACCCTCTGCATAAGGCTCTTTCTCTTCTTGACTGAAAGAATGCCCCCAGGCTATCCAACTCTCAGTATTGATTGGCATACGAGCGAAATCTTTCAGCAAGCGGATAGGCCAATAATTTCGTTCGTCTTTCAAGTCTTCCTCTGCCAATTTCCAGTCGGCAGGAAGATAGATCAATAATTCCGCACGTTCTCCAAGGAGTGATTCGTATCTCAGTTCATCAGGTGTGTCCATACGATGCGCTCCGACTCCCATGGTACACAATGTGTAATAGTTGCGTTCTTCGGTAGGAGGGATAATGGCGATGTCCACATGTATGTCTGTAGAGGCGACTTCATGGAAAACATAGTCATACTTGCCAAACACGCTTTCAATAAAATCTGATATTTCATGGATTTCCTGTTCTGAGTATAGTTCAGGCATTTGGGCCTTCGCATTTTTTGCAACCAAGGCGTTCCTCCACATGCTCAATGCTGTTTGCTGAACCTTCTCCATATCATCAGCCCACATTAACATGATGCCATAGCTTGGCTCTGTCGTTGTGATGACTAGATATTTGGCGTAGAAACTGATGTCTTTTACTTCTTCCCACGATGCCCACTCGACACGGATATATCTTTGTCCATCGTAAACGGGCAGAATGTTTTGTGGACCTTCTGCTGTGAGGATGGGAAAGACATCGTTTTCATGCCATTTTGAGTAGTTCTTGTTGATTGCCCAAATGTCTTTTACGTAAAAGATAGGCAATAGGATGATGCATAAGATAGCTACCTCTAGGAGTCCGGAAGCAAACCTAACGACTCCTCCCAGAAGGATGATGGCAATGAGGAATTTCATGGTGAGCGATTCATTTCGAAGTAAGTCTTTGAATGCGCACCACACGAAAGTGATTCTGCTATTGGCAAAAGAAAGTCGAATGTCCTCGGTATCTTTCTGAGCAGAGGGCGGAAGGTTTTTAAGTGTAAATCGTTTCATAGGTTATTTTGTATTGAGATGCTCAGCCTTTGGCAGACTCAATTCATTTATGTTTTGTTTGTTGTCTGTCATTTCACCATAAAGAGCATTAAACTCCTAAAACTAAATTGGCATCAATACCTAGTTTCTTGCTGATTTCTCGCCCAACGCTTAGTGTTGGTTCTTGCGAGCCTGAGAGATAGTTCTTGACATTGACAATTGGTACACCAAGTAAAATAGCCAATTTTGAGATGGATATGCCCATCTCTTCCATTCTTAATTTAATGATGTCTGCTAGGGTTGGAGAACCTATGGCAAAATGGACATCAGAATAGTCTGCAATCATATTGGAGAGTTTTTCCAATGCGATACTGTTGGGATCGTCTAATGGAGTGTTGTCGTTGACTAAGGGAAGAAGCTCTTCCACTCTGTTGACTGCCCATTGATATTGTTCCATATTTTCAATCTTATTCATCTTAACTTTGATTTTATATGGTTCTACAATTTTATCATATTCATTATGAGTTCCTATAAAACGAATATATACAAACTTAATGGTAAACTTGATAACTACAACAATTCTATATGTATTCTCTTTTATATTGAATACATAATGTTGATTGCCAACATTGTCAACACTATTAAAAGTTGACTTAATATCAGCAAAATTATTCCACTTGCTTTTCTTGACAATCGTAATCCATTCCTATAATGCTACTTTAGATTTGGGATGGTCTTTTATGTATTGCTTCAAAGCTTGTTCTGTAAATATTCGCATAGACGACTCAATTTTTCAGCAAAGGTAGGAATAAATTTTATAAATAGCAAAAAAAATATATAAAAACTTTGTTTGGTGGGTAATTTAAGAGAGGAATGAACTCACCTTTCGGCGAATCCATCCCTCTGACACATAATACTCTGATTATAATCCTTTATTTTTTCCTGTTTTTGAATGTTTTTGCGTTTAGATTGAAAAAAACTCGCTTTTTTGTTGGAAAGTAAGAAAAAAATATTGTACCTTTGCAGTGGTTAGAGCCATCGTCTCTTTTTATGAGCCTTGACTCCAACCTCTGAGCGAGGCTTTGCCTCGTTTTTTCATTTTACATATTTTCTGTTGTAAGTCTATAATTTCTCTGGCGCATTATATTCACGTTTTGTTTATTATATAGATTCTACTATGTAGTCAGTTTCCTCCAAGCACTATGAGGCTTTTGATAAATTCTCCGACAGTAACGGCCCCTTGGATGGGCTTGTCTTCAAAGACCATGAAGTATGCAAACTTGCTGCCAGCCTTGACCGCCCATTTATTGCCACATGCTATCTTGTTCTTACTATCCGATCCATCAAGATGAGATCCCTTTGTTTCGAGCAAAACCGTAATGCCATTATTCAAAACGATGATGAAGTCAGGGTAGGCATTGACGAAACCATTGATGCAGAAGCCTTTGCCTTTTTCTTGGTTCCGATGCCAACATCTTACACAGTCAAGGGAAATAACTTGGTCTATAACATCTCTTTCGAAATCGTTGAAACCTTCTTCCTCTTGGTACATTTTCTTAGCAAAAGCTGGCGCTTTGTCTTTTGTCAAGATGATTTCTGAAGGCAGGTGTTCAGAATATTCTATTTCTATTTGTTTAGACTGAATCTTTTTGTCGAATTGTTCTTTGGCAAAGGCAATCTTCAGTTGCCTTATCTTGTTTTTGAATGCTTGTATCGTGTCAGCTGTATTCTTGCCTAAGTTGCGCAGCTGAGGCAAGTCCTTGTCTTCAAGCACACTTGTGACGTATTTGTATAGGTCGGCATCAGAAACACTATTGTCTCGTGTGATGTTGTCAATGATTGACTTGGATAGATGCTGAATAATTTTATCTTTGTCATTTATACTTCCATAGAAATTGTCAAACATGAGTGCTTCTTTTTCTTTTAAAGAACTGGTAATGATGTTGTCTTCGTCATTCTTATCAATGTCTATCTTTTTGACATTGGTGTTGCTGTAAGAGAAGTCTATGTGCTTGTCCTCTTTGGATAGCTTGAAATCTTCCAACAAGGCCTCTTGTGTTAAAGGAACAAAGTCTTTGGTGATTCCAAATACCCCATAGTCTTTATTGACTTTGATACAAAACTGTGGTAGATTGATACTCTCTAGAAATGGTTTGTATCTGTCTTGAATGGCATAAGTTCTTGTCTTTTGCATAACTTCTTCACTTGTTTTGTTGTTGAGCGATTCTTGGATGTCTTGTTCGTACTGTTGGCTCATGCTCTCTGCCTTTTTCATCAGTATGGCGGTATCGTTTGCCAAGGATACACCTTTTTCATCAGCAGTTTTGCCTTTTGCTTCTGCTGACGGAAGGATAATGTCTTCGGAATTGAACTCCCATTCGTTAGGCTCTGATTCTACTGGGCTATTGGCATAGGTAAGGTGAAGCGCTTCGTCATTTCTGAAGTAGAGTTGGCTTTTTGGTTGCATGAAGTTATCGCTTGGTGTATCTGTTGCCACATAGTCTTTTCTGCTATAACCTGATAATCTGAGACTTTCCACTACATTGTCAATAGTGGTATGGAAGTTGGCTGATGAAGTGAGTACATACGACATGTTCAACAGCACATTGTCGTGTTGTCGAGTGTAGGGTTGGCGCAAGATACGTCCTAAGATTTGCTCTACGTCTATCTTGGAAGAGCGGTTGGCTGTGGAGGCGAGGATATAAGCAAATGGACAATCCCATCCTTCTTTCAAGGCATTGATGGTGATGATGTATCTCACAGGGCAGTCGCGGCTCATGAGGTCAATACCTTTCAGTTCGTTGAGATTGGCGGTCTTTATCTTGATTTCCTCTTCTGAGATGCCTGCTTTCACGAGACTATTCTTGATGTTGGTGAATGTGACATCATCTTCATCATTTTTAGGTTGTGCTTGGAAAAGCACAATCGGGCGAATGTAATCTCCACCCAAATTTTCCTCTTCCTTGGCTTTGTCTTCTAAGTTCTTGCGTAATGCAATCGCACTATTGATCACATCCGCATGTTTTGGGTAATTGCTGACCATCACTGGCAACTTCACCATGTTTTCATTCTTCAATCGGGCTGGACTCACAAAGCTTATGATGTTGCTCTTCTCTCGTGGAGTGGCAGTAAGGTTGAGTACAAAGCTAGGGTTGATGTTGGTGAGTGTATCAACACGCAAGTTGCCTTCGAAGTTGTGGCTCTCGTCAATAATCATCACAGGATTGAGATGGGCTATGACTTGGATGAGTGAAGTCTCGTCTGCACCCTCGATTCTCTTTTCATGATGATTGTATGTCTTGGTAAATTCGGTGAGGTGCTCGTTCTCGCTGTAAACCAATCGCTTGTCTTTTGCCGTTGAAGCAAAAGATTGAATACTCAATACGAATATGCTGAGTTGCTCTTCTACCACGATGGGGTTGAAATTCTGTCCGTAAAGCAAAGCTTGCTTGTCATAAACTTCCACACGTCCATTGAATAAAGTATCAATTTTCTGTCTGTATGGATGCAAGGGATTCTTGAGATTTTGATAGGTTTGTTTCAGAATCGTATCTGATGGTACAAACCATGCCACAGCTTTCGTCTTGCCCATTGGCATGGCATCGAAGATGGTAGCCAAGGCGTTGCAAGCGATAAAGGTCTTGCCACCAGCTGTTGGTACTTTGATGGTAATGTTGGGTGTACCTTTCATCGTGTCGCAATATGGATGAAAGGTAGGGTCGCCTGGCTGCAAAGGGTGGATGCCACGACTTTTCCAAAAAGAAGAGAAAGCCTTGCTGAGGCTTCCTTGCTCCTTCCATGTCTGTATGTATTCTGCGAGGTCTTTGAGTACGTCTTGCTGATAATTCTTCAGTTCCATAATTTAAAATCTTTTGATGTCACGTGGTATTTTCTTAAACTTAATATGATGCCCAGTCATGAATGAATCATCCAACAAGCATCGGTCTGCATAGATGATGTAGGAGTCGTGCTTCACATTCACAATTTCTGTAAGAGTGTCGAAGCTCAGCGTCGTGAGTTCGTCTTTCTTGTAGTAGAAATAGAAGCCTGTTCGATTGAAATCGTCCAGCAAATATGGCTCTGTTTCGTCTGTTGCATGAAGAAGCGGTTGCTTGGTTTCGGAATAGTAGATGTATTCTCTGAATTTGTCAATACCGACTTCCTCATTCAAGTTTCCATCTTCCTTGAAGAGTGGGGCACCAAGTTCGTAATAGTCGAAAGTGCCTCCCAAGCCTTCCATCTTGTCGTCAAATACCTTTGTTCCGATTACTTTCAAGCAATTATCGACAATCTTAGGCTTACTGATTTTTGTATATTCATCCTCTTTCTCCGCAGCAATAGCTTCCGCTTCTTTCAAGAACTCATCAGCTTTGAGGATGTTCTTTGCAGTCAATTTCTTACTGTAGATTTCCTCTTCTTTCTTGCCTTTGAAAGGATAACCGGAGATGGCACGGCGAACACGCTCTGCAGTGATGGTGTTGGCATAGTCCATCATCTCGATGAGGATGAAATTTAATTCATAGCCTAAAGACTTGTTGATGTCAAGAATGGCATGTCCCGTAGTTCCACTACCAGCAAAACTATCCAAAACAATATCTTCTGGCTCGCATATTGTCTGAATGACAGATTTTATCAAAGCTATTGGCTTTGGATAATCGAATTTTTTCTCAGATTCAGGAAGTATCTCTTTAAGAAGTGAAGACCCCTTGACCGTATAGAAACTCTTCTCTGTCCATAGGGTCGGAATTTGCTTTCCTTCTGTAGAATTGTCGCTAAGAACTAAAGTCTTGTTTATGTAGTCTTGTGCATATACAGTAAGATGCCCTTTTTCTATTTTCTTGATGAGACCTTCTGGTAAGTATTGCACACTGAATTGATTTTCAATTATTTTATTTGTATTTGGAGTTATTTTTATGTATCCCAACTCGTAATCATTTTTTACTCGTTTAGGTATAAGTCTCCAAACACACTC
>FR893252.1:10810-18983 GCA_000436035.1 Prevotella sp. CAG:732 | reverse complement strand
CTTTCCCTTTGCTTGTAATAGGCCAAATGGCAACGCATCCTGCAGGGGCGATGGAATAGTTATAAGCGTAATTACTTATGGTTTCTTCATTCGCTCCTTCTTCTCTTAGTTCAGAAAGAGATTTGCCGTTTCCTTTGTATTTTCCTGTTTTAGAATCAACGAAAATAGGGTACGTTTGGTTTGGACGTTGGTCTTTGTTGAATGTACTAAGTGTCATGCCTTCAAACGCTGAACGGTTATTACCCCCACAGAAATCAATGATTAAAGGTGTAAAATCTTTATTTACAACAAAAACTAAATATTCATGTTGATAATTGAAACCTGCAGATGGTTTCCCGCCAGATGTTTGCACCGTTATAGTAACTATTTGCTTTGTTGCAAAAATTTCTTTGAGTGCTAGAACGAGTGAGTTTAGTTCATGGAATCCAACACTTACAATAAGAGCTCCATCTACGCTCAAAAGTTTCTTCATCAAAACGAGTCTTGGGTACATCATGCAGAGCCACTTGTCATGGCGGCTGAGGTCTTCTCCTTCTTTGCCAACAACTTCTCCTAACCATTTCTTGATATGTGGATCGTTGACATTGTCGTTATATACCCAGTTTTCATTACCAGTATTGTAAGGAGGGTCGATGTAGATACACTTGATTCTACCCTCATACTTAGGCATGAGGGATTTGAGTGCCAACAAGTTATCACCATGGATAATCATGTTGCCACTATGAGTTTCTTCTTGGGTCTGTCCGCTTTCTGCGGTATAACCATATTTATGGTCCAAGACATGGAATGGCACCTCATTGTGATGAGATACCACTTTATCTTTACCAATCCAATTAAGTGTCGGCATTTTTTAGCTATAGTTTGTTAGAGCGTAGAACTATCTTATTTCAGAGAAAAACGGGCAGTGGGGCAGAGGAAGTTCCTCATTCAATGGTGAGGAGCAGCGTGCCTATCAACGAACAAATGCCTGGGGATGAGGTATAAAAGAAGCGTGAGCTTCCCTTATCTACATCCTTAGGCATTTGGCGTGGCCCGTATTACAGAGATAAGTTCCGCCCACGCTATAGCATGGGCGTTTAGAACCTATTCTTTTCTGTAATACATCTTATCTATCGCCAAATTTCAAGGATGTTCCGAATAAATAGTAAACGCGTAATTAAATTACTCTAATATGTTATTTATCAAATACTTTCTGTTTCTTGTTTTTGTTCTTATTTAATTGTTAGACAATTTATTTATCTTGAAGAACTACTATTTTAGATGGTTTACTTCCATTAAATATAGTAGTTCGCTATCTGATATATTCTCCTGCTCGGATTTGTCATACATCGTTAGTAGGATAATATGAATGGTGTTTTCTATCTTTATCACATTATAAGTGATAATACGAGCGCCGCCTCGCTTTCCTTTGCCTTTGGAAGCTATGCCCATTCTTATCTTTCTTAATCCTTTTCCTAGGTCAGAACCGATAAAGGGATTGGCAGAAATTTCTTCCTTGAACTTATCTAGGTCGGAAATAATAGACTTGTATTTCTTCCTCAGCCGTTTTACATCTAATAGAAAAGTTTGAGAAATACTAATTATGCATTCCATATCACATTTCTTTTTTCAATTGCCCCATCATATCGTCGAAGGACATAAGTTTTGTTTTTCCTTCTTGGAAGAGCTTAACTTCCTTGCATGCTTTGTCAAATCCATCTAGTAGTTCTTCTTTTGGACGAGGGACGAATTCTTCGCTGTGGGAAGTATGAGCTTTCGAAATGAAATTCTTAATCATTTCATTCATCTTTTTAAGCAAATCAATGTTTTTGATTTGCGTAATATTGCTTGTCATTTCACCATATAGAGCATTTAACTCTAGGGTAGTTGTGGAATTTACATTCATAATTTATCCTCCAGTTATGTTGTTTGTAAGGAAGCTAATGCTTTCTTGGTTGCAAAGGTAATAAAACTTTTTGAAATAATGCAACTTCTAAGCTAATTATTTGTATTTGTTTGCGAGGATAACCTCGCAAAGAGAGGGATGAACTCACCATATGGCAAATCCATCCCTCTGACACATTATATTCACGTTTTGCTTGTTATACAGATCTGTCTTTCAGCATCATTTTATCTCGCTCCCTTCATGGCGCCTCTTCTCATCTCCTGACGCATACGGATTGCCTCTGGACTATTGTTGCTGAACTCTCGCTTTCCTTTGCCGAAACTAGGCTTGTTACGCTTGTCGTTCTTGAAGGCATTTCTGTTGTCGTACTGTGGTCGAGGACCATTAGGACGATAGTTTGCCTTCGGATACTTGGCGTAGATGTTGTGAACATAAGCACTGTTGCGCCAACTGATAGGACGATAGAAGTAGTAGGTATCCTTGTATAGCTTCCACTGCTTGCTGGTGAGCAAC
Organism: Prevotella sp. CAG:732; assembly: GCA_000436035.1. Lineage (GTDB taxonomy): Bacteria > Bacteroidota > Bacteroidia > Bacteroidales > Bacteroidaceae > Prevotella. The sequence goes on along the minus strand of FR893252.1, from coordinate 16,585 downwards.
TTCTTGAGCTGCTTGTTGCGATATTTCCAACCATCGGCATCGATGTCTCGATAACTGGTGATGCCATTCAGATAGTTGATGTTGAGCTGGAGGATGCTGTTGCGCTGAATGTTGTTCAGTCCAAGTTCCAATACCATCTTATCGGTGATGAGGCGAGCCTCTGCGGTAACTTCTGTCAATCTCTGTGCGCTAGCTGATACTGCGATTATCATAGCTGCTACTATTGCTAAAAATGTACGTTTCATAATCATTTCATTTTAATGGGTTATTACTATTTTTGTCTGTTCTCATCATCAGTCGTTTCCAACTTTTTTGGAAAAAGCTGTGTCTATATGAGGAAAAATGGGTGCGGACGTATTTTTATTTTCCTCGGGACATTTTTAGAAAAACCTCGGGACGTTTTTCTAAAAATGTCCCGAGGTTTTGTTTGGCATCAAGCTATACCTTATTATTTAATAGCTGATAGACTTTCTGCTTGAAACAGAAAATTAATTATTCTACAGTTGATAGAACTGGCTGAAAGCCTTCACGCAATATTCATGGTCGATGACGCTGCCCGTTTCTCGGCAACTGTGCATGGCGAGGATGGCATTGCCCATATCTACTCCTCTCAAAGGAATGGAAGAGGCGAGGATGTTGCCGAGGGTGCTTCCGCCTGCCACATCACTATGGTTGACGAAACGCTGGCAAGGTACGCCTGCTTTCTCGCAAATGCCTGCGAAGATGGCGGCAGAAACGGCATCGCTCGCATACTTCTGTGCGGCATTGAACTTGATGACTGGTCCACCTCCCAACATCGGATGATTGGTTGGGTCATATTTCTCAGAATAGTTCGGATGCCAAGCGTGGGCATTGTCGGCTGATACCATGAAGGCACGCTCCACTGCTTGGTAATAGGCTTCCTCGGTTCCGCTCTGGGCGAGGGCGATGCGCTTCAACATATAAGAGAGGAATGGACTTCCTGCTCCTTGCTTGGTCTGCGAACCGGTCTCTTCATTGTCGAAGATGGCGAGCACCTGTGTGGTTTCCGTTGGCTCTGATGCCAATAGTGCCTCCAGTCCGGCAAAGCACATGGAGAGGTCATCGAGGCGACCGCTTGAGATGAACTCGTTGTGCGCTCCGAAGGTACAAGCTGGGGTGGCATCGGCGAGATAGAGGTCGAAGTCGAGAATGTTGCTCGCTGTGAGTGGGCGATGGCTCGCATTGCCAGATGTCGCTGCCTCCTCGGAAGCGTTCTTGTTGAGTTCCTCTAGAATGACATTCATGAGCAAGTTACCCTTCTCCAGCTCATTGTTGATGATGCCGAGGATAGGGAGCACGTCTTTCTGACGGCTCAACTTCACGCCGTCGTTCACCTGACGGTTGAAGTGGATGGCGAGGTTGCTGATTTGCAGGAGAGGTCGCTTGATGTGGAGTAGCAAGGTTTGCGGTTGCATCACGTCCTCGCTCTTCACGATGACTCTACCCGCCAAGGTCAAGGGACGGTCGAACCAGGTTGACATGATAGGTCCGCCGTACACCTCGGTGTTGAGTTTGACGATGCCTCCCTCCATGTCCATCTCTGCATTCGGTTTGATGCGGAAGGTAGGGGAGTCGCAGTGAGCGCAGATGAGGTGGAAACCGCTCTCAGCCAATGGTTTGCTTCCGATTTGGAAAGCGTAGATGCTGGAGTCGTTCTTGGTGACGAAGAATCGGTCACCACACTTCACTTCGCCCAAAGCCTCTGTTGGGTCGATACGTCGATACCCTTTACGGGTGAGTTCCTCTGCGAGGTTCTTGACAGCCCAGAAGTTGACTGGGGAAGCGTCAAGGAATGATAAAAGTCGATTGATCATATTGTTTTTATTCATTACTTCTTTTTGAATTGATATTGCAAAAATAGCCAATTATTCTGAATATCAAGCAAGAAAAAGAATATTTAACGCAAAAACGAGGGGGATGGTTATGATTCTGCATGGAGATGGTGCTGTAGCGTGGAAATTCGTCGGTAAAACTTTAAGTATTCCTAAACTTTGGGGGATTCTTTGTATAATATAAAGATAATTCGTAACTTTACACCCGAAATACAAACATAGCGCTTAAGAGAATATGAGAAATAAATCAATAAGAAATGCGTTCTGCCTTTTATGTCTCGCCCTCATGTCACTATTGCAGTTCTCTTGTTCGGGAAGCAGTAATGGAGGGAAGGTTGTCAAACATGTGAACGACTTGCATGGGGCGATGATAGGTGTGCAGTTGGGTACCACCAGCGACGTCCTCGCAACATCCTTGGAAGATAAGGGGGATGGGACGAAGGTGGAGCGATTCACCAAAAGCGCCGATGCCATACAAGCATTGACGCAAGGTAAGATAGATTGTATGGTGGAGGATGAACAGCCTGCCAAGGCTTTCTTGCGTCTGAATCCCTCGCTTGAGATTTTGCCTGATGAGTTTGGTCATTCCTCGCTTGCCATCTGTGTGGCAAAGGGAAATGAGGATTTGCAGATGAAAATCAATGAGGCGATAGAGCTGTTGAGGAAGAGTGGTGTCATCGATAGTATAGTGCGCCGCCATATCGACCGAAACATAGCGGTCGCTTATCAATCGGGCGAATGTCATCTTGCAACAAGTAAGTTGGCAAAAGATTCTTCTGTTGGCTCAGCATCATCCCCATCCACGCTTCGCTTTTCTACCAATGCCGCCTTCGAACCATTCGAGTATTATGACAATGGCAAGATTGTGGGCATCGACATTGATGTGGCTAGGGCTATCTGCGATGTACTCCATATGAAATGTGAAATCGTGGATATGGAGTTTGATGCCGTCATCACCTCTGTGCAAACGGGCAAGGCTGATGCCGGAATAGCTGGTATCACGGTGACTCCAGAACGCAAGAAAAACATCAATTTCACGGATTCATATACCGATGTACGTCAAGTAGTTATCGTGAATGGTGGAAGCATTGCTCCTGCCAAACAATCTCTTGCAGAACAGTTTGAGACTTGCTTCGTGACGGGCAATCGTTATCAGTATCTCTTGAAGGGATTGGGCAATACACTTATCATCACGTTCTTTGCCATCTTGCTCTCCTTGATGCTCGGTACGCTGATAGCCATCATCCGTGCTACACACGACCGTAATGGCAACCATCGCATCCTCAACTTCCTCTGCCAATTCTATCTCACCATTATCCGTGGCACTCCTACGATGGTGCAGCTCTTGATCATCTATTATGTGGTGTTCGCCTCTGCCAATGTCGATAAGATATTTGTAGCAATCATCGCTTTCGGTCTCAATAGTGCGGCGTATATCTCAGAAGTGATTCGTTCGGGTATTATGTCGGTAGATAAAGGACAGATGGAGGCTGGAAGAAGCCTCGGTCTTTCCTATAGTCAGACCATGCGATTGGTGATACTTCCACAGGCATTCAAGAATGTGCTTCCTGCGATGGGCAACGAGTTGATTACGCTCTTGAAGGAAACTTCCATCAGTGGCTATATCGGTCTTGTCGATTTGACCAAAGGGTCCGACATCATCCGAAGCATCACCTACGATGCGATGATGCCTCTTGGCGTGGTGGCACTGATCTATCTTGCCATCGTGGTGGCTTTGTCAATGGGAGTGAGGAGATTGGAAAAGAAACTAAGAAAGAATGAGAAACAATGAATAAAGACATTATCATAGAGGTGAAAAACCTCCACAAACGATTTGGAGCCAATGAGGTGCTGCGTGGCATCAATACTACCGTGAGCCGTGGTGAGGTAATCGCCATCATCGGTCCTTCGGGATGTGGTAAAAGTACCTTCTTACGCTCGCTCAACTTGCTCGAACAACCAACCGATGGGCAGGTGTTGCTCGATGGCATCGACATCACTTCGAAGGAGGTGAACATCAATGAGATGCGACAGCGTGTGGGCATGGTGTTCCAGCAGTTCAATCTCTTTCCCAATATGACCATCAAGCGCAACATCATGTTGGCTCCTGTGGAATTGGGCAAGATGACAAATGCTGAGGCTTCGGCTAAGGCTGATGAACTCTTGGAGAGAATCGGACTGGCAGACAAGGCTGATAGTTATCCTGATAGTCTTTCGGGTGGACAGAAACAGCGTGTTGCCATAGCCCGTGCCTTGGCGATGTCGCCAGAGGTCTTGCTTTTCGACGAACCAACTTCTGCTCTTGACCCTGAGATGGTGGGTGAGGTGCTAAATTTAATGAAAGATGTGGCTGCCGAGGGTATGACGATGATGGTGGTGACGCATGAGATGGCTTTTGCTCGTGAGGTTGCCAATCGTGTGCTTTTCTTCAGTGAGGGTAATATCACGGAAGAAGGAAAGCCGGAAGATGTTTTCGGGCATCCGAAGTCTGAACGATTACAGCAGTTCTTGGCAAGCGTACTATAGTAGTTGATTTTGCAATATCAATTCAAAAAGGAGCAATGAATAAGAACAATATCTGTACTTTGATAATTATGCTATCACCCAATCCTCAATATTGCCTTTCTTGGCATCGAAATTGACACCCACCTTTACGATGGGCTTGCCACATCTGGCGAAACGCTGGTCGTATTGCTTCAAGTTGATTTGCTGTATAGCTGCCTGGGCACTCTGGTTGAGCTTCAACTCGATAAGGTAGAGTGTGTCTTCCGTTTCCATCACAACATCTACTCTGCCATTCGGGGTATGTACCTCGACATCTACCACAAAGTGGGTCAAGAGGGTGAAGATGATGAAAAGTTCTTGTTGGTAATGTCCCTCGTAATTGGTATTGTTGCAATAAGGCACCGTACCCAAGAACTCCTGTAGCAAACGCAAGGCTCCATCCATGTCGCCCTGACGTATCAACACCGACATTTGGGCAATGGCGACATCTCCCTCCTCGGCATACATTCCCTCTAGATAATTAGGCAGAAGACTCTCAAACAAGCCCACCTTGATTTCCTTGTTGGGTAAGTCGAGCGTAAAGAGTTGACTCATCTTGTCATAGCCCTTGATGGTGATGTAACCGCTCTGGTAGAGCAATGGGGTGATCGTCTTTAGGTTCTCCGTAGGTGCATCGAAAGCGGAAGCGCGTGCCAGCGTCTTTCCTAACTTGGTAGGCAAGACAGAGAACTTGCGAAGCATATTGATGAGATAAGTTGGTGTGCCTGATGCAAACCAGTATGCACCGAAATTCTTGTCTTCAAAACAATTCAGCAAACTGAATGGATTGAAGACATCGGGAGATGATGGCGAAAAATGATAACCATCATAGTTTTCCTTAAGTTTAGCAATCGTTTCTTCCCTAGACAATCCTTGTCCCTCAGCCAATGCGTCAATGTCCTCCGACATCTGAGTGAGCAATTCCTCCTTGGTGATTCCACAGATGCCAGCATATTCGTCATCCATCGAAATATTCTTGATGTTGTTCAATTCACTGAAGATGCTTACTTGCGAGAACTTAGTGATACCAGTCAAGAAGACAAAGCGGAGCATTGGCTCGGAATCTTTTAACGGGCTATAGAAGTTGCGCATGATATTGCGAAGAACATCTAGCGATTCCTCTTCGTGTACCACATCAAGCATAGGGGCATCATACTCGTCGATGAGCACAACGACCTGTTTGCCAGTCTTACGATAGGCAGTTTCTATAAGATTGGAAAATCTGATGTTAGGAGCTTTACTGCTAGCCTCAATACCAAAAGTGCGTTCGTTTTTTTCTAAAATGAAAAGAAGGTATTCTTGCAGTTGCTCTTTCTCCATGTGCTTGCCACTAGCCATGCTGAAATGCAGAACAGGATATTCCGTCCATTCCTGCTCC
>FR893252.1:0-10790 GCA_000436035.1 Prevotella sp. CAG:732 | reverse complement strand
TTCCTGCTCCAACTTTTCGATGGCAAGCCCCTCAAACAACTCCTTCTTTCCTGAGAAATAGCTTTCAAGAGTTGATACCAAAAGCGACTTGCCAAAGCGGCGTGGTCGTCCTAAGAAGAAATATTTTCCACCAGAATGTGTCATTCGGTAGATGTATTCCGTCTTATCAACATAGAGGAGGTCACGCTTTCTGATCTCCTCAAACGTCTGGATTCCTACAGGATATAATTTCAATGCCATAAATGCTTCTTTTTGAATTGATATTGCAAAAATAGCGAATTATTCTGAATATCAAGCAAGAAAAAGAATATTTAACGCAAAAAGTACTGTAATTATCGCTTCTTCAATAAGACATAGATGATGACGGGAGCACCGAAGAGGGGGGTGACGGCATTGAGGGGAATCAAACCGCCATCTGCAGGCAATGTGCAGAGAGCATTGCAGAGTAGGGCGATGGTGGAACCCATCAGCATTGTGAGTGGGAGTACTTGACGGTGGTTGTCGGTGCCAATCAAGAGACGGACGATGTGAGGAGTGGCTAGTCCGATGAAGGCGATGGGACCACAGAAGGCGGTGACCACTGCCGTGAGCAATCCAGTAATGATTAGCAAGGCGATGCGCAGACGATGGACGTTGAAACCTAAGTTCTCTGCATATTGTTCGCCCAAGAGCATGGCATTCAGCGGCTTGATGAGAAGCAACGAGGCGAACAAGCCGATGATGGCGATGAGGGTGAAATATCCCACCTCGTTCATCGACACATTGCCAAAACTTCCCATTCCCCATACCATATACGACTTCACGCCCTCTGGCGTACTGAAGAAATTCAAGAGCGAGATGGCACTGCTGGCGAGGTATCCCACCATGATTCCGATGATGAGGAGTACCACCTGGTTGCGTACCATCGTGGAGAAGAGTGTGATGATGCCCATCACCACCATGGCTCCAGCAAAGGCTGAGATAAGGATGGCGAGGAAACCGCCAATGGTATAGTCGCCCATCGTGATGTTGCCACCAAGGGAAAGCATCACGATGGCTACGGCGAGTCCCGCGCCACTGCTGATACCGAAGACATCAGGGCCAGCCAAGGGGTTGCGAAAGGCAGTCTGCAAGAGCAAACCGCTTGTGGCAAGGGCGGCGCCAGCGAGTAGGGCGGTGATGGCTTGTGGCAGGCGAGACTCCAAGATAATATATCGGTTGACAGATTCTAAGGTCCCATCTGTTCCCATCAATGCATGTGACACTTCTGTGCCCGAAGATGTAAGAATGCCTAACACCTCCTTGAACGGAATATTGACGCTTCCCCATGCCAAGTTGGCGAAGAAGAGAAACGCTATCGCCACAAGGAGCGCCAAAGAATATATCGTTGCCTTATTCATAATAGCTGAGTTGCTTGAGTCAAGATTGATAAAAAACCGTACCTAAAACAAATGTTGGTAGAATCGGAGTTTTCCGAATTGAGTAGCCTTGGGATGCGCCAAGATGATGAACTCTCGGAGCAAAATCTCAGGATGGAAACTGGTCAACTCGAAATAAGGTTGTGTGCTAGTATCTACCTGATAAATGCTGTTCTGATTGAAAGTCTTCAAAGCCTTATATCCTTCATATTCAGCGAGTAAGTCTGATTTGCTTAAAGCCTTGCCGCCGAAATATTTGAATGCCCATACGTCAATTTGTGTTCCTTTGCTGAGAATGCGTTCCGGACCGTAAGCAAGGCTACCACTGTGAGTGTCATCGGCAAAGATATATTTGGCGTTGGCATCCTTCAATAGGATTCCCATCGTACTCTTGCCGCCAGGTACATACCATACGCTCCCCATCTTTCGTTCGGTAAGAATGGAGAGACCTTGTGGCAACTTCGCAGCCTCAGCCTTCAGAGCCAAGTACTCCTTTTCTATTGAAGAGAAGAGAGAGTCGCTTCGTTCTTCACTCTTAAACAATAATCCATAGAATTTCATCCATTCCGCTCTGCCGAGAGGGGAGGTTTCCATATAGTCTGCAGTCTCGATGATAGGGATGTGGAGTTTGTCGAGCTTGCCATATCCGCCACTGTTCTCGAAAGGAGAGATGAACAACCCTTCTGGCTTCAAGGCGATGATTCGTTCTATGTCGGGTTGCATACTTGAGCCGCAATCGATGATGACTTTATCCGTATCAGAAGTAGAAGCCTTGCCATCTGATAGCTTCACCCTCTCCTTGATGTCAGGAATATTGATGTAGTCTTTGTCGCAAACACCAGTGATGGCGTTCTTGCATCCCAGTTCATACATCAGTTGGCAATGAGGAGCCGTGAACACCACGTTGCTCTCCAAAGGAGTGCGCACGATGTCGCAGTGGCTACCCATTTGCAAAGTCGCATTCTCTCGGATGTCATCCTTGAGCCTTGCCACGGTCTCGTCGCCCTCCTTGCCTTTCGGTACAAGGATGTACTTGTGCAATGTCGTTCCCTTTTTCCAAGGGTTTTCGATGATTGCCTCCGTATAGGCACCATCGTTATGCTTCACGATGGTGAGCAACTCTGCGTATTTCATCTGGAGGGTATCGCCCCCCTCGCCACTTGCCGTCTTGCCACCTTGGCAAGCTACGACTAGGAGCACAACCAAGGCTCCAAAAATTATGTTTTTTATCTTCATTATTTATATTAAATATGTGAAAAATCAACCATTTTGGGTTGATTTCCGAAAAACAACCATTTTGGTTGTTTTTTTATTACAACCTTTTGAGGTGCATTCTATTATGCTAATGCTTTAAATCTCTGCAAAAATACGATTATTATTTGAATTAGCAAAGGAAAAAGGAAGAGAAAATGGTCGGACGGAAAGAATCGCACGCTTTAATACTTAAAAGTCGGTATTTGGACACTTCGCTAAAATACCGATTATTGGCGATACGTTTCATTTGGATAATTACAATAAAATCTGTAACTTTGCAGCCGAAAGGTAGAGGGTTTGTTCGTGTCAGGGCAAGCTCTGCAAGAATAAATGTAACAATTTAAAGTATTAAGATTATGATTATCGAAAAAGTACATGCAAGAGAAATCTTGGATTCACGTGGCAATCCAACAGTAGAGGTTGAAATCACATTGGAGTCGGGCGTCGTAGGCCGTGCTTCTGTTCCTTCTGGTGCTTCAACTGGTGAGAACGAGGCCCTCGAACTCCGTGATGGCGACAAGAATCGCTATCTTGGCAAGGGCGTGCTCAAGGCAGTGGAGAACGTCAACAAGGTGATAGCTCCTGCCCTCATCGGTATGTCTGCGTTGGAGCAGCGTGACATCGACTACAAGATGTTGGAACTCGATGGCACCAAGACTAAGTCTAACCTCGGTGCCAATGCCATCCTCGGTGTTTCCTTGGCTGTGGCTCATGCGGCTGCGGAGTATCTCCAGATACCTCTCTATCGCTATATTGGTGGTTGCAACACCTATACATTGCCTGTTCCTATGATGAACATCATCAATGGTGGTGCTCACTCTGATGCGCCTATCGCATTCCAGGAGTTTATGATTCGTCCTGTGGGTGCTCCTTCTGAGAAAGAGGCTATCCGCATGGGTGCTGAGGTGTTCCACGCTTTGGCTAAACTCTTGAAGAGCCGTGGGCTTTCTACTGCTGTAGGTGATGAGGGCGGTTTCGCTCCTGCGCTCAATGGTATAGAGGATGCTTTAGAGAGCATCTGCCAGGCTATCAAGAACGCAGGCTATGAGCCAGGCAAGGACGTGAAGATTGCCATGGACTGTGCTGCGAGCGAGTTTGCCGTACAGGAGAATGGTGAGTGGTACTATGATTATCGCCAGTTGAAGGATGGCAAGAAGAAGGATCCTAATGGTAAGAAACTCACTGCCGAGGAGCAAATCAAGTTCTTGGAAGAATTGATAACTAAATATCCTATTGATTCTATCGAGGATGGTTTGGATGAGAACGACTGGGACAACTGGGTGAAGTTGACCGCTGCCATCGGTGACCGTTGCCAGTTGGTGGGTGACGACCTCTTCGTTACCAATGTCAAGTTCTTGGAGAAGGGTATCAAGATGGGTGCTGCCAACTCTATCCTGATCAAGGTCAATCAGATAGGTTCGCTCACCGAAACCTTGGATGCTATCGAGATGGCACATCGTCATGGTTATACCACAGTTACTTCTCACCGTTCTGGCGAGACAGAGGACACTACTATCGCAGATATTGCCGTGGCTACCAATTCTGGTCAGATCAAGACGGGTAGTATGAGTCGTACCGATCGTATGGCGAAGTACAACCAGCTCATCCGCATCGAGGAGCAGTTGGGCAATCGTGCCGTTTATGGTTACAAGAAATTGAAGTAGAAAAATCGGTTGCAAGGTATGTCTATATATTATATAAAAGGTGTATCTTGCAACTAGGTTAGCTTTTTTAAGAATAGATCATATTTGAATGGGGCATGGGTAGCCGTGATGGCTGTCCATGCTTTTCTTTGTTTTGTATTTTTCTTTCCTAAAGTTTTGTAATTAAAGGAATATTTCTTAATTTTGCAAACCAATTAACGGCGGTAATAATCTGCTAAAAATAGAAAAGAATGATGAAACAAGGTAAACATACAGTATTATTTATTTGCCTCGGCAATATCTGTCGCTCTCCGGCAGCCGAAGGCATCATGAAGTCGCTCGTGGAGAAGGCTGGATTGAGCGATGAGTTTGAAATCGATTCGGCTGGTATCGGAAGCTGGCACGTGGGACAGTTGCCCGATAGCCGTATGAGAAAGTGTGGGGCAGAGCATGGATATCGTTTTGATAGTCATGCTAGACAGTTCCAACGTTCCGACTTCAAGAGATTCGATACCATCGTGGTGATGGACAACGAAAACTATCGTGCCATTACCTCCATGGCTTCCTCACAGGCGGATAAAGACAAGGTAGTGCGTATGGCAGACTTCTTGACTTCACATCGTGAATACACCACGGTTCCTGACCCATATTATGGCGACTATAGTGACTTTGAGTTAGTTATCACTCTTTTGGAGGATGCTTGCCAAGGACTCTTGGATGAGTTGACTATGGCAGAAGGGGATAGGGCGGTATAGTAGATGATGTCCTGGGGGAGAAATATAAAAAAGCGTGCAAGCCATCTAGACCTACACGCTTTTTATTATTGTAAACGTAATTACTTGCTTATGCGTAGCAACCGCAACCACGACTTCTGTTCAAAGCCTCGCCATACATCTCCATGGCGTTCATATAGTTGGCAACCAAGGCCTTTATAGCCTTCTTTGCGTTTTTGAACATTGTTTTCATAATCGTTATCCTTTCTTTTTTAATACATTAATACTATGGGCTGACGCCCAGATCTTTTTACCAATCTGAGTGGGATTACTTACCCATCTCAATCTTGTTGTTTACATTCACAGCTTCTGCGAGCATAACTGCTACTACTGCGAAAATCATAACTGTTAACATCATAATTTGTTTCCTTTCTTTCTTTTGTGGAGCCTCCATTTGAGGACTCCGGTTAAACATTATCCTTATTACAATCTTACCTTTTTCGACTGCAAAGGTAATGCCTATTTTTTGAATCTCTGTCACAAAGTCGTGACAAAATGATGAAAGAAAGCTATTTTTTGACACAAGTCAAGCAACGCTATGACAGGCATTGATGTAGGTCAAGGAGTTGTGTGCCAATTATGCGCCGTGGAAGAGATATTCCTTCTGAATCTTGGCAGTGAGGCGGGTGAAAAGTTCTTCTACCAGTCCGTCTGCCACCTCGATGGCATGGTTGAGAATGTCGTCGGAGAACTGCTGCAAGAGGTCTTGTGCCTTCATCGGACTCTCCTTGTAAAGCTTCAGATACTCTGCTTCCATCTCCTTCTGGCGCTGGTCGTTCTCTGCCTCCAACTTGGCGTAAGCATCCTTGATGATAGGGGCGAAGGCGTTGTAGTCGGTCATGCCGAGCGTCATCACCTTGCGGAAACGCCAGTAGGCACTGTCGTCCTTGCATCTGCCATTTGCCACATGGGTGTAAAGTTCAGGGAAGGTCTTGGCACCTTGATAGAGTGGGAGGAAGACGCTGAGGTCGCCCATGCCCATTGCCACGTAAGTGATGTGTCCGATGGCATGAGGCAATCCCTCTCTTACCTGGATGATGTGGGTCTGCGTGGTGCGGAAGATGGAAACTGGGCGATAAGGCTCCTTGCCATTTTCATGCAGATATGGGTCGTGGTCGGTATTGTCGTAATGGAAGCGGAAGGCGGTGCGGAGGTCGGTGAGCGAAATCTGATGCGCTGCCTTGGCGAATACAGGGAAGGTGTTCTTGGTCACGTCGTTTTGGATGGCTGGCGAGAACATCTGTTGCAATCCCCATACTCGTGGATAATTGTAAGTGGTATCGAGTTTCTCATCACGAGAGTATGCCTCGTGGAAATCAAACTTCGCCTTGCCATGCTTGTCTTTCTCAGCCTCGGCATTGTTTGGGTCGTAAAGACCATTCTTCTCGGCAAACTCTATCAAGTCGGGAGCAGCCATGAAGTTCTCCTGGTCCTCTGGGTCGTAGTCACGGAAACGGCTCTGGTTGCCCGTTACGAAATACTGGTCCTTTGGCATACGGCAAGCCAACCATTTATGTCCGCAGGCATTCTCCAAATACCATATCTCCTTGTCGTCGATGAATCCGATGCCGAATCCCTCTGCCGAACCATATTGTTCGATGAGTTTGCCTAGTCTGGCTGCACCTTCACGAGCCGAACGAACGTAAGGCAACACGATGTTGTAGGTGCAATTCTCAGCAAGTCCGTTCTCTACGTATGGGTCGAAGGCGAGGGCTTTCTCAGAAGAGAAGATGGTCTCGGTGGAACTCATCCCCACACCGGCTGTATTGAATCCAGCGCTTCCCCATTCGCCAGGGAACTGATAATCTGGCAGCCCCGTATATCCCAAGGCCTCCTTTGGCAATGGGCAACGGAACTTGCTGTCCTTGGCAACAAATTCCTCTGGTCCAAACTTCGTGTCCTCATGCACCTCGATGTTGATAGCCATCAGTGCATCGAAGTCGCTGGAGCGGCAAAGGTACTTGGCACCATCTGCACTCTGCTCTTCCCCCACGATGATTGTGGTACACTCTGAGGGCAACTGGGTGGCTCTCTTCTCCATATTCTCGAAAACATTCTTGAAAGAATCTCTTTCTTCTTTTTTCATAGCTGTATTTTTTATGTGGCGTTTTGTCTTTCTGTAAGACATAACGTCAGTTTTGTTTGTTATACGACTGCAAAAGTACAGCTTTTCTTCGGAAATCAACCCGAAGTGTCTGATATTTTCAAGAAAATTAAACTTATCCCTTGCTAAGGTCATTTCTACATTCTATTCTTCTGTCCTTGTCCGGCACCAGTTCCCTTATACTTGCGTCGTCATTGGTGCTAAACAAGTCTGATACGTAGAGTTGGAAAGAAAGTTGGTCGTGCAAGATACCCTTATGGCTGCCCTGATATTATAGAAAAGGTGTCATGTAGATTGGTAGCAAAAGTGTTTGGCCGTCTTTCTGTAAGTCTTTCGTATAAATCAGATATGGGTGGATGGCTCTATCTGAGAATTTTTGGCAGAAAGCATCTAGGGAAGCATGAGTCTTATACCCAGATGACTTTACCTCTATAGGGCATAGCTTATTGCCCCTAGACAATAAAAAGTCTATCTCGTAAGAGTGGGTGGCATCCTTTGGGAAAGTATAGTAAAAGAGGCGATTGCCAGATGCTCTTAGCATTTGGGCTACCAAGTTCTCAAATACATACCCCATGTTTGTGGACAACTTATCGCCCAAAAGCTTCTGGTAGATGATGTTCTCTGTGTAATCCTTGTCCCAGAACGCCAAGGTCACAAATAGCCCTGTGTCACCGACGTACAATTTGTATTTATTGATATTGGTTGTTAATGGCATTCCAACATTTGGATCATCTGTGTGGTATGCGATATTGATGGTTTTACTATCTTCCAAGTTGAGTATCAGTTCGTCTATTTTTTCTGCAGACAATCTGCCTACTGCTGAAGAAGGCTGGTAGCGAAGCTGATTCTTGCTCAGTTGGGCAGGAATAGACATAAACAGTTTAGAAATCTTGCCTGATGGGTCTATCTTTCTGAAGTCATCCGCATAAAGCTGCAATATCTGTCGTTTGATTGTATCAACTTGCTGTAGATTGTTGGTGTTGATATAGGCATTGACAGCTTGGGGCATTCCGCCAACCAACATATATAGGCGGAGTTCTCGCATTTTTAATCGATTTACTCCTTCGCCTAATGACATCTTCTTGTCGAAAACTTGTCGTAGCAGAGGGATGCTCGCATTGTCTCCCATTGCCCATCGGAACTCCTCATAGTCCATTGGAAACATTTCGATGCGATGCTCTTCGCTTGGGATACTAATGTCTTTTGTGCTCTTATGTATGCTAATAAGTGAACCTGTCTCAATGTAGTCGTATCGTCCATCTTTTACCAGATATTTGATGGCTTGGCGAGCTTTTGGACACTGTTGCACTTCATCGAAGATGATAACGGATTTGCGTTCATGCAAAGCCGTGTTGTAGGCATTCTGAAGAAAGAGAAAAATGAAATCCATGTTCATGAGATCATCAAATAGAGCTTTTACTTCTTTAGATGCCTCATTGAAGTCTATCAGAATATATGATTGGTATTCATTTTTTGCAAATTCCTCAACGATAGTTGATTTTCCTATACGGCGAGCACCCTCTACAAGGAGAGCTGTGCTACCCTTGGAATTTCTCTTCCATTCAACCATTTGGTTGTATATTTTTCTTTTAAATACTCTATTCTCCATATTTTCAGTGTTTTATGGGCGCAAATATACATAATAATTTTGTTTTACCAAAATCTTTTTCTTGAAAATATGTCGTTTTACCAAAATTTATTTGTGCGATTTATGCCGTTTTACCAAAATCTTGTTCTTGAAAATATGTCATTTTACCGAAATCTTGTGTCGCGCTATTGTTTAATAGCGCAGCAAGAATTGAGTAATTTGTAAGATGGAATTGAGTAATTTGTTGACATAAAATGAAGAATCAGCTTGTTTCTTAAAAGGATTTAATTAGCCCCCAATACTTTCCAATTCTCTATCAAGTGGAAGAGGCGAGGCATGGCGGGCTTGTAGGAATCGGGATAGGTGAGGGAATAGACAAAGAGTATTTTGCCGCTCTTGATGAACTTGTCATGGTGGCTGTATCCATCCACTCGGACATCGTTTTCATATACGGGGCCTGAGAGGAGGAAGGCGGAGTCTTGCTTTTTGGTCAGCATCGTAGGAGTAGAGTGTAGCTTTTGGGCGAGCGAATCGGCGCAGGCTTGAAGATTTGAGCTATAGTTGGGGGTGACATAGCTCTCTAAGATGATGTTGGCACTATCTGAATACACGAAGCGGGCATGCCCCAAGTATTCTTCCCCTTGCTTGTCTTCCTGCTGGAACATGCAAGGGTATGAGATGGTGTAGCCGAAGTCAGTGTCACGATAAGTCTTCAAGGGAGCCGTTCCGATACGAGTCTTAAACTCATAATAGGGTGTGCGGATGTCTCCCTTGTAGGTGAGATGATAATAAATATTGCACACAATAATCAGTAGGGCTGAAAATATAAAAAACTTCTTCATATCTTTTAGCATTAATCTTCCTGGTCAAAGCATAGCCGTATGAAGATTATGCTGTGACCAATTTGTTTGCAAAGATAGAAAGAAGGAATTGAATCAGCCAAATATCTAGCTGACATTTGGCTGACAATATCATCGGAATCCATCTGATAGATGGAAATAGTAGTTGAAAATGTGATAGTTATGTAAGTCTTATCTTTGAGTCAGACGATACGCCTTTCCTCTTTCAGATTCAATACAGAGATTGCTATAGCTTTCGATGATAGGCTTGATGCGGCGAATCAAAGTATAGAGCGTTTCGCTGGCATCTGGCTTCTTAGGCCAAAGTGCATCACATATCTCTTGCTTGGTCAACTGATGTTTCTCCAAGAACATCTGCATCAGTTGATGTTGCATCGGAGTGAAGTGGATGGCTTGCTGCGTATCTGCATTGTAGAAGCTGTCGTCTTCAGATGAATAGGAGAGGCTTCCGAAAGAGAGAGGATTGTACTCTTCGTTCTGATAATCTTTGCGATGATATAGCATAGCCCATGCTGCCCATATCATTGCCATCAGCATCAGTATGAATGATGTGCGCTGGTTGCTCATTCCGAAAATATCAGCCATAGAGCAGTTGGCATAGCCTTGTATGGTATGTTTATCCAGTTGCATTTCCTTGCTGCATAGTTCTGCCGGCTTTCCTATGGCATAGCAGAGGATGCTTGTGCTTTTGAGCATGTCGATGCTGAGGTGGGAGCGGTAACTCTGAATGGTATCTGGTGTGATCCATTGGTCTTGTCGCTCCTCGATAGTTTGCGCCAAAGCTTGGTTCATATCCTTGACAATGGCATATTGCGCCTTGCGATAACTGCTCACACTGGAGAAAATCGCTGACATCACAAGCACGGCGAAGATGATGAAGGAATGATATGCTTTCAGTTTCATAATCTCTTGTTTTTATATCTTTATGCAAAAGTACTGCTTTTCTTTGAAACAGCAATAGGTTTTAAACAAATTTATTCTCTTTTTCCAGAAAATAACGCCTAAAAAAGCAAAAAATAGCAGAATGATGCTTTTATTTTGAGTTTCAAGTGGTTGTGGCAGCCGTTTGCTTTTAGTGGCATAGACGAGGAAATGCAAAAAACGCAGATTGATGAAATAGAAACGCTTTCAAATCATTACCTCGCAGAAACGCCCTAATAAGCATTTTTTA
>FR893251.1 GCA_000436035.1 Prevotella sp. CAG:732 | reverse complement strand
TTCTTCTCTCAAACACTTTTTATATGTACTTTCAACACTTGGAACTCGTAGTTTCTCATCCCGCAACTCATCGTTTTGGGATGGCAGAAGCTATGAGTTGGCAAAAATAAACACGGACAAATTGAATTTGTCCTCGACTTTTGTCTTTGTGAATGTAACTACCTTTATATAAGGATGTTATGATAGGTCGGACAAATTTGCGAGACAAATTCTATTTGTCCATGTTATTTTTTTCGTTCAGAAGGGCATCAGGTGTTCATTTTGTTGATTTGTAAGGTAAAAAGCGGCATAAAATGGCTTTTTATGAGTAAATGTTGCATTTTTCTTTCAAAATATTTGCAAATATGCGTAAAATATCATAATTTTGCAGCCGATTAAAGTAAATTTATAAATTTTATCTAATTAAAGAGAGAGATTATGGTAAAAAGAATTGCTATGATTCTGGGGGGGGTAATTCTCAGTTGTGGGATGGCCTTTGCCCAAACTTCCGTTACTGGTAAGGTAACCTCTTCTGAAGATGGCGAGCCTGTAGTAGGTGCGTCTATCAAGATAGTAGGTACAAATACCGGTACTGTTACCGACATTGATGGTAACTTCGTATTAAATGCTCCTGCCGATGCCAAGTTGGAGATTTCCTACATCGGTATGCAGCCAAAAACTGTCAAAGCAAGTGCAAAGATGCAGGTTGTTTTGACTTCTGACAACAAATCACTTGATGAAGTAGTCGTTACAGGTTATGGTGTCCAAAAGAAGGCATCATTCACAGGTGCTGCATCTTTGCTGAATGGCTCACAGATTGAAAAGAAGAGTGATGCCAACTTTGTGAAGGCACTTGAGGGTAATGTGTCTGGTATTCAGATGAACAACTCTACAGGTCAGCCTGGTACATGGGGTTCTATCTATGTACGTGGACGTTCTTCTATCAGTTCAGGTACTCAGCCATTGTATGTGATTGATGGTATGCCAATGAATTCTGATAAAGAGGGTGCGTATTCTGGTGAAGGTAACTACCTGGATCCTATGGCTTCAGTAAACCCAGAGGATATTGAGACAGTTACTGTATTGAAGGATGCTGCCGCAACTGCTATTTATGGTGCTCGTGCAGCTAATGGTGTGATTGTCATTACCACCAAGAAGGGTACTGAGGGCAAGTTGAATATCAATGTTGATATTAAGCAAGGCTTCACTTCTATGGCAAATAACAATATGGACTATGCCAATGCAGAGCAGACTATGAATTTGTATGCACAAGGTCGTGTTGCTGCAGGACAATACAGCAATATTGCTGATGCAAAAGCTTTCTTGACAGAAAATTATGAGTGGGATGGTAAGAGATCTACCAATTGGATAGATGAGGTTACTCGCCATGGTTATTACCAAGACTATAACATCAGTGCTCAGGGTAAAACTGGCAAAACAGGTTTCTATATCAGTGCTGGTTATCTCGATACAAAGGGTTTGGTAATTGCTTCTGACTTTAAGAGATATTCTGGTCGTGTCAATGTGGAGAGCAAGTTCGGTCGCTTTGCTGTAGGTGCTAATGCTAACTATGCCTTCTCTATTAAGAATGGTTCAAGTCAGTCAACTGCAGGTGCAATGAGTAATACTATGACCGCTGCGATTTCTATGATGCAACCATTCTATCCAACTCATGATGAGGAAGGCAAGTACTATGGTTATACTTATGGCTTATATAACCCTCTTGCTCTTGCAGATAAGTTGGGTAATGTATATGAAAGTCGTAATGAGACATTGAACTTAAATCCATACGTACAAGTTGATATTTGGAATGGTATTTATTTCCGTACGAACTTAGGTGTAAATATCATGAACTATCGTGAGTATGAATATATGTCAGCTATTTACGACCCACAAGGAATGGGAGATTACAATGGTTATGGTGATCAGTTCAATTCGCGTTCTACTACCATCACTTGGAACAATGTCTTGGGATGGAATAAAACGTTTAACGATATGCATAATGTATCTGTGATGTTGGGTCAGGAGATGCAGAAGAAGTCTTACTATTCAGATCATTATACAGGTTATGATTTCCCATTCGCTTCTTTGGGAATGAACAAACTTTCTACAGCAGGTAAGTGGGAAGATCCTGAATATGAACAGAGAGAGGCAAGATTGGCTTCTTATTTTGCTGATGCACATTACTCATATCTTGATAAGTACTATGCATCTGCATCTTTCCGCCGAGATGGTTCTTCTGTGTTTGGAACAGATAACCTTTGGGGCAATTTCTGGTCTGTTGGTGCCAAGTGGCGTCTTTCTTCAGAGACGTTCTTGAAGGATAATCCTATTATCACCAATGCCACACTTCGTGCATCTTATGGTACTGTAGGTAACCAAGACATTGATTGGTATGCTGCTCGTGGTTATTATATGGCAGGTCATAACTATGATGGTGTGGTAGGTATTGCCCCTGAGTCAATCTCTAATACAAAACTGACATGGGAGACTTCTAAGAAGTTTGATATTGGTTTTGATCTTTCTTTTATTAATCGCATCCATTTGTCTTTGGATTACTATAATGAGACTACATCTGATGCCTTGATGAAAATGCCTTTGTCTATGACAACTGGTTTGGCTAGCACTTATAAGAACATTGGTAAGATTCGTAACCAAGGTATCGAAGTTGATTTGAAGGCTACTATCATGCATAGTAAGGACTTGGATTGGAATGCTTATGCTAATATGACTTGGAACCAAAACCGTGTGGTTAAGTTGTCTAGTGGTGAACCTATCGTCAATACATTGACAATCAACGAAGTGGGCTATCCATACAATGAGTTCTATATGAGAGAATATGCAGGTGTGGATAAAACCAATGGTAAGCCTCTATGGTATAAGAATGAAACTGGTGATGAGACAACAAGCAATTATAGGGAGGCTGCAAAGCGTCATTTGGGCTCTGCTGATCCAAAGGTATTCGGTGGATTTGGTTCTTCTGTAAATTGGAAAGGACTTGATGCAAGTGTAAGTTTCAATTATCGCTTGGGTGCCAAGGTTTATGATTATGGTGCAGCTTTCACTGGTTGGGGTATGCGTGAGATGACACCGCTCAAAGATATGGCTCTTAACTCATGGACAGAGGATAATCCTAATGCGAAATATCCACGCTATGTTTACAATGATCCAGATAATTCAACAGCGACTTCTTCCCGTTTCCTCATGAACGGAAGCTACTTGCGATTGAGTAATGTTACATTGGGCTATACTTTGCCATCATCTTTGACAAAGAAAGCTTTGATGCAGAAGGTACGTGTTTACATATCTGCTGATAACTTATATACCTTTACGGCAAGTGATTTTACTGGATATACACCTGATACATACGATAATGGCGTTATCGCATGGCAGTATCCAGGTGTGACTACATTTGTTGGTGGTATTCAGATTACTTTCTAAAAAGATTCAAATTAAGGAATAATATGAAGAAACATATATTAGGTTTACTGTTTTTGTCAGTAACAGGAACTTGTTTGACAAGTTGTGGAGATGACTTTTTGGACACCAAGAACTATTCTGGTGTAGATGTGGACAATGGTTTGACAGATGCATCTTCTGTAAGTAATGCCGTAAATGGTGAGTACGATTGGTTTTATCACTATTATTTTGCAGGAGACTTTGCAACGATGATTGGTGATATTCCTACAGACTTGTCATATTGGAATGGTTCTACAAGTCATATGGATGCCATCTATTCTTATACGATGACAGATGAGGAAAGCTATTTGCTTTATATTTGGAATTATGGTTACAAAGTAATTGATAATTCAGCGAGAGCAATTAATGCAGGCAAGAAATTGTATGAGACTTCTACAGAGGAAGATAAGCAGACATTGGATGTTGCTTTGGCAGAGGCTTATGCTCTTCGTGCTTATGCTAAACTTGCTTTAGTCAATATCTATGGTCATCAAATCAAGGTAAATGGTCAGGATTTTTCTGATCAACCAGGTATTGTAATTTCAGAGGAGCCAATAAAGGCTTTCGAGCAGGTATCTCGCTCTACGGTAGGTGAAACATACACGTCTATTGTCGCCGATTTGAAAAATGCGATTGAGCATTTTGATAAGGCTGGTGCAGATAGAGGCAAGAAAGTTTACTTTACCAAGGCTGCAGCAGAAGGATTGTTGGCTCGTGTTTATCTCTATATGGAGAATTGGTCTGACGCTGCGTCTTATGCTCAGCAAGCTCTTGATGATGCAGATGTGTCTGCTATAGCAACAACGGCAGATGAGTACAAGGCATTGTATTCTTCTACAGGTGTCAATACGGAGAGCTTGTTCTATTTGTCTATTGATGATAAGCATAACTGGTCAGCACAATCTTGCGGTACATTGTGGTCAACTTACAGCTTTAGCCCAAGTCCTAAGCTTCAGAAGATGTATGGTGCAAATGATTGCAGAACTTCAATCTTCATTTGGGATGCTTCTTCTACGCCAACCAAGCCTGTCTTTAAGGGTGGTAAGTTCCCTACCGTAACAACGACAAACTATTTGATCAATGCGCCAGAAATGTATCTCATTAAGGCAGAGGCTAAGCTTCATGGAACTACTGCCGCAGATTTTGATGAGGCTAGAAATTCTTTGTTAGTTGTGGCAAAGCGTAATGCGGATATTACTTCTGCTGAGCAGTTGGGTACAACAAAAGATGAGGTTCTTGCTTTCTTGAAGGATGAGCGTGCTCGCGAATTGTTCCAGGAAGGACTTCGTTTGTATGATTTGCGCCGTTGGGACGAAAAGGCATCTGTATATGCTTATGGTGCCCCAGAGGTGAAGTTCACTTTTAACAATTATAAGATCTCAGACTTTGTATATCCAATTCCTGTTGACGAAACCAATGCAGGTTTTGGCGTTACTCAGAATGATTGGAGTAAAACATTGCCAAAGGCAAATTAATTTTGATAATATTTTTAATCAAGATATAGGAATGCCATGAGTGGCATTTTCTATAAATCTCTCGGGAGAGGTGGGCTGTGAAGCTCGTCTCTCCTTTTTTTATTTACTTAAATATTTGGTAGTTACGATGATTTGTCGTACATTTGCAAGCGATAATTCTTGAATGAATAGGTGAAAATCTTGGAAGTTCTTGCTGATAAAGGTAATCATAGCTATCATGATTCAAAATGATGTATTGGGCAATGCCAAAGCAGAGGGGCGAGCAGAGGGGCGTACTGAGGAAAAGTACAAAATCGCCCTCAGTCTTCTAGAACAAGTCTTCGAGGGTGATGACACTTTGGAAGCGACCGGAATATTCATTGTATTTCAATCCGAAGGTCGTGATGAGCGTCATGATGGGGGACTTTCTTACTTTGGTTTCCTCCATGAAGGTGGTAAGCTTGTTTCTCAGCACGGTATCATATCCTTTATCGACAATGAAATCGGTGTTGTAGAATTTCATCTCACAGATGTTGATGAGGCGGTCGGCTCTATCGATGATCATGTCGGTCTGTGCCCCGCCTTCTTTCTGCTCACTGTGCCATGGTAGCACTTCTGCTTGTACACCTTGGATGCCCAATGCCCTCTTGATTTGTGGTATATGACAGAAACAGAGGTTTTCAAAGGCAAAACCTCGCCAAGCATTCAGTTTGGCGGAGTTCTGGTTCTCTTGCCAGTAACGTTCGTTGGTCATATTCCCCTTGAACTGGAGACAGAAGAGAAGGAATGGGTCTGTCAACTTGTACTTTAAGTTTCTTTTGGAACCTTTGTAACTTAGATAAGGAAGTATAAAGTCGCTCTCTTCCAGAGACTTCAATAGCTTCGTCAGTCCTCCGCCTGTCTTTATCTTGCATAACTCTGATATTTCCTTTCTTGTGAATCCTTCTTTTTTCTTGGTCAGAAGTTTGACGATGGACTTCAAGGACTCGGAGTCGGCAAACTGTGAGGCAAATAAGTTGTCAAACTCGTTGCGCAATTTGGCACCTTTTGCAAAGAACAAATTGTCGATATTAGCAGCTATGCTCTCACCTTTTTTTAGCATGGATAGATAATAGGGTACTCCACCTATAGCCATATAGGAGAGAGCTTGGCTGTATCGATCTAGTTGGATATCCTTGGAATGCAGATATTGCTCACATTCTTGCAAGGTGAAGGGAGAGAGATGAATTTCGCAAGTTGTACGGTCGTAAAGTCCCCCTCGGTTGTTGATGATATTGTCAAGAACCCACGATGCAGCAGAACTGCAAGTAATGAGCATGAGATGATGCTGTCCTGATGCCCAACCGTTCCAAAAGTGTTCGAACGCCGTTAGAAAGCCTGAGCGTGGAGTGTCCATCCATGCGATTTCATCTATGAAGACGACTTGTTTCTCTTCTTTTTGATTGGTTTCCAAGAACTTGATGAGCATATCAAAGGCTTCCATCCAGTCACTTGGCTTTTCTGTTCCTTCGTAACCATATCGTTTGAGGGAGGAATAGAAATTGGTCAGTTGACTATTGATGAGAACTTCATTCTTCAACTCAAATGGGGATAGTCCTGTATGGTAGAACACCATATTGTCTTTGAACATTTCTCTGACGAGAAATGTTTTTCCTACTCTTCGTCTGCCGTAAATGGCAACAAATTCTGCTTGATTAGAGTGAAAGCAAGCTTGCAACTCTTGTATTTCCTTCTTTCTTCCTATGATTCTTTCCATATTTCAATCTCCTTATTTCGCCGCAAAGATACAAAAAATATCGTTAGCGGCAAAATAAGGCGGTCTTATTTTGCCAGAATTGACATAAAATATGCGTTAGCGGCGAGATAAGGATGAAATGTCGGGGATTCATTTGGAGTGAACTGCTATTTTTTGTACTTTTGCATCGGCAAGGCAATGGGATGGCAAGAAGCAAGCCATATCATTGCTTATGACTCTAAATACATTGAAACATGAAAGTAATAGAAAGCAAGATAGAGGGCAAGAAAAGCCCGGAAAGTTGTGAGGACGGACTGGTCGTTACCGCCGACTTCATCGCCGTGATAGATGGAAGCACGAGCAAGACTCCCCATCATCTCTCACCCGACATGAAGAATGGACGTTACGCCATGGTGCTTATCTCGGAGTATATCCAGCACGAACTGAAACCGGAAAGCACGGTGGAGGACTTCTGCGAGGGTGTCACGTCCTATATATATAATAAGGTGTATCGCCAGCAGGGGATAGAGGAGCAGATGCAAGCGCATCCAGAGGAGCGGCTCACCGCTTCCGCCATCCTCTATAGCAAGGCGAAGAATGAGGTATGGATGGTAGGCGACTGCCAAGCCATCATCGACGGAAAACTATATGAGAACAACAAACCTTTCGAGGATATAGTCGCTCGTAGGCGAGTGGAACTCATCCGACAAGGCTTCACGCCGCAGGAGGCTCGCAAGACGATAGAACCCTTGCTCATCCAGGCGATGCTGGAGGGACAGAACAAAACCTACACGGTGATAGATGGATTTCCGATTTATCAGAAAGGAATGAAGGTCGTTTCACTGAATGCTCCCCAAAAAAATGTAGAGACAGATGTAGCTGATAGCTTACCTCTTCCTACAAAGGAGATCGTCTTGGCAAGCGATGGTTATCCTTTCCTCAAACCGACCTTGACAGAGAGCGAGGAGGCTTTGGCGCATCTTCTTGCCTATGACCCTCAATGCACCCATGAATTTATAGCCACCAAGGGAATCGTGGTAGGCAATAAAAGCTTTGACGACCGCACCTATATCCGTTTTCAGATATAGGGCGGTCGCCTCTCAATGAAATCTATTTACTCAAGTTACTTGGTGAAAATCAAGTTCTCCACATGGTCGTTCACGTAGATGTTCGCCAGGTCGGCGGTCTTGTACCACTTTGGTTTTCCTGGCATATCGTCTGTAAGCACCTTGCCATTGATGGTGAAGTTCTCGAAGCGGATGTTCTTCACCATGCGACTTTGGTCATATCCAGCGATGATGCCCATGTTTGGCATCTCGCCCGTATAGGCGATATTGCGCAGGGTGATGTCCTCGATGCCACGGCCAGGAGCGGTGCAATACTTCTTGTTGAAACATACTCGCATGTTGACAATCATGCCCTTGCGGATGTTGTCGATATGGAAGTTTTGGAAGGTAACGCCCTTCACCAGGATGTTGTCGCCATCGTTGATGCCGATACAACCTTGGTAGTCTATCTGGTTCTCAGCATGTTCTAGGATGTCGATGTCCTCGTAGAGCACGTTGATGATTTCTTCGTTCTCAGGCGTCTCGCTGTGGAGTCCTATCATGATAGGGTGAGCCACGTCAGCCCAATACACGCAGTCCTTGATGGTGATGTTTTTGCAGCCACCATGATAATCCTTGCGAGTGCAGTAGATGGTGGAGCAGTCGTCGCTGGTGCGAGCGAAGAGATGCTCTTGGTGGATATTGTTGCTGGCGAAGATGTTGAAGCCATCGCCCCATCCATACCAGCTCATCACCTTCACGTTCTTCACGGTCACGGAGTCGCTTCCACCGATAGGCAACTGGGTAGTGATAGGACCATCGATGTTTATATTCTTGGCATATCTCACCATGATGCCCTCATGATGTCCCGGCATGACGATGCCATGTCCCAATATTTTGACATGGTTGGAGCCATAGGTGGATAACCATCCCTTGATAACCGCTCCATTGTCGATGAAAACCGTCTTGCCCGAAGCGATGTGGATGGAGTCGCCCTTGAAGTCGTGGATGCCCGGACCGAAATATATGAGGTCTTTCTTCTTTTTTACCTTTGGTTTTTCTAATACGTTGTCTGCGAAGATTTGGAGATTCTGGTAGATGTTGCCGTTGATTTCTACGGAGAGATAGCGAGGACGGTCGAGCGAGAAGGTCAGCGTGTTGCCCTCTTGTATAGCCGTGATGCCGTAGGAGTTCGGTCTGATCTTGTAACTCTTGATGTCCTGAGCGATGCTCTTCACCTGTATTTCCACTTTCCCCTCGAACTCGAATTTAGCCACTGAGGTGATTTCCACGTTGTGCTTGGCGTTCGCCACCCTATCCACCTTGAAGGCGTAGGTGCTCACGTCTTGCCATTCGCCGCCATGGATGCGAGCCTTCACCTCGAAGTCGTGCTTCAGTTCGATGCCCGTGGGAGCAGGCGCAACGATGAGTTTGTCCTTGGCAAAGGAGGTCAGTGCCAAGAGTCCTAGAATGAGAGTTGATAGTACCTTTTTCATAAATTTTTGATGGGTTAGAATGTTTTTATGCCATAGTTAGAATGGCGTTATGTCATCTTTCGATTGTTATATGAACTATACGGATGTCTGCTTTATATTACGTAAAAGGGTGATTCTATATTACGTAAGAAAGCAATAAAATGGATAGACTTTCAGTTTTCTATACGTATAAACTCGGTCTTAGCCGTATTACATTCAAAACAATCAAGTAAATCGCATGAAACAAAAAGTACTATATGTAGCAGCCTTGATGCTCCTCTCTTCCTCCTTGGGCTTCGCCAAGAAGAAAGCGGAAGATGCGGAGATTACCAAGCTGAAGGCTAAGATAGAGAACGTGATGAGCCGAGTGGATCAGCAGCCCGACTGGTTGTATTCTCGCCTACAGATGTTTTGGAATAGCCATGCCACCGATGTCTTCATCAATGGCGAGGCGTTCGCAAAGCCTGGAGGGGAGCGTGCCGCCGAACCTACCGTGAAATATAATGGCATTCGTGGCGTGGAATCACTATACAACCGCCCGAAGTTGGAAGACTTGCTACCCTACGATGACGATGAGCAAGGCAATGTGACCTATATTAATAAGGTGTCGGGCAAGATGGAGAAGGCTTCCCCAGCCAAGACGGGTTGTAATATTGCCAGTGTCAACCGACAGATTATCAGCGTCGCCCGTGATGCCGCTCGTATCTATGCCGCCACTGGCGATTTGCGATATGGCAAGATGGCGGCTAAGGTATTCGATGTTTATATGAAAGGCATCGCCTACCGCAACGTGCCTTTCGACCTTAACCACGGACATCAGCAAACCTTGGTGGGCATGACGACCTTCGAGGTGATCCATGAGGATGTCATCAATGAACTGACCCAGATGTATCCGCTCATCAAGAATCTCGTGAAGGATGACCAGGCAATCATTGAGGCAGGCTTCAAGAAGTGGGCGGAGAACATCATCGCCAATGGTGTGCCTCACAACAACTGGGACTTGTTTCAAGCTGACTTCATCGTCAAGATAGCCTTGGTATTGCAAGATGACCAAGCCTATGCCGATGGAAAGGGCAAGCAATACTACTTGGATTATGTCGTCAATCAGAATAGCATCCGACAATGGAGCGTCAACAAACTCATCGACTTCGGTTTCGATGCTAGAAGCAAGACTTGGTATGAGTCGCCGGGCTATAGCACCACGGTGCTCGGCTTGTTGGGCGAGTTTTCCAATATGTTGGATGAGAAGGCTGGCATCGACCTCTTCCAGAAGTGTCCTATCTTGGTGGATGCAGTGAAAAACTCTGCCGAGTATCTCTTCCCGAATCGTATGATAGCAGGCTTCGGCGATACTCATCCAGGATACTTGAATACAGGTGGCATCGACCAAGTGTTGAAATATGCCACTCGCCATAAAAATAAGAATCTGATTTCAGAGATGAATCTCTTGAAGAGTGCCGTGGCTCCGAAGGCTCCGCTCTCAGAGATTGAGGCATATACGAGTACGATGTTCTATGCCCCTAACGTGTCGTGGATAGCGATGCGAAGCGGTATGGACAAGCAGCACGACTTGATGGCTTCCATCAATGCCAGTCTCGGCAATCACCAGCACGCCAATGGCATCTCCCTCGAACTCTATGGTAAGGGCTATGTCTTGGGACCTGATGCGGGTATCGGCAAGTATCTCTATAGTGGATTGGACTATCTGGAGTATTACTCTCAGATGCCTGCCCACAACACGGTGGTGGTGGATGGCGTGTCTAGCTATCCTGTGATGATGTCGCAACATGCCTTCAAGGTCGTCGCCTCTTATCCGGAGGTGACCCAGGAACAACCTGCCAGCAAGAAACTCTCCGAGTGGAAACTTTCTACTGAGAAAGATTCGGAGTTAAAAGATAAGATAAGCTATGCTACCGTCAAGTTCCTCGAGCCTGAGACCCAAGCGCAGCAGCAGCGTACCACGGCAATCGTGAAGACTTCTGCCAAGGGAGGATATTACATCGACGTATTCCGTAGCAAGAAGGTGGAAGGGGGCGACAAGACCCACGATTACTTCTATCATAACCTCGGACAGGAGATGAAGGTGATGGATGCTGCCACCCAGCAACCTCTCGATATGAAACCTACCGAAGAACTCGCCTTCGCCGGTGGTCATCTCTATGCTTACTCCTATATATATAATAAGGTGTCGGCTGAGATGCAGAATAGTATCAAGACGCAATTTGTGACCAAGATACAGGATGATAAGGTGGTGGAGGCTATGGATGGACAGCGTGAGATCACCATGACGATGTGGATGAAAAAGGACGAGAATCGTACCATCTTCCAAGCTCTCTCGCCTGCCAACCTCGAATACGAGCGTATGCCAAATCAACCTTATAAGGTAGAGGACCAACCCGTGCTTACCTTTGTGGCTCGTCAGAAGGGTGAGGCATGGACCCATCCTTTTGTGACAGTATATGAGCCTAGTTCAGATACGGAGCCAGGCGACATCGCCTCTGTTGATTTCTTCGAGCCTGAGCAGCAAGGGGCTGTGGGCATCCTCGTCAAGCTAAAGGATGGAACCACTCAGCGACTAGTTTGTCTAGAAGATGGTACTGCGATTTTTTAATAACGACTAATTTTTTCGACAATGAAGAAGACTTTCCCTTATAGCATCAAATTGCGTTTACCTTTCTTGCTGATGTTGCTGTTCATGACAGCAGCAACTCAAGCAGCAGAAGTCTTGTCTTCCCCTAATAGCAAGTATCAGTTTGTCTTCTCTCAGAAGGATGGCAAACTGACTTATCGCTTGGATTATGCCGGCAAGCAAGTGGTGGAAGAGGGCGAGCTAGGCGTGAACATCGACAACCATTTGGTGGAGTCGGCGATGGGAATCCCTGTAGATACCAACCGAGTGTGGACCAAAGGTATGGAGGTGACGAGCGTGGAGCACCGTTCCGAGGACAATACTTGGAAGACGGTCTATGGCGAGTATTCCCAGATACGTGACCATTACAATGAGATGACCCTCCACTTGATGAAGGGCGGCAAGCACGACAATAGTGGCAATGGCTATGACAAACGTCAGCAATATCTCTTCGACATCATCGTGAGAGCCTACGATGAGGGTGTTGCCATCCGTTATCATTTCCCGGAGGCAACCAATGGCTTGTTTATGCACATCACCGATGACTTGACTTCCTTCCGCTTTGCCCCAGGCGCTGAGGCTTACCATTATGCTTGGGCGCAATCTCATGCCAACAAGGTAAAGCTCCTGAAGAGCGAGGCGGCATGGAAGGAAGAGGCAGAACGACCTCTGACGCTCCATCTTGCCAACGGACTTTATGCTGCTATCGGCGAGGCTACCTTGACCGACTTCGTGAGAGGCAAACTCAAGCTGAAAGCTGACCATGAGTTGAAAATGGCGATGTTCGATTCTGCCGACATCATCACCGCCTATGATATGCCTTGGCGATTCATCATGGTGGGAGAGAAAGCCATCGACCTCATCAACAACAAGCAGTTGGTGCTCAATCTCAATGCTCCTTGCCAAATCGCCGATACTTCTTGGATAAAGCCTGGCAAAGCATTCCGTGTATGTCGCTTGGATATGAAGACCTGTCTCGCTGGAGTTGACTTCTGCGTGGATAGAGGTTTGCAATATATCGAACTCGATGCCGGATGGTATGGACCAGAGATGAAGATGTCTTCCTCTGCCTTGAAGGTGTTGGAGAGTCGTGATATTGATATGCCAAAGCTTTGTGCCTATGCCAAGAGCAAGGGTATTGGCGTGTGGGTGTATGTCAACCAGCGTGCGCTCTATCAAGAACTCGACCAAATATTGCCACTCTATGAGAAGTGGGGCATCAGCGGCATCAAGTTTGGCTTCGTGCAGATCGGTTCGCAGGAGTGGACCACTTGGTTGCATCAAGCCGTGAGGAAGTGTGCCGACCATCACATCATGGTGGATATTCACGATGAGTATCGTCCTACGGGATGGAGCCGCACTTATCCTAATCTCATGACGCAAGAGGGCATTGGTGGCAATGAGGAAATGCCTGATGCAGAGCATAATACCATCTTGCCATTTACGAGATTTCTTTGCGGTCCTGCCGATTACACTCCATGCTATTTCAATGGAAGGGTGAAGAATACCAAGGCACATCAGTTGGCGATGCCAGTGGTGTATTACAGTCCTGTCACCTTCCTCTATTGGTATGACTTGCCGAATGCCTACAAGGGCGAGCAGGAGTTGGACTTCTGGAAGCATTGTCCTACGGTATGGGATGAGAGCAAGGCTTTGCAGGGCGAGATAGGAGAATTTGTCGTACAGGCTCGTCGCTCAGGTGATGATTGGTTTGTGGGTGCGATGACGGGCTTGCAGGCTCGTGACATCACGATTAATACTGCCGACTTCTTGCAGAAGGGTAAGAAGTATCGGGTGGAGATGTACAATGACGACCCTATGCTGAATACTCGTACCAAGGTGGCTTCCACCGTGCAGACCCTCAAGGCAGGCAAGGTTTTGAAGCTTCATTTGCAGCCATCGGGCGGTGCCGCCTTGCGATTTGTAATGGTGAAATAATAACGAAGCGCATTCATGCAAAGTTATGGATGCGCTCTTTTTGGTGAACCAACTGATTCTCACTCTTCCTTGATATCTGTATATAAGTCGTCCATGACAACAACTCGGTTGACAATATGGGAGTATTCATTCTTTAGAAGTGAATAAGTAGTGATGAGAACCGGCTGTATGCCCTTGCGGCAGTTGGTTTCTGTGCGAAAAGTATTGATGCGGTTTTGCATCTTATTATATTCGCTCTTGTTGAATGAGTAATCAGCTTGCGAGTATTTCATCTCGCATATTGAGACGTTGCCGTCGGCACGATCTATCACAAGGTCAATTTGGGCGGCAGGTGAACTTTCCTTGCTTCTCCATGAATAGTATTCGGTGTGGATGGTGTCGTATCTCAACTTATGGATAATCTGGGGGATATGTGCCATGCACACTCGCTCGAAAGCAAGACCGTACCAAGTGTTTTCTTGTGGAGTACCGATGAGGTGACGCCAATAGTGACGGTCGGTGACTCGCTTCTTCACGAAATCATGATAGAACTGGGAATAGAAATCGATAAGCTGGTAGATTCCATTATTCTGCATGGTGCCGTTATTGTAACGGCGAATGAAGTCGCAGTATTCCAAGTCATCAAGCATGGTGGTAAGATGCCCATTGTTGGCTATCTTTAGTTTGCCAGCTATCTCTTGCCGGGTAAGACCTTTCTTGGTCGTTGCCAAAAGCTTGATGATGCTCACGTACCCTTCAGGTTGTTTGTATAGCGAACTGAAGAGGCGAGCGAATTCTTTTCTCATCTCTGCATCCTCTGAGAAAAATAGGCGATCAATGTTGTCTTGCAATTCTAAGTCGTTGTCTAACAGGCTCAGATAGTATGGGATTCCGCCCATGATGCTATACAACTGCATGATGGAAAGGCGAGACCAACGGAAATCGTGCTCTTGGAGATAGCATTCGGTCTGGTACAAGTCGAATGGTTTGAGGTGAATCTCGTGTGTTACACGATTGTGTAATCCGCCTTTGTTGTCTATTACGTTGCGAATCATCCAAGCTGTAGCTGAACCACAAACCACAAACTTTAAGCGGTCTATCCATGAGGCTTGACTATTCCAAAAATAGTCTAATGCATGTACAAACTTTGAATTGCGAGTGTCGAAGCAAGGCAGTTCATCCATGAAAACGACCAAAGGCTTTTGGGTTGTCTTAGCCTTCTGCTCCAGTAAAGTGCCTAATTGTCTGAATGCTTCCATCCAAGTCTTTGCTTTTGTTCCTTCATACCCATATCGGCGAAGGGCTTCGTGGAAGACATCCAGTTCTTCCTTCTTGCTACCTTCCATGAACCCTGTTACATAGAAGTCGAAGGTGTCTTGGAAAACATTTCTGATCAAGAATGTCTTTCCCACTCGTCGGCGTCCATATACAGCGATGAACTCGCAGCGATTGCTTGCGATGTATTTTTGAAACAGCAGTCTCTCATGCTCCCTTCCTATCAATTTCTCCATAGTCTGTAGTCTTTTTATTGTGATGCAAATATACGAAAAGTAAGTGAGAAATGCTCGCATTCGGGCTAAAGTTTGTTTTTTTTAGCACTTTTAGCCCGAATGCGAGCATTTTCGGACAATCATAGCACAGCTTCTTATGGCAAGAACATCTTGTTACATCACTGCTCATTTTCAAAAACATCGGGACTTTTTTCTAAAAAGGTCGGGAGGTTTTTCTAAAAAATTCTGCTAAAATCTGCGGAATAGCTTAAAATGAACTACTTATAAGTGTTTCACTCCAATGGAGGTAATGACTTGGCAATAGTTTTAACTTCTTCATTATACATAAGTTTGCTTTGCTTGTCAAACAACTCTTTATGGTTGCAAAGATAAATTTAAAATCTGAGAAACAACATCTTTTGCTTTGTTTTTATAGATTATTAAATTATGGTCGAAAAAAATGCGCACAAATGCAACAACACAATATCTAACGAAACACATATAATTTTCATATACGGCATTAAAAACATGAAAAATGTTAAATGTCGTCCCCATTCTTACAATACAAAGCAAAACATTCTCGTTTGTGGATTGTTTTTCATACTTTTGAAAACAGAATTATGAATTATAACTAATGAGCAATATATACTCATTTTGAAAATAAAGGGAATGTTGAACACCTAAAAAAATCAATTTATGAAAGCTAAGGGACACAACATCTGCGATACTCTCAAGGTTATTCGCAAACAAATAGCGGATGCCAATGGGATTAACTATTCACCAGAAGAATGTCACTTCACTGGTGAATGCAAGGGGACTTGCCCGAAATGCGAGAAAGATGTTAGAGTGTTGGAACATGAGTTGCGACTTAGGCAGAAAGCAGGGAAGGCTATAAAGGTCGCAGGAGTGGCATTGGGAATGACTGTTCTTTCTGCATCTATTACTTCCTGCTCTATACAAAAAGGATACTATAACTCCACGCCCTCACTGCCAAAGAAAGTTATTCCGATTCGCTTCCAAGAATACACATCCAAAGATTCAATCCTACTAAAAGAAAAAGAAACATTGAGTAAGAAAGGAGTTCTTTTTGTCCAAGGGCATATCATTGACGAAAACACAAAAGAGCCGATTGTCGCTGCTTTCATCACAGCTAAACTTTCTGAAAAGAAAACGGTAGCTGATATTGACGGAAACTTCACCATTGAAGTGAAACCAAAAGATACCATCACCATAAAATTCATCGGTTTGCAAGACCGAATCATAAAACTCTCTGAAATGAATCTTGAAAAGCTCAATGTTATTACATTGACAGAAAGCGGAGAACTCACAGGGGAAATTGTTGTTATCAAAAAAGGACATAAGCATAAAAGGAAATAAACTATGGCAAGAGGACGCAACATCTGTAATATTCTCAAAGCCATCCGCAAGCAAATAGCAGATGCCAATGAGATAAAATATTCACCCGAAGAATGTCATTTCAAGGGCGAATGTAAGGGTACTTGTCCTAAATGTGAGCAAGATGTGAGGGACTTAGAATATGAACTGAGACTTCGACAGATAGCAGGAAAGGCTATCAAGGTTGCAGGAATAGCATTGGGAATAACCACTCTTGCCACATCCGCCACATCTTGTGCCACACAAAAGGCAAAATATGACATGGAATCATCCATGCCAGAAAAAGTTATTCCTATCAGCTATCAAGATTATACTTCCAATGATACCATTTTACTTAAAGAAAAAGAAGAACTTGGCAAAAAGGGAGTGTTATTTGTACAAGGGCATGTCATTGACGATGAGGATGAGAAAAATCCTATCATCGGAGCCATTATCACTTCTAAGCTTTCAAGAAAGCAAACGTTGTCTGACATTGATGGGAATTTTACCCTTGAAGTAAAGCAAGGGGATATGATAACTGTAAAATACATTGGCTTTCAAGACCGAGTAATCAAACTTTCGGAAATGAGCCAAGACAAGCTCAATATTGTTACTTTAACGGCACATATTTTAGGAGAAGTGATTGCTGGTATCGCTCCTTATCCCAAAGAAACTACTCCTATTATTAAAAAGAACAAACATGTTAAGAAAGCAAAACAAGAAAGGAAATAAATTATGGCAACAAGAGGACGTAACATTTGCAACACTCTCAAAGCTATCCGCAAACAAATAGCAGATGCCAATAAGATAGACTATTCACCCGAAGAATGTCATTTCAAGGGTGAATGTAAGGGCACGTGCCCTAAATGCGAGCAAGATGTGAAGGACTTAGAGTATGAACTGAGACTTCGACAGATGACAGGAAAGACCATCAAGGTTGCAGGAGTGGCTTTGGGAATCACCGCCCTTGCCGCATCCGCCACAGCTTGCTCCACGCAGAAGGGATACAATAGTTTTACTCTAACATCTTCCACAGCCGCGACATCAACGTCCTCAACATCCTCCACGCCAGAAAAGATCATCCCTATCCGCTTCCGAGAATACACAGCCGATGATTCAACCTTGCTCCAAGAAAAAGAAGCACTAAACAAGAAAGGAGTACTTTTCGTCCAAGGGCATGTCATTGACGATGAAGATGAAGAGCCGATTGTCGGAGCCTATATCATCGCCAAACTTTCAGGTAAAAAGACTATTTCTAACAGGAAAGGAAACTTCACTCTTGAAGTATCACCTAACGACACTATAAGCGTTGAATACGTTGGCATGCAAAATAGAGCCATCAAACTTACGGAAATGAGCCAAGAAAAGTTAAACATCATCACTTTGGCAGAAGATGAGCGTTACTTAGGAGAGATGGTGGCAGGAATAGTCCCTGTTGAAGTAGCATATCCCATCGTCAAGAAGGACAAGTCCTCCAAGAAATTACGACAAGAAAAGAAGTCCAAACTAGGCAAGACCGCTATCATCCAACCCGCCGTTAACTCCGACTCTACCGAGAGCAGCAAGCTATTTGGTGAAGCAATCGAGGAAATGGCCTCATTCCCTGGTGGTTCTGTTGCATTGATGCAATACATTAAGGATAACGTCCGCTATCCAGAAGAATGTCAAGAAGGTGCAGCAACAGGCAGAGTCATCGTTGGATTCACCGTCAATGAGGATGGAAGTCTGAGCGACATCAAGGTAATGCGCAGCATCACACCAAAGTTAGACAAGGAAGCCATTCGAGTGGTGAAAAGTATGCCGAAGTGGAATCCTGCCAAGCAGAACGGCAAAGCCGTGAAAACGAAATATACAGTCCCTGTTACTTTTAGACTTGAATAAGATGAATACCGCCCCACTCATTTGCATCGACCGTCACCGCCTTACGATAGATGGCGAGGGCGTCACCACGCTCGTGGCATTCCACGGATGCCCTCTTCACTGCAAGTATTGTCTCAATCCACAATGCCTCGAAGCCGACGGCGTATGGCAAGAGATGGACACGGAATTGCTGATGACGAACGTAGAGATGGACAATCTTTACTTCTTGGCGACAGGAGGAGGCATCTGCTTTGGCGGAGGCGAACCACTTCTGCGGAGTTCATTTATAAAGGAATTTTGTGAGCAATGCCCGAATGAATGGCAATTTACGATGGAGACGAGTCTAAACGTGCCTCGCCATAACTTGGAGGAAGTCACTCCATACATTGATTCCTTTATCATCGACATTAAGGATATGAATTCCGTTATCTACCAAGCCTATACAGGCAAGACCAACCAACAAGTTATCGACAACCTTGTCTGGCTCTACACTCATGCAAAGCATAAAGACAAAATCATTCTCCGTCTCCCCTTCATACCCAAGTTCAACACCGAAGAGGATAGGAAACACAGTCGCCAAGTCTTAAAAGAATTAGGATATGAGTATTTTGATGAATTTGAATATGTGATTAGAGGTAAACAGGTTTAATTATATACTCCACTGAGGCTATGGCTGTTGTTTCAGTGTTGATTCCACTGACT
>FR893250.1 GCA_000436035.1 Prevotella sp. CAG:732 | reverse complement strand
GTCTGCCTCCCAGCACTTATAGTTAAAAATAACCGATAATTTATTGATTCTGATTCATACGCATTAGATAGGACAAATGCCTTACTTGCTCAAGAACTTATCTACC
Source organism: Prevotella sp. CAG:732 (assembly GCA_000436035.1). Taxonomy (GTDB): domain Bacteria; phylum Bacteroidota; class Bacteroidia; order Bacteroidales; family Bacteroidaceae; genus Prevotella. The sequence goes on along the minus strand of FR893250.1, from coordinate 3,020 downwards.
TGAGCCGCAATCTTGCGACCGCTTGCCATGGCACGTACCACGAGAGATGCGCCATTGGCGGCATCACCTGCCACAAATACGTTCTCGGCAAACTCTGGCTGCTGCGGCTTCAAGAAGCCCATCGCCAAGAACACAGCCTCAGCCTTGATAATCTCTGGCTCACCTGCTGGCACCATCAATGGACGACCGCCCTCTGGATTTGGCTTCCAGTCTATCTGCTGTACCTTGACACCGGTCAACTTGCCATTCTTGCCCAAGAACTCCAAGGAGTTGATGTTCCAACGGCGAGTACATCCCTCCTCGTGACTAGAGGTGGTCTTGAGGGTGCGAGGCCAGTTAGGCCATGGATTCTTAGGATCCTCTGGTCCCTCCACAGGCTTAGGCATAATCTCTATCTGGGTTACGCTCTTGCAACCCTGGCGATGTGCCGTTCCGATACAGTCGGAACCGGTATCACCACCACCGATGACCAAGACATCCTTGCCCTTACAGGTGACACGCTCATCCTTGGAGAACTCCATGCCTGCCAACACTCTGTTCTGCTGAGAGAGGAGTTCGAGGGCGAAATAGACTCCCTTCAACTCACGTCCTGGAATCTTCAAGTCACGTGCGGTTGGAGTACCCGTAGATACCACGTAGGCATCGAAGCCCTCTGGCAACTGGGTGACATCTATCTGCTGATTGTACTTGAACTCGATGCCCTCTTCCTCCAAGAGACGGAGACGGCGGTCGATGATAATCTTGTTGAGCTTGAAGTTTGGAATACCATATCTCAACAGACCGCCTGCGTTCTCACGAGCCTCGAAGACGGTCACCTTATATCCCTTGTGGTTCAACTGGTTGGCAGCTACCAATCCGGCAGGTCCGGCACCGATGACAGCCACTGTCTTGCCATTGCGCTCAGGCAACTCTACATGCACATAATCCTCTTGGAAGGCGTGCTCCACGATGGCGCACTCATCCTCACGGTTGGTGGTAGGTTCGTGATCCATCAGGTTGAGGACACAAGCCTTCTCGCAGAGTGCAGGACAGATACGACCTGTGAACTCAGGGAAGTCGTTGGTGCTGTTGAGCAAGCGGTAAGCCAGCTCCCAGTCGCCCTTGTAGAGGGCATCGTTCCACTCAGGAGCCTTGTTGCCCAGCGGACAAGCCCAGTGGCAGAAAGGCACACCGCAGTCCATACAACGGCTCGCCTGCTGACGGCGGTCGTTACTATTCAATGTTTGTTCTACCTCGCCAAAGTCGAGGATTCTATCGTGAATTGGTCTATAACCTGCTTCCTTGCGAGGTATAGTCAAAAATGCTTTTGGATTTCCCATCGCTGTTTTAATTTTTAAATTAATAGTCTCTCTGCATATCTGCAATCTTCTGCTGCAACTTCTTCACTTGCTCTTCCTGCAGTACTCGCTTGTATTCGATTGGCACTACCTGGATGAAGTCCTCTACATAGTGATTCCAATCATCGAGCATGGTGCGAGCCAACTTACTGCCTGTATAGAGATAGTGCTGACGAATCAACTCGTGCAACTCCTTGCGATAGGTGCTGTCCTCGACGAGGTTGATCTCCACCATATCCATATTACAGAAGTAGTCGAAGTTGTGGTTCTTGTCCCAGACGTAAGCCACACCACCACTCATACCAGCGGCGAAGTTGCGGCCAGTCTCACCGAGCACTACGACACGTCCACCGGTCATGTACTCACAGCAGTGGTCGCCTGCACCCTCGATGACGGCGATGGCACCAGAGTTACGCACACCGAAGCGCTCGCCCACCTTACCGTTGATGTAAAGTTCACCACTTGTGGCACCATAGAGACCTGTGTTACCAGCGATGATATTATCCTCAGCAGAGAAATTGCTGCGGATAGGAGGAAGGATGGAAATACGACCTCCTGAGAGTCCCTTTGCGAAATAGTCATTGGTCTCGCCTTCCAACTTGAAATCGACACCCTTTACCAAGAAGGCACCGAAGCTCTGACCTGCAGAACCCTTGAACTTCACGTTCACGGTCTTGTCTGGCAAACCAGCCTCACCATACTTCTCGGCTATCATACCACTGAGCATGGCACCAGCGGCACGGTCGGTATTCTTGATGGCGAAGTCGAGGTTCACCTCTTCCTGCTTCTCGATGGCATTCTGCGCACCACGAATCAACTGCTGGTCGAGCACATTGTCAAGATCATGTATCTGGGCGGTGGTATGGTAGAGAGAACCATGACCTGCCTCACGATGCAAGAGACGAGAGAAGTCGAGCAAGTCTGCCTTCTCCTTGATGCTCTGAGCCACCTCTGGCTCGTTGGCATTCTCGCCCTCAGTAGGCAATACCTCAGCATCACCCTTGCGAACGATGAGTTCGGTATGACCAATGATATCATTCAAAGATGTATAACCCATCTCAGCCAAGTACTCACGTACCTCCTCTGCCATAAAGCGGAAGTAATTGATGAGGTACTTGTAGCTGCCACGGAAGTGGGCACGGAGCTTAGGATCCTGTGTTGCCACACCCATAGGACAGGTATTCAAATTACATTTACGCATCATCACGCAACCCAATACGATGAGGGCTGCTGTACCAAAGCTGAACTCCTCGGCACCGAGCAATGCCATCAAGATGACATCACGGCCGCTCTTCAACTGACCATCGACCTGGAGGCGAACCTGTCCACGAAGACCGTTCTTCACCAAAGTCTGCTGGGTCTCAGAGAGTCCTATCTCAGGAGAGATACCTGCGAATCGCATACTAGATGCTGGGCTGGCACCCGTACCACCCTCGGCACCAGAGATAACGATGAGGTCGGCCTTCGCCTTAGCCACACCGGCAGCGATGGTACCCACGCCACTCTCAGCCACGAGCTTGACAGAGATGGCAGCCTTAGGGTTCACGTTCTTGAGGTCGAAGATGAGCTGAGCCAAGTCCTCGATACTATAGATATCGTGATGAGGTGGAGGAGAAATCAAGCTGATGCCAGGGATAGAGTGACGGGTCTTGGCGATGACCTCATTGACCTTGAAGCCAGGCA
>FR893249.1:994-32108 GCA_000436035.1 Prevotella sp. CAG:732 | reverse complement strand
TCGTCTGATACCCTTTCCTTTGTCATGTCAGGCAATCGATAATTGTGCATTTTCAGCAACTCAACAAGAAAAGTGGGTGTTCCGGTCTCAAACCAGTAGTCTTTATAGCGAAGTTTTGACAATGTGTTTAGTACGCTGAATGGATTGTAGATACCTACTGTATGTTCCTCAAAATGATATCCGTCGTATCTTGCCTTCAGCTTTGCTATTGTGTCTTCTTCTGTGTCACCGTATGTTTCGGAAAGTTCGTTGATACCTTCCTTGAAATTTACAAGCAGTTCTTTTTCTGTCATTCCACAAATGCTGATATAGCGGTGGTCCATCGATATATCCATCAGGTTGTTGAGGTCGCTGAACACGCTTATCTTTCCAAATTTAGTCACTCCTGTGAGGAATGCGAACTTGATGTAGCGGTCTTGCGTTTTCAGTACCGAATAGAATGCTTTCAGCTGTGCGCGGTGTTCTGCCTGTAGCTCAGGGGCTTGCAGCGTCTGGAGTATAGGTTTGTCGTATTCGTCAATAAGAATGACAACACCACATCCTTCTTTCTCTGCTGCTCTTGCTATCACACCCTTGAAACGAAGGGGTAGTGTGACTTCTGAGTCACGGGCTCCATATTTGTCCTCCCAACCTGTAAGGTAATCGTTAAGTACATTATATAGGCTGTCCTTTTCGCGAAAGTTAGCTGTATTGAGATCAATATTGAATATAGGATATTTCTTCCATTCTGTTTCCAAGTCGTAAATAGCTAACCCCTCAAAGAGTTCCTTCTTGCCTTGAAAGTATGCTTCCAATGTAGATAGAAAGAGACTCTTACCGAATCGGCGAGGACGACTCAGAAAGTAATATTTGCCCTCATCTGCGAGCTTATATACAAAGTTTGTCTTGTCAACGTATTTGTAACCGTTACGTCGCAAGTCTTCAAAATTTTGTATTCCAATAGGATATTTCATAAGAATGACTCCTTCTTTGGGGTATTTAATTGTTCTTGCTTCGCCATTTTTGCAATAGATGCTTTCTTATGGCATGATTCTGAAATGCAAAATTAAGCATTTTTTCTGAGTTACCCAACTTGTGAAGTGTTAAATATTCGTTGTAAACGAAATTATGGCACTTTTCGTTCTGTTTGGACTTGAGTACTGTATTGGTAAAGTATTATTTCCCTTTTAATTCTTCTTCATTATCTTCTTCGTTTTTCTTCTTGATCTTACCTTTAATTTTGTCGAAGCCTTCGCCATATACGCCAATCACGGCACTCTGGCTCACAAAGGCGTGAGGGTCTATCTCCTCGATGAGGCGGAAGATGGTCTGAGACTGGCGCTGCTTGGCAAGCACGAAGAGCATCTTGACTTCCTGACCGGAATAAAAACCGGAGGCATCCACTACGGTCACACCACGATCGGCATCCGTGTTGATGCGCTTGCCAATCTCCATGTACTTCTTCGAGATGATGAAGAACTGGACGGAACGGCGGCGACTGTTGACCACTTGGTCGATGCAGAATGCCTGGACGTAGAGCACCACATAACCGTAAAGCACTTTCTCCCAGTCGTGTACGACGAAATAGCTGGAGGAAATGATGAAGATGTCACAGATCATGATGACACGACCCAAGGAGATGTCGCGATACTTGTTGACGATGGCTGCCACGATGTCGGTGCCGCCTGTGCTACCGCCTGCCGAGAATCCCAATCCGATACCGCATCCGCAGAAAACTGCACCCAAAAAGGCAGCCCAAAGTGGTTGGGTCTGAAGTACGTGGATGTTGCCAGCCTCTTGGGAGAGAAATGAGGTGATGGTCGTCACGACGATAACGGCATAGATGGTCTTCACGCAGAACTTCTTGCCCAAAATCATCCATGCTGCAATGAGTAGGCAACCGTTGACGATAGCGTAAGGTATCTGTACTGGGCATCCCGTAGCCCAATAGATGATGGAGGAGATACCAGGCAAGCCACTGGCTGTGACGTTGGTGGGGAGGAGGAATATGTTCCATCCGATTGCGTATGAAATCATGCCGATGGCGATGAATACATAGTCTTGTATTTCACGATACAAGGGTCGCTTTGTGAAGTTTGTTGTCATTTTCTTTTCTCTATTTAAATTATTACCAGAATTTCTTCTGTTCCTCCGACCATTCGAAGCCCTGGCTTGCCATTTTCTCTTCCAGTTCCTTGCGATCCACATTGAAGTGGTAGCAAATCTCGTCTAATGTTTCAAACTCGTGGTCACGAAGCAGAAAGTTGATGGCACTTACGAGCATCGGCACGTCATTCATTGGTAACTTATCCATAATATTTATCGTTTTAGTTCTTCTTTCAGAAATCTTGGGGTATAGCCCTTCTTGCTCTCCGCCACTTCTTCTGGCGTTCCGGCACAGAGCAGTTGACCGCCGCCACGTCCACCTTCTGGTCCCATGTCGATGATGTAGTCGGCGAGCTTGATGACATCTAGGTTGTGCTCGATGATGAGCACCGTGTTGCCTCGATCGACTAGCTTCTGGAGCACGTCCATCAGGATGCGGATGTCCTCGAAGTGAAGTCCGGTGGTCGGCTCGTCGAGGATGTAGAGCGTCTTGCCCGTATCTCGCTTCGAGAGTTCGGTGGCGAGTTTCACTCGTTGACTCTCACCGCCGGAGAGGGTAGTGGAGCTTTGTCCCAACTTGATATAACCCAAGCCTACACTCTGCAAAGCCTTGATTTTCTGCAAGATCTGTGGAACGCTCTCGAAGAACTCCACAGCCTGGTTGATGGTCATGTCGAGTACATCGGCGATGCTCTTTCCCTTGTAGCGCACTTCCAGTGTCTCTCGGTTGTATCGCTTGCCGTGACAAACCTCGCATGGCACCATCACGTCGGGAAGGAAGTTCATCTCGATGGTCTTATATCCATTTCCGCCACAAGCCTCGCATCTACCGCCCTTCACATTGAAGGAGAAGCGACCTGGCTTGTAGCCACGAATCTTCGCCTCTGGCAATCCTACGAAGAGGGTGCGGATGTCGCTGAACACACCCGTGTAAGTGGCAGGGTTGCTGCGAGGGGTTCTGCCGATAGGACTCTGATCGACATTCACTACCTTATCTATATTTTCGATGCCCTCGATGCTATCGTAAGGCATTGGCTTCTTCAGGGAACGATAGAAATGCTGCGAGAGGATAGGCTGCAAGGTCTCATTGACCAGCGTTGACTTGCCCGAACCGCTCACTCCCGTCACCACGATGAGCTTGCCCAGAGGGAACTCCACATCCACGTTCTTCAGGTTGTTGCCCTTGGCTCCATGGATGATGATGCTTTTGCCGTTGCCCTCACGTCGGTGCTCTGGCACCTTGATTGCCATCTCGCCATTGAGATACTGGGCGGTGATGGTCTGGGTCTTCAACATCTCCTTTGGCGTGCCTTGGAAGACTACCTCGCCTCCCTTGCGTCCTGCCTTCGGACCGATGTCAACGATATAGTCGGCGGCAAGCATCATGTCTCGGTCGTGCTCCACGACGATGACCGTGTTGCCGATGTCTCGAAGTTCCTTCAGGCTGTTGATGAGTCGCTCGTTGTCTCTCTGGTGCAAACCGATACTTGGCTCGTCGAGGATGTAGAGCACATTGACGAGCTGACTGCCAATCTGTGTGGCGAGTCGGATGCGTTGGCTCTCGCCTCCGGAGAGGGAAGCCGACTGACGATTGAGCGAGAGATAGTTCAAGCCCACATCCAAGAGGAAGTTGACACGTGAGCGCAACTCCTTCACGATCTCGTGAGCCACCTTCGCTTTCATCTTAGGCAGATGCTCCTCCACATGGTCGAGCCAATCACGCAGTTCGTCGATGTCGAGCGTAGCCACGTCTGAGATGTTCTTCTCCCAGATGCGATAGGAGAGGGACTCTCGTTTGAGTCGCTGTCCATGGCACTCAGGGCATTCGATGGTGGAGATGAATTGGTCTGCCCACTTCTTGCCGTTGGCGGAATCATCGCTCTCCATCACCTTGCGCAGGTAGTCGATGATGCCATCGTAGGCACAGAAGTAATCGGAGGAGGTGTGTACCTTCTCCTTGCTGATCTTCACGTTCTCCAGACAACCATACATCACTTCCTGCATGGCTTCCTCGCTTAAGTCCTTGATAGGAGTCTTGAGGGTGTCGCCATACTTCTCCAGCAAAGCCTCTATCTGCCAGAAAATCATCTGGTTCTTGTATTTTCCTAAAGGAAGAATGCCACCTTCGTGGATGCTCAACTTGTCGTCGGGTATCACCTTCTTGATGTCTATCTGGTTCACCTTGCCGAGACCCTTGCAGTGAGGACACGCACCTTCGGGAGAGTTGAAGGAGAACATGTTTGGAGCAGGGTCTTGGTATGCCATGCCAGTCACGGGGTCCATCAGTCGCTTGGAGAAAATCTTGGCTCCTTGGTCCTTGTTGGCTTTCTTGCCAGAAGGATTGGCTGTGGCATCCTTGTCGGCATCCTTGTCGATGACCATCACCATACCGTCACCTTGTTTCATGGCGGTGGCGATGCTCTTGCGGATGCGTTCTTCGTCCTCCTCCTTGACAGCCAACTTGTCGATGACCACCTCTATGTTATGGTTCTTGTATCGGTCGATTTTCATGCCTCGGGTCAGCTCCATGATTTCGCCATCTACACGCACGTGGAGATAGCCCTTGCGTCGCATACTCTCGAAGAGTTCGCGATAGTGGCCCTTGCGTTGGCGGACGAGAGGAGCGAGGAGGAAGATGCGATGACCTCGGTAGTCGTTGAGTATCATGTCGATGACCTGTTCCTCGGTGTATTTCACCATCGCCTCGCCGCTGTGATAGCTGTAGGCGGTGCCGGCACGAGCATAGAGCAAGCGTAGGTAGTCGTAAATCTCGGTAGTGGTACCCACGGTAGAACGAGGGTTCTTGTTGGTGGTCTTCTGCTCGATGCTAATCACCGGACTGAGACCTGTAATCTTATCTACGTCAGGACGTTCCATGTTGCCCAGGAAGTTGCGGGCATAGGCAGAGAAGGTCTCGATGTAACGGCGCTGTCCCTCGGCAAAGATGGTGTCGAAGGCAAGCGATGACTTTCCCGAACCAGAAAGTCCTGTAATGACTGTCAGTGAGTTGCGGGGAATCTCCACGTCCACGTTCTTCAGGTTGTGTACGCGTGCTCCCCACACATTTATCTTTTCGTCTTCTGCGTTCATTGATTTTATTCGTTTGTAGTTGAGTTTTCGATGTACCCTCTCAGCAGGTTGACATCCCGCTTGATGTTGTAGGTCTTTCCGTCGGCACCTTTTGCCTTGACCAGACAGAAATAGACACCATCCTTCACCGGCTTTCCCTTGTAGGTGCCATCCCAGCCATCGGCAGGATTGGTCCACTCGAAGAGCTTTTGCCCCCACCTATTATAAATATAGGCGTGAAACTCTACCAAGCTCTGGTAGCCGTCTTTTGCCTTGTAGATGTCGTTGATGCCATCGCCATTGGGCGAGAAGGCGTTTGGCATCTGGAGAATACTTTCCGACACTGTGATGGAGAGCGGCGAGTCCTCGTTGTTCTGTTCGAGGGTCATGCCATCCTTGGTGAACTTGGCATAGAGGAAGATGCGGTGTAAACCCGATTGGTTGAACTCCAGGTCGGTGTTCTCCTCATACCTTATTATATATGGTACCGTATCATTGTCGTGGAAGATGCGCCACTCGTAGTGGCTGTCCCATCCGATGTCGTCGTTGGCATTGGCTTTCAGCGACACCCTGATAGGGGCGGAGCCAGAGTAGTTGTCGTCATCGCTGGTCTCTCCATCAGCTGTGGTGATGCTCATCGACGGAGTGATGGAGGGATAGTCCTGTGCCTTGCTGACTTGGCAAAAGCCCAACAAGAGCACCAAAAGTGTCAATATTTTCGTCTCTAATTTCATGTCTTTATGTAAATTTCTGCAAAGATAGCGCAAATTTCCGAATTAGAGTATGGTTGAATGAGAGTTTTTTTGTATTTTTGCAAATGAAATCATAAAATTAGTTGGATATGAGACAAAAAATGAGATATTTCATCATGATTTTGGGATTGATGCTTTCATTGGGCATCTTCGCCCAGACCACCAAATGGCGTGACATCTATACAGTCAAGAAGAAAGATACCGTCTTCGGTATCGCCAACAAGTATGGTTTGACACTCCCTGAACTGATGGACGCCAATCCTGAGATGAAGAAGGAAGGCTACATGTTGCAGAAAGGTGCTACGCTCTTTATTCCTTTTGAGAAAACTACAGCCCAAAAAACTGCTACTACGCAGCGTACCACTGTAGCGAAGAAAGCCAACACGGTGAATGTGGGTGTGATGCTTCCTTTGCATGATATAGATGGCGATGGTAAGCGAATGGTGGAGTATTATCGTGGCATCTTGATGGCTTGCGAACAACTGAAGCAGCAAGGTATCTCTACTAATATCCATGCTTGGAACGTGCCTATCGATGCTGACATCCGTACCACCTTGGTGCAGGAGGGAGCTGATGCTTGCGACCTTATCTTTGGTCCTCTTTATACCAAGCAGGTGGCTCCTTTGGCAGACTTCTGCAAGAGCTATGGCATCAAGATGGTCATCCCTTTCTCCATCAATGGTGACAACGTGGAGCGCACCAAGGAAATCTTCCAGGTGTATCAAGCTCCAGAGTCGCTCAATGATGCTACTATCAAGGCATTCTTGAACCGATTCAAGAATGTGCATCCTATCTTTGTGGATTGTAATGATACGACTTCTCGCAAGGGTAACTTTACCTTTGGACTTCGCAAGGAACTGGAGAAGCGCAAGATCGCTTACAATATTACCAATGTCAATTCTTCGCTCGACTATTTTGCTAAGGCGTTTGTTCCATCCAAGCAAAATGTCGTAGTACTCAATACCGGTCGTTCACCACAGTTGACGCAGGTGCTCAACAAGTTGGATGAGTTCTCTGCCAAGTACCCTGGAGCAGTCGTCTCTCTCTTCGGCTACACCGAGTGGTTGATGTATGCGAAGTACAACCTCGATCGTTTCTATAAGTACGATACTTATATCCCTTCTACCTTTTATTATAATGCCAACTCTGCCAAGGTCATCGACCTAGAACGGAGATACAATACTTGGTTCCATCAACCAATGCAGGTGGCGATGCCTCGCTTTGCCATCACTGGCTACGACCACGCCATGTTCTTCATCCAGGGTGTCAACAAGTATGGCAAGGACTTTACGGGAGACAAGTCGCAGGTGAACTATCAGCCGGTGCAGACTCCGCTTCACTTCGAGAAGACCAAGAAGGGTGGCTACCGCAATCAGGTGCTTCAGTTGATACACTATACCTTCAACCGACAGATAGAGGCGGTGACGTATTGATAAATAACAAATGATAAATAATAGATAATAAATGAAGAATCAGATATGGGTGCTGCTCACGGCGGCTTTCCTCTTGGGGGGTATGAAGGCCTCGGCTCAGATAGGTGAGCACCGCAACGACTTTTCCGTCGGTGCCAACGGTGGTTATGTGTTGAGCAGCGTGGGCTTTACTCCCGACATCCCTCAGAAGCAGCATGGGGGTATCACTGGCGGTTTCTCTTATCGCTATGTGTGCGAGAAGTATTTCAAGACCATCTGCTCCATCTATGGTGAGGTGAACTATTCGCAGGTGGGATGGAAGGAGAAGATTCTCGACATCAACAATGCGCCAGTCATCATCTCGCAAACGGGTGAGGCGATGGCATACGAGCGTACCATCAACTATATCCAGTTGCCTATCATGGCTCACTTGGCATGGGGTAGGGAGACACGAGGTCTGAACTTCTTTGTCAATGCTGGACCACAGTTTGGCTTGTATCTCAGTGAATCGACCAAGACTAACTTCGATGTGAAGAATATGCCAGCCACCGATAATGACCGTGTCAACAATATCATGGCACAAGATACGATGGCAGTAGAGAAGAAGTTTGACTATGGTATCGCCCTGGGCTTGGGTGCGGAGTATAGCATCCCGAAGGTAGGACACTTCTTGCTGGAGGCTCGTTACTACTATGGACTGGGCAATATCTATGGTTCTTCCAAGAAGGATTACTTCGGTAAGAGTAACTTCGGACAGATTGTCATCAAGCTGGGGTATCTCTTCGACATCACCCGAACGAAGGGAGTGAAACGTAAATAGTAAATGATAAATAATAAATAGTAAATGACAACACAAGCAATTCAACAAAAACTGAGCGACTCTAAGTCTGCTCGTTGGACAGCCCTCCTCATCGTGAGCTTCACGATGATGTTTGGCTACTTCTTTACTGATGTCATGTCACCATTGGAGCCGCTGTTGACGGCTGCCAAAGAAGATGGTGGTCTAGGACTCGGTTGGTCTTCGGATGAGTATGGATTTTTCTCTGGAGCATACGGCTACTTCAATGTGTTCCTCCTGCTCCTTTTCTTCGGTGGTATTATCCTCGACAAGTTTGGCATCCGTTTCACGGGCATCATGTCCACCATCTTGATGTTTGGTGGTGCTTTGATTAAGTGGTATGCCGTAGGTCACGACTTTACTGGCACTATCGCAGTTCCATTCTTCGGTACCTACCAGACACAGGTGGTATTGGCAGCCTTGGGCTTCTCTATCTATGGAGTGGGTTGCGAGATTGCAGGTATCACCGTGAGCAAGGTCATCGTGAAGTGGTTTACGGGTCATGAGTTGGCGCTTGCCATGGGTGTGCAGGTAGCTTTGGCTCGTCTTGGTACAGCCGGAGCCTTGGGCTTCGCACTTCCTTTCGCCAAGTGGATGGGTGGTGTTTCTGCCTCTGTAGGTTTGGGAGCCGCATTGCTTTGCGCTGGTGTTATCGTCTTCCTCGTTTATTGCGTGATGGACAAGAAGGAGGATGCTTCAGCGGCTGCTGTTCAGGGTGAGCCAGAGGAAGGATTCAAGTTCTCTGATTTGAAGGTCTTGCTTACCACAACAGGTTTCTGGTATGTGGCAGTGCTCTGCTTGATGTTCTATGCAGGTGTATTCCCATTCTTGAAGTTTGCTACCAAGTTGATGATCTTCAAGTATGGTGTGGCAGAGGATGTTGCTGGCTTGATACCTGCGATGTTGCCATTCGGTACCATTTTCCTGACCCCATTGTTTGGCAGTATCTATGATAAGTATGGCAAGGGAGCAACCTTGATGCTCATCGGTAGTGTGCTCCTCACTTGCGTACACATCATCTTCGCTTTGCCTTTCGGCACATGGATTCTTGCTGTGGCAGTGATGGTGGTATTGGGTATCGCCTTCGGTTTGGTGCCATCTGCCATGTGGCCATCTGTTCCTAAGATTATCCCAATGAAGCTGTTGGGTACTGCTTATGCCCTCATCTTCTATATTCAGAATATCGGTTTGGCTCTTGTACCTGTTTGGATTGGTAAGGTGAACCAGGCTAACACGGGAGCCAATGGCGTTATCGACTATACAGAGACGATGACCATCTTCGCCCTCTTTGGTGTGGTAGCCATCATCATCTCGCTCCTTCTGATGTGGGAAGACAAGCGCAAGGGATATGGCTTGCAGCAACCTAACATTAAGAAGTAATTACACATTATTAATATATAAAGGAAAGGACTAACCATGAACACGACACCTGAGGCTCTTATAAAAGAGTATGCTGACCCGATAGAGCAGCAAGAGATAGACAAGTTTGTTTGTGCAGAAATGGGAAGACAGATTCACCGATATATCAAAGGTATGTCGGGTACCAAGACTGCCATGTTGGAGTTTGAGAAACGATTGGCAAGTTTGACGGTGCCAGAGAAGGAGAAGGCGATAGCGAAGTATATCGACCTCAACCGCAAGGCGCTCGATGGCTTGGACCTCAAGATGATTCTTGTGCGTTCGGTAGCCAACTATTGCGACACCTTCCAATACATGTTGGAGTTTGTCAACGACAAGCGCAAGATGATCTTCTATTATCTTCGCTTGAAGGAGAAATACATCCAGTATCACGAGGTGTTTGAGCAAGACGGCAAGTTTGGCATGAAGAATCACAATGGCGAGGTCATGCTTTCGCCTCAGTACGACTTCCTTCGCACCTGTTACATCTACAATGATGACTTGAGTATCATGCCGGTTATCGCAGAGAAAGGTGGCAAGATGGGGTTGGTTCTTCCTGACGGCAAAGAGACGGTCGTAGCCGACTTCATCTATGATGAGATTTGTCTCCGTGACGAGTACCCTTATTTTGAGGCAGTCAAGGATGGTATGTCGGGATTGATAGATAAGGAAGGAAACTTCGTACAAAACAAATAGAAATAAAAAAGGCTAGCAAATTTTGCTAGCCTTTTTTATTTCTTAACCCAAGTATTTCATCAATATCTTGATCTTTCCACTTTCACGGAGCTTGATGATGCTCTTCTCTCGGATTTGGCGAACACGTTCACGAGTGAGGTTGAACTCGCTACCGATCTCTTCGAGACCCTTCTCGTGGCAGCCGATGCCGTAGCAGTAACAGAGGATATCACGCTCACGAGGCTTGAGCACTGCGTCGAGCACACGCTTCAACTCGCTGCTCATAGACTCGAAGTCAACCTGCTTGTCGGTACGGGTGTCGTCGCCAGAAGCCATCACATCGACCATGGCGTTGTCATCGTCCTCGCCACCGAATGGAGCATCGATACTCATGTGGTGGTTGTCAGCCTTGATAGTCTGGTCGATCTTGGTCTCCTCCATGTTGGTGATCTTGCTCAACTCAGAAACGGAAGGCTTGCGCTGGTGCTCCTGCTCAAACTTGCTGATCTCAGCCTGAATCTTGCTCAACGCACCTACCTGGTTGAGAGGCAAGCGAACGATACGGCTCTGCTCGGCGATAGCCTGTAGGATGCTCTGACGAATCCACCATACGGCGTATGAGATAAACTTAAAACCACGAGTCTCGTCAAACTTCTCGGCAGCTTTCACGAGACCGATGTTGCCCTCATCGATGAGGTCGGTAAGCGAAAGGCCTTGGTGCTGGTACTGCTTTGCCACAGATACCACGAAACGGAGGTTGGCCTTGACCAATTTCTCCTTGGCACGCTCACCCTCGCGTCCGCCCTTGCGAATCTTCTGTGCGAGTTCGATCTCCTCGTCGATAGAGACCATAGGCTCACGACCAATCTCCACCAAGTACTTGTCGAGTGCTTCACTGGAACGGTTGGTTATACTCTTGCTAATCTTAAGTTGTCTCATAAATGATAATCTCTTTTTACCTAAATAAAATGTGTATTCTAATGTCCTAACAACCCACCTCTGGGGTTTCGGGGTGCAAAATTACAAAAAAATCCGCAACTTCTTTGTAATATAAATAGAAAATGTTCAGTTTTCTTGTTTATTTTTCTTAAAATCTTTCTTCTTACGGAAGCGCATTATGCTTGCTTGGGTGGAAATGTGACGTGAAATTGTCAAGGTTTGCGCCAAAAGTTAGCCGAAAAAGAGGTTTTTTCTGCATAATGTTTGTATATTCAAAGATTTTCCGTATCTTTGCAAACTGTAGCTGCAAGCTACTTGATAAAGCAAATAACAATTAAAAATAAATTATATTATGTTTGAGAATCAACCTAAAGGTCTTTATGCGTTAGCTTTGGCTAATACGGGTGAGCGTTTTGGTTATTATACCATGCTCGCCATTTTTACGTTGTTCATGCAGGCTAAGTTTGGATGGACAGAGTCGCAGGCAGGACAGGTGTATGCTATCTTCCTGGCTGTAGTTTATTTCGCACCTCTCTTCGGTGGTATGATTGCCGATAAGATTGGTTATGGCAAGTGTGTTACTATCGGTTTTGTCACAATGTTCCTAGGTTATCTGGGATTGGCAATTCCTACAGATGCCGACACGACTGGTCAGGTGTCCATGTTTGCAGGTTTGGCTTGTGTTTCTTTGGGAACAGGCCTTTTCAAGGGCAACTTGCAGGTTCTTGTGGGTAACTTGTATGATGACCCCAAGTATGCAGAACGTCGTATCGATGCGTTCAGCCTTTTCTACATGGCAATTAACATCGGTGCTATGTTCGCACCTTCTATGGCGAAGTGGATAACGAATGTGTATCTCGGTCAATTTGGCTTCGTGTATGATGCTGCCAATACCAATCCTGAATATTTGAAGGCACTTTATGGTGCTTATGGCTTGTGCTTTGGCGTAGCTTGTGTTTCCTTGGTCGTATCTGCCATCATTTATTTTGCTTGCCGTTCATGGTTCAAGCATGCTGACGTTACAGCTAAGCAAGCCAAAGAGCAGGAGGGCAATATCGAGGTTCTTACTCCAAAGCAAGAGAAAGATCGCGTCATTGCCTTGTTGCTTGTTTTCGCAGTTGTTATCTTCTTTTGGATGGCTTTCCATCAGAATGGTTCTGCCTTGACTTTCTTTGCCAAAAAATATACTAATTTGACCGTGAGCGGTGGTATGCGCGTATGGTTTAATATTTTTAGCTTGGCTCTCATCGCACTATCTGTTTACACTGGTTTTGGCGCATTCCAGGCGAAGACGACCAAGAATAAGATGATTTGTGGTATTTCAACTGTTGTCTTGTGGGGGGTAGCCATCTTGCTTTTTATGAGAATGGAGAATCCTACGATGGGTCAGCCTTCTGATTTCCAACAGTTCAATCCGTTCTTTGTTGTCGCATTGACTCCATTCAGCATGCTGTTCTTTGGTACACTCACCAAGAAGGGCAAGGAAGTGAGTGCTCCAACTCGTATCGCTTGGGGTATGTTGGTGGCAGCTCTTGGCTTTGGTGTGATTACCTTAGCTTCGACTGATTTGATTTCGCCAGTGGATTTGGGGGATAACACCCAGAGTGTCTTGTCTCCTGGATGGTTGATTTCCACCTATTTCACCTTGACTCTTGCAGAGTTACTGCTTTCTCCTATGGGCATAGCCTTTGTTTCTAAGGTAGCACCTCCTAAGTATAAGGGGTTGATGATGGGTGGCTGGTTTGTAGCAACAGCTATCGGTAACTATTTGAGTTCAATCCCATCTATGCTTTGGAATAAGATTCCTTTGATGTATAACTGGGGTATTTTAATTGCGCTCTGTTTGATCAGTGCTATAGTTATGTTTGCTCTCTTGAAGAAGTTGAAGCAAATGACAGCGTAAGCCTCTTAAAAATGAAGCCTACTTCGATGCTTGTCGAAGTAGGCTTCATTGCGTTATGAAGTAAGCTTCGTTCTATGATGAAGCTTACTCCTTATAATTTCACGGTTTTATTCAACAAATAGTTGTCGAGGATGACCATGGCTGCCATTGCCTCCACGACTGGTACGGCACGAGGCAAAACGCATGGGTCGTGACGACCACGAGCCTTCAGGAGGGTAGGGTTGCCTTCGAGGTCAACAGTATGTTGCTCTGTCAGGATAGTTGCCACAGGCTTGAAGGCTACACGGAAGTAGATGTCTTGTCCGTTGCTGATTCCACCTTGGATGCCACCACTGTGATTGGTTAGCGTTGTGATGTCCTTGCCATCGGTAGGTACAAACACATCATTCTGTTCGCTGCCCCTGGTAGTGACACCCTCGAAGCCTTCACCGTACTCGAATCCCTTGACGGCGTTGATACCCAACATCGCTGCACCCAACTGGGCGTGCAATTTGTCGAACTCAGGCTCGCCTAATCCCACAGGGCAGCCCTTGATGACGCAAGCGATGATACCGCCAATAGTGTCGCCTTCCGCCTTGACGGATGCGATGAGATCTTCCATCTCCTTCGCCTTCTCTTGGTCTGGGCAGCGCACGATGTTGTCCTCTATCGTGTTGAGGTCATACTTGTGGTAATCTCTGTCGAGGGCGATGTTGCCTACCTGTGAAGTATATGCGGTAACGCTGATGCCCAACTGTCGGAGTGCCAACTTCGCCAATGCTCCACCCACGCAACGAGCGATGGTGATGCGAGCAGAGGAGCGACCGCCGCCACGATGGTCACGGATGCCGTACTTCTCGTGATAGGTGTAGTCGGCATGGGAAGGACGGAAGAGACAACGCATGTTCTCGTAGTCCTGCGAGTGCTGGTTGGTGTTGCGTACCTCGAAACCGATAGGGGTGCCCGTTGACTTCCCCTCAAATACGCCGCTCAGGAACTCCACCTTGTCAGCCTCGTTTCTAGAAGTGGTGATGTGGCTTTGTCCTGGGCGACGACGATTCAGTTCGCTCTGCACGAAATCCATGTCGATTTCGATGCCGGCAGGGAATCCGTCGATGACACCGCCGACCGCCACGCCATGGCTTTCACCAAAAGTGGTAAGCGTAAAGAGATTGCCAAATGTATTTCTCATCTTTATATTGATATGATTAAAAAAATGGGGCATAAGCCCCATTCTGTATTTAGTACGATATGATTACTTGCCGCAGTTCTCACAGCCGCCTTCACCGCAGTTGCCATCCTTGCAACCACCGTCCTTGCAGTCGCCACAGTTACCACCGCAGCCACCACCAGCTTCGCCACTCATGAGCTTAGCCATGTGAGCCACTTCCTCGGCTGTAGCCTCACGGCTCTCCAAAACCTCGCCGCAGAAGTTGAGCTTCTTGCCAGACAATGGGTGGTTGAGGTCGATCTTCACCTTGTCATCGCTGATGGCGAGGACGAGGCCCAAAAAACGGTTTCCGTCCTCGTTCTGAAGAGGGAGGACTGCACCTACCTGTACGTGCTGAGCGTCAAACTGACCATTGATGGTGAAGATTTGCTTGTCCAACTCGATGACACGCTCCTCGATGTGCTCACCGTAAGCCTGGTCTGGAGTCAACTCGAAGTCGAACTCGTCACCCTTGTTGAGGTTGACTACCTGAGCCTCGAAAGAAGGGAGGGTAGCTCCCATGCCACTGACGAAGATGAAAGGATGATCTTCCTGTGTCTTCTCAATCAACTCCTCGTTACCATCGTCACCTTTTGTAGTGTCATACAAAGAGTATGACAAAACGATAAATTTGTTTTTTGTTTCCATTGTTTATCTTGTTTTTATTATTGTCTTCTGTCTGTTCCGTCTCTCATTATTATGGATGAGAGGGGAGGGTTATTTCTTGCTGCGCTTTCTTCTTTGGATGCCTTTCACCATCTCCATTCGCTCCAAGTAGATAGGACGCCATTTGTCAATGAGGTCTTGCAGCCCTTTGCTTTGCTGGGAGAGGTGAGCATATTCTTCAGAGTCGGTCTTTTCCTCTTTCTTCAGGTCGAGCATTCTTGCCAACAGCAGTTTCTGATGGTCTTCAGCCGCCTTGAGTTGATTGCCCAATTTCTCCAGGCTTTCCATGAAAGCAAGTGCTTTATCTATATGATTTTGTTCTTCCATATACATTATTTTAATTATATGATATGCAAAGGTACAATAAAAAATCGACATAGACGAAGAAAAAAGGCGAAATATCCATCGAATAGTGTTTTTTCTCTCCCTTGTGGGGCTCCCTTCGGAGATTTTGTAGCGGTGTCTTTCAGAAACCCAAGAGAGGCTTTTTCTAAAACGTCCCGAGGTTTTTGGAAAAACGTCCCGAGGTTTTTCTAAAAATGTCGGGACTTTTTTTGAACGGGGTAGGTAGGGATGTTTAGCCGATAAGGAGGGATAGTTTGCCTGAAAAGTGAGGAAAGTTGGAAATCTCTTGCTTTTCCTTTCATTTTGAAAGCCTATTTTGTGATAAAATGACGATTTGTAACAGATTCGTAGCATATTCCTTTGATTTATATCAAGAAATGGTGAGAATTTCTCACTTTTTCCCAGAAAAGTTTGCGGACACAGTGAAAAGTTCGTATCTTTGCAGCGTCAAAAAGAAAATGACAAAGTTAAGTTTTTAGGATAATGTAAAACGAGCCGTTCTATCGAGTATGGGACATGTTCAACGCAAAGGCATACTTAATCAAAATTTGCCGTGCGAATGATGAGGCTCACAAAGTAAAGAAAGGTAAAAAGATTATGAAGAAGTTAGTAGTTTTGGCAGTAGCATTGTTGAGTATGACAACTACTTTTGCAGCAGATGAGAACGCAAGCGCAACAAACGCAACAGCAGCTTACAACATGAACGTCAACATGAGCAGTTTGGCTGATGCTTTGGCTCTCAACATCGATCAGGCTGAGGCTGTAGCAGATGTTCACAAGAACTTCTCTGCTGAGATGATGAACGCAGCAGTTGCTCCAGCTGAGGAGCGTGATGCTATGGTAGGTAAGGCTATCAACAAGGACTTGAAGTACATGCACTCAATCCTCAATGACAAGCAGTATCGCAAGTACTTGATGCTCTTGAACACTACTCTCAAGAACCGTGGTGTCATCAAGTAATTGATAAGAATACATATTAAAAGAGAGAGAATAAATGATAGAAACTGTGTGTTGGTATTGCCGGCACGCAGTTTTTTTTGTTTTCGCTCGATTTCTTTTCCCAAATATTTGCTTATTTGCCAGTTTTCCCTTAACTTTGCCTCCATGAAACGAACTCTTATTTATATATTGCTCGGATGGATGGCAGGGCAAATGGCTTTTGCCCAGCAAGCTTGTCTGTCGAAGTTGTCACCTATGCTCCGTCGTTATGTGTTGGAACAGAGGGCGGAACAGAGGCGAGGAACGATTTTGCAATCCAAGTGTCTTCATCCTAAACAACCAGAGGAAGAACTTTTCACGACGGCTTTCGTCAAGTTAGCACATGCCGATGCCGATCTTTTGCGCAGTCAAGGATGTCGGACGTATGCTCGGTGGGGTAACGTGTATATCGCCTCACTTCCTATGTCACGACTGGCAAAGTTGTCTTCTCTTCCGCAGGTGCTTCGTATTGAGGCTAATATGAGCACGAAGTGTACGATGGATTCTGCCATTGTGCAGGTAAACGCCATCCCTGTTTATGAAGGTAGAAGTCTTCCGCAAGCATATACGGGCAAGGGGGTGGTGATGGGTATAATGGACATTGGTTTCGATCTAACCCATCCCAATTTCTATGATATGCGTATGTCGGAGTATCGTATCAAGGCTCTCTGGGACATGATTTCTTCTGATACTCTCCAGAGCACTTTGCCTGTGGGAAGGGACTTCGTGGGTGAGGAGGCCTTGCTGGCTCAGGGCTGCTCCACAGATGGGCATGACCAGACGCATGGCACTCATACACTTGGTATAGCGGCAGGCAGTGGTGGCGAGGGTGTACCTATGGTGGTGCCAGGCAAATATCATGGCGTGGCATACGAGAGCGACATCTGTTTGGTAGCTAATGCGACATCTGAGAATCAAGCACTTATCGCTCCGTCACAACTTAGTAAGTTTACTTATGCCATGGATGCACTTGGCTTCAAGTACATCTTTGACTATGCAGACAAAGTCGGCAAACCATGCGTCATTTCTTTCAGTGAGGGCGCAGGTCAGGATTTTGATGGCGAGGATGTCTTGTACAATGAGGTGTTGGATAGCTTGACGAGCATTCCTGGGCATGTGATTGTTTCTTCGGCTGGTAATAATGGACACTTGAAATACTATATGCACAAGCCTGTAGGGAAGGAGAGTGCTGGCTTCTTTGCCAATAATTCTCGCTCCTACGTGTATCATATCGCCAAGTCGGCTCAGCCCTTCACTTTCCGAACTAGTATCTATGAAGGCAAGACTCATCCAACCCCGATAGATGTGACTAGCGAGCAGGTGTTGGAGGCGCCTGATTCCACCTATTTTGTCAACTTGGTAGTGGCTGGCAAGCAATATGAGTTGATCATCGGTGCCTATCCGTCTGTGTATCATCCTGATGAAATCTGTTATGACTGGATTGTCAAGACTGATGACGAGGAGAAGATAGGCACAGGTAATTATATTTCTTATCAAACAATGGGTGCTGATGCGGATGTGGAGGTATTTCATGGTTCAGGCAATATGTACGTTAGCTCTGTCGATCCCAGTCTGACTGATGTCGATGGTACGCATAGCATCAATGCGCCATCGGCTTTTGGAAGTGTCATCTGCGTTGGAGCAACCATCAACCATACTTATTCGATAGATTTGAATGGCAACAAGCAAAATGTCCAGGTAAGGCCCATTGGCAGCTTGGCAGATTATTCCTCCCAAGGACCTACTTTTGCAGGGCTTGTCAAGCCAGACGTTGTGGCTCCAGGCAGTAATGTGGTGGCTTCATATAGTAGCTTTTATGAGGAATCTCATCCGACGGCGAATGACATCTTGAATTCTGACGTGGCTCATTTTGATTATCAAGGTCGCACGTATGCATGGAATAATAATGCGGGAACTTCGATGGCATCGCCTGTGGTGGGTGGAGCAGTTGCCTTGTGGCTGCAAGCCAATCCTACGCTGAATCGCCAGGATGTGATGGAGATTATCAAGAAGACGAGCAAGCCTTTGGATGAGAGTCGTGAGGTGCCGAATAATGATTGGGGATATGGAGAGATTGATGTCTATCGTGGCTTGTTGGCTGCATTGCAGTTGGATGGCATTTCCGAGATTAGTCAATATCAGCCCAAGTGTGCCAAGATGGGTGTCGAGGGCGAACAAGTTGTCGTGCGATTGGATGCTCCTGCCACTTCTTTGCTAATGGTTTCTGTCTATAATACGGCTGGCATCAAACTGAAAACTGAAAAGATGAGCGTGGGGCAACAAGAGTGTCGCATCGACCTCTCGGGGCTGCCATCGGCGGTGTATGTCGTGCAAGTTGCTGGAAATCAGAATGTGCAAGGTTCTTCTTTGGTCAGAAAATGACCGTCCTAACCGTCTAAAAGAAAATGGAGAAAGCTGAGTCAAAACTATCATCATTACTAGGTATTGTCGCAAAACCCTCATTTTTAGGTATTGCGGCATCCAAAAAATCGTTGTATCTTTGCACCGTGAAAAGCAGAGGCTTCGCCTATAAGTGATTTGACTTATAGCTTATTTGAAACTTTTAGATAGATTAGTAAAAAGTAGATAGTAACAATATATCGAATCTTGTTCGCTAATTAAATAAAATTCATAATGTTTTTGTATAATATGAAAGAAGGGCTGTCCGTGAGGATAGCCCTTTTCTCGTATTGTAGTATGCTTACTGATGTGTATGCTTACTTTCTAGTCTGTTTATTTCTTCAACCACTTATCGAGCCAGCCGAAGAAGGTTCTCTGCCAGAGGATACCATTCTGTGGCTTCAATACCCAGTGGTTCTCGTCTGGGAAGATGAGAAGTTCGGCTGGGATGCCACGCAAGCGAGCTGCATTGAAGGCTCCCATGCCCTGGTTGGCATTGATGCGGTAGTCTTTCTCGCCATGGATGCAGAGGATAGGAGTGTCCCACTGGTCAACAAACTTGTGAGGACTGTTCTCGTAAGTCTTCTTGGCATTGGCGGTCTGGTCCTTGTTCCAATATGCGTCATCATACTCCCAGTTGGAGAACCAAGCCTCCTCGGTGTCGGTGTACATGCTCTCCAAGTTGAAGGCACCATCGTGAGAGAGGAATGCCTTGAAGCGCTTGTTGTGATGACCGGCAAGGTAATATACTGAGAAACCACCGAAGCTGGCACCTACGCAACCTAAGCGATCCTTATCTACGTATGGCAGATTGGCTGCTGCATCATCGATAGCAGAGAGATAGTCGTTCATACACTGACCCGTCCAGTCGCCACTGATTTCTTCGTTCCACTCACTGCCGAAGCCAGGGAGACCACGGCGGTTAGGCAATACGACAACATAACCATTGGCTGCCATGATCTGGATGTTCCAACGATAGCTCCAGAACTGGCTCACTGGGCTCTGAGGACCACCCTCGCAGAAGAGGAGGGTAGGGTACTTCTTGTTGGCATCGAAGTTGGATGGCAACATAATCCATACCAACATCTGCTTGCCATCGGTAGTCTTTACCCAGCGCTGCTCGCACTTGCCGAGGTTCAACTGGCTTAAGATGTGGTCGTTCTCATGGGTAATCTGCTCCACCTTGGTGCTCTTGCTGTCCTTGCCTGGTGTCACCATGTAGATGTCGGTAGGATGAGACATGCTAGCACGGGTGGCGAGAATCTTGTTGCCGTTGTTGGCGAGAGCCACGCTTCCGTAGTCAGCCCAGTCGTTGGTGATTTGCTTCACCTCGCCCTTCAGGTTGGTCTGGTAGAGGTTCAAGGTTCCATGCCATACACCGATGAAGGTGAAGCTCTTGGAGTCTTTGTTCCATGTGAAGCCCTCGACGTTGGAGTCGAACTTCTCGGTCACGTAGTTCTTCTGACCTGTGGCGAGGTCATATACGCAGAGACGGTTGCGGTCGCTCTCATATCCATCACGAGCCATGCTCTGCCATGCGATGTACTTGCCGTCGGCAGAGAACTGAGGATTGGTGTCGTAACCAGGATTGTTCTTCAGATTCTCAGGCGCATTCACAGCCTGGTTTCTCATGCTCTTGGTAGCGTCAATCTTAGGCTCCACGTAGCCAGCCTCCTTGCAGAGGTTCTTGGTCTCGCGCGTACCTATATTATATAGATAGATGTCAGAGTCGGTGGAGATGGCATACTGAACGCCTTCCTTCTTGCGGCAGGTATAGGCGATAGACTTGGAGTCTGGGCTCCAAGCCAACTGCTCGATGCCACCGAATGGAGCCATAGGGCACTCGAATGGTTCACCCTTGAGGATGTCCTCGCCCTCATTGATGGTTCCGTCTTCAGCCACGTCGGCTACGAAAGGATGAAGGATGCTCTCCACGTAGTGGTCCCAGTGACGATAGTTCATATCGGTGACCAGACGACCGGTAGCCAAAGGAAGGTCGGAAGGATTCTTCTGGATAGTGCCATTGTAAGGCAACTCCTTGATGAGGATTACCTTCTTGCCGTCTGGAGAGAACTTGTAGCCCTCGATGCCAGCCTTGTCGTGGGTGAGCTGCTTGCGGTCGGAGCCATCGGCGTTCATGCTCCAGAGCTGACCCTCACGGATGAAGGCAATCTTCTGTCCGCCGTTCATCCAAGTAGCATCGCTCTCGCTCTTGGCGTCGGTGGTCAATGCCTTCTGGTTCTTGCCGTTGGCATCCATCACGAAGAGCATCTGGTGGCTCTTGTTTTCCTTTACGCTGTAGTAGCCTACCTGATAGACGATTTGCTTGCCGTTGGGTGAAGCCTCGGCACCGCCGATACGTCCCATTGCCCAAAGGGCCTCAGGGGTCATCAGGTGATTCTCTACCTTGATGTTGTTTTTCTCAATCATAGTTTGTGCATCAACTGTAGTGGTACTCATCGTGAGTGCAGCTGCAGCTAAAATCATTGCTTTAATCATTGTATTTAATTTTATTAGAGTTTTTTCTTAACAACAATAGCGTTTGTTCTCAACTTGAATAGCGCTTATTCCTATTTGAATATGGCTGGGTGAAGAGAGAAAATGTAAATGGGAGTTATTGATTATTAACTTCTTCGCACACCACCATCTCAGTACCTCTGTAAATGACGACAATCTTGTGAAGTTGGGTGGTCTTCACGGCGGAAGTGACCACTTCGCTTTGAGCGTAGCGGTTCACTTGAACCTCGGCTTCTTTGAAAAGCTGTTGGATGTGTGCGTCAGTATCTTTCGATTTGGCGTACTTGAGTTCCACAATATAAGAGTGGGTCATGTCGCTATAGATGTCGAGCAGCGGACATAGGAAGATGTCAGCATATCCTTCCTGAGTATCTTTTTCGGAGATAGGACGATAGTACTGATTTTGGCAAGTCATGGCAAGCGTGAAGCCATGCACAAAATACTCCCCTTTCTGATGGTCTCGTTGGGAGGCGTATTTATGCAGGCTGTCGGCAATGTACTGGAAGTATGCCTTCCATTTTCCATCATAAGCAAGATTGCTTGCCAACTCATTCTTTTCGTAGCTGTCGAATGAGAGGTCGTTTTCTTTGTAGGTATCGAGCAGATAAGTAAATAGTTGCTCGCGTACAACCTCGTTTGGAATAATAAATTTGGTCTTTCCTTTGTATGTTCCGTCGATGGTGACCATTCCGAAGTAAAACAATAGGCTGACGAAATTGTCGGGATTGCCTATCAGCTCGGCAGGAAATCCCGACTTGAGTTCGCCTGTGATGTAACCTTGCTGCACCAGTTGCTGGATGATAGAGGCATCGTGGGCAAACTCCTTGTCTCTGCGGATGAGCATGCGGAGCTTGTTGTAGTCGGTACGGATGTTTTCGTCTATCATGTGGTCGGGCACCTCACAATCATTGTTCACATAATTGTCGATGAAGTAAAGCACCATGTTGGAGTTGTACATCGTCACTTTGCCGTACTTCTTGAGTGCAAAGCAATAGTTGTCGTACCATGGCTTCATGATTGTTATCAATTCGTCGATGCTATGGTTGAACTCATATTGGGTGGAGTAGTATTCGAGCATGTCACGCACTTCTTTCTCCGTGAATCCCGTCAGTTCATTGAATTGGGCACTCAGAGTGTAGTTGGTGCCGATGTTGAATCCACTGGTCAGGTCGTCTAATGTGACAGGGCTGACTCCTGTCACAAATACACGGGCAATGGTAGAATCTGTACCAGCCTTGATCGTGTCGAAGAAAGTGCGCAAGTATCCCTCGCCATGAGTCTCTTTGCGATATTTGTCCAGACAGTTGGGCTCAGCAAGAATCTTGTTGGTGAAATGGTCGTACTCGTCGATGAAGAGGAACACCTTGGCGTTGGTCTTCTCGCATTCACGGCACAGAAAGTTCAGTTGCTTGACCGCACCATCCAGTTGGTTCATACCTTCTTTGATGCCTTTCGGTAAATATTGCGCATATACATCGCAGAAAAAATTAAAGGCTATGCGACAATGGTCGTCTAATCCCTTTTTATAGTCATTTAGTTCTGCATTTACTATTGCAAAGTTGAGCTTGATGACAAGATATTTGTTGTGCTCGGGTGTGGGATGTTGACCGATGTAGAGATGCCCGAAGAGCTTGTCGAAGATGTTTGCTCGATTGATATCGTAGTAATGCTCAAGCATGGAGAGAGTAAGGCTCTTGCCGAATCGGCGAGGGCGGATGTAGAAGAAGAACTTGTTGGCTCTTTCAATTTTCTCCACGAATGGAGTCTTGTCGACATAATAGCAGTCATCCTCTATGACGGCTTTGAAGTTCATCATGCCGTAAGGGATGCGCTTGGGATATTTTCGAATGCTCGTTGATTGATTCTCTACCATATTTTTACACCTTTTTTATATTGTTCTGCAAAAATAAGGATAATTTTCCGAAAGAACAAGAAACTCTTCAAAAGATATGTTAAACATTTTACCATGTTCACTTTTCTTTGTACTTTTGTGCAAAGAAAAGTGGCTCATGAGAGATTGTCTATCCACGGACAATCTCACATGAGCCGTCGAGGGCTATCATAGATAGGACAGAACGTTGAAAAAGACCAAGAGTTTCTTTTTCGTCGAAACTTCATAGGAAATGCTTTTCTGTCTTATGAATTAAGCAACATTATAGGGTGTGCTTATATTATATCTTGTCTAAAGCCTGCTTGATATCATCCAGAATATCCTCCACATCTTCAATACCTACTGAGAGACGGATCAAGTCTGGAGCTACGCCAGCTTCTTTCAACTGCTCATCTGTCAATTGGCGGTGGGTATGACTGGCTGGATGGAGTACGCAGGTGCGGGCATCAGCTACGTGAGTCACGATGTTGATCATATCGAGCGAATCCATGAACTTGATTGCTGTTTCACGGTCACCCTTCAAACCAAAGGCGATGACACCGCAGGTACCATTTGGCATGTATTTCTGAGCAAGTTCGTAATAGGCATCGTCTTTCAGTCCACTGTAATGAACCCAAGCTACGCGAGGGTCGTTGTGCAGGAATTCTGCCACCTTTTGAGCATTCTCACAGTGCTGGCGCATACGCAGATGCAGACTCTGCAAACCTAAGTTGAGGATGAATGAGTTCATTGGGGCTGGGATACTACCAAGATCGCGCATCAGTTGGGCTACAAGTTTAGTGGTATAACCCATCTTGCCAAATGCTTTCACGTATGTCAAACCATGATAGCTGTCATCTGGTGTGCAAAGGCCAGGGAACTTTTCAGCATTCGCCATCCAGTCGAAGTTACCACTATCTACTACTACACCACCCACTTGAGATGCTGTTCCATCCATATACTTGGTGGTAGAATGAGTTACGATGTCAGCTCCCCATTCAAAAGGACGGCAATTGATAGGTGTGGCAAAAGTATTGTCAACAATCAGTGGAACACCATTTTTGTGGGCGATGCGGGCAAACTTCTCGATATCAAGAACGGCACATCCAGGGTTGCTGATGGTTTCGCCAAAGACAACCTTGGTGTTAGGACGGAATGCTTTCTGGATTTCTTCCTCGCTATCGTTAGGATTGACGAATGTACATTCTATGCCGAGTTTCTTGAGTGTTACACCGAAGAGATTGAAGGTGCCACCATAAATCTCATTGGAAGTCACGATATGGTCGCCAGCTTCGCAGATATTGAAAACGGCATAGAAGTTGGCAGCCTGACCGCTACTTGTCAGCACAGCACCCACGCCACCTTCAAGCTGTGCTATTTTCTGCGCTACAGCATCATTGGTAGGGTTCTGAAGACGGGTATAGAAATATCCTTCTTTCTTAAGATCGAAGAGCATAGCCATCTCTTCGGAATTGTCATACTTAAATGTTGTACTCTGAATGATAGGCACTTCAATAGGCTCACCATTCTTTGGCTGATAGCCTCCCTGTACACAGATGGAAGCTGTACGTAATTTCTTTTCCATTGTCGGTTATATTTTAATTGTGTAAATTCCGTTCATCATTCTTGTTTTTTTTTTCTTTTTTGTGTGCAAAGGTACAATTTTTTTTTGATATTTCGATAGTTTTTTGTACTTTTGCACTCGATTTGTTCAATCAATAGAGAATTAGTTATATCAGTAAAAAGAATATGAAGATAGGATTCGATAACGAGAAGTATCTGAAGATTCAATCCGAGCATATCAAGGATAGAATCTCACAGTTTGACGGAAAGCTCTATCTGGAATTAGGAGGAAAGCTTTTCGATGACCATCATGCAAGTCGCGTATTGCCTGGTTTCCAGCCAGATAGTAAGCTCCGTATGTTTCAGAAAATCAGCGATAGCATTGAGATTGTTATCGTGATCAGTGCAGCCGACATTGAGAAGAATAAGAAGCGTGCCGACTTGGGTATCACTTATGATGAGGATGTGTTGCGTCTGCGTGGCGAGTTCCAAAACCGTGGTTTCATGGTAGGCTCCGTTGTCATCACCCATTATAATGGTCAGCCTGCTGCCACTGCCTTCAAGCAGCGCTTGGAGCGTGATGGTATCAAAACCTACTGTCATTATCTCATCGAGGGCTATCCTCATGATGTCAACCTGATTGCTTCTGATGACGGTTTCGGAAAGAATGATTATGTAGAAACTGAGCGCCCTCTGGTTATCGTGACAGCTCCTGGTCCTGGTAGTGGCAAAATGGCTGTCTGCTTGAGCCAACTCTACAATGAGAACAAGCGTGGCGTTCGTGCTGGATATGCTAAGTTTGAGACTTTCCCGGTGTGGAATCTTCCTCTGAAGCATCCTGTCAACATCGCTTATGAGGCAGCTACCGCCGACCTCAACGATGTCAACATGATTGACCCATTCCACTTGGAGGCATACAATAAGATCGCCATCAACTATAATCGTGACGTGGAAATCTATCCTGTGCTCAACGCCTTGTTTGAGGGCATCTATGGCAGCAATCCTTACAAATCGCCTACAGATATGGGTGTCAACATGGTGGGCTTCTGTATCTCTGACGACGAGGTTTGTTGCGAGGCTAGCAAGAACGAGATTGTTCGTCGCTACTATGCCGCTACCAATAAGTTGGCGATGGGCGCTTGCAACGAGGCTGAGATTACCAAGATTCAGATGCTTTTCAACCAGGCAAAGATCAATACCGACTATCGCAAGGTGACTGTGGCTGCCAAGAACCACAAGAAGGAGACGGAGCATACCTCAGCAGCTATCGAACTGGAGAATGGTACCATCGTCTGTGGACATAGCAGTGAACTGCTCGGTTGTAGTGCTGCTTTGTTGCTCAACGTGATGAAGCATTTGGGCGGCATCGACCACGAACTCAAGTTGATTCCTCAGTCGATGATCAAACCTATCCAGCATACCAAGATCAGTTATCTTGGTGGTCATAACCCACGTCTTCATACCGATGAGGTGCTTGTGGCTCTCTCCGTGCTCTCTGAGAATGACGAGAACTGCAAGAAGGCTTTGGAGCAATTACCTAAACTTCGTGGCTGTCAGGCACATTGCACCGTGATGCTGGGTGAGGTAGATCAGAAGATCTTCAAGAAGTTGGGTGTCGATATGACCTGCGAACCCGTATTGAAAAAGTAAATCATGAGTGAGCTTTGTCTCCCTCTGTTATAAGATTCCCTATATGAAATATCTCTTGTTTTCAGATATACATGGCTGTTTGCCAGCCTTGGAGAAAGCGCTCGACTTCTTCGAGCAGAGCCATTGCGATATGATGTGCATCATGGGTGACATCATCAACTATGGTCCTCGCAATCGCATCCCGGAGGGCATCGCCCCGAAAGGTATCGTGGAGCGTCTCAACCGATTGGCAGACAAGATTATCGCCGTGCGTGGCAACTGTGATGCGGAGGTCGATCAGATGTTGCTCGATTTCCCAATCATGGAGACTTACGCCCTGTTGGTGGATGGCGGCAAGCGCTACCTCCTCACTCATGGACATATATATAATAAGGAGAACATGCCAAAGGGACCCTACGATGCCATCATCTATGGACATTCTCACCTTTGGGAGCTTTCTCATATCGAAGTGCCATCATTGCAGGAAGGTAAGGCACCTATCCAGCGCCTCGTGGTCAATACCGGTAGTATCACCTTCCCTAAGGGGGGCAATCCGCCAACTCTAGCCACGCTAGAAGATGGCAAGGTGACGATGTTTCACCTTGATACTCATGAGGTGTTGGGAGAGATAGAGATTTAATATGCAAAGAATATGATTCAAGAATACCAAATCAGGATTCTGCCCGAACAGGCAGCTAGTGAGGAAGGCATCAAGCGTTATCTCTCCAAGGAGAAAGGCTTGGATGTCAGAACTCTGAACCAAGTGCGTGTGTTGAAGCGAAGCGTCGATGCACGCCAGCGTACCATCTTCGTCAATCTGAAGGTGCGTGCTTACATCAATGAGTTTCCTCAAGACGACCAGTATGTTCACACCGAATATCCCGATGTGAGCAGTCGCCCACGTGTCATTGTGGTGGGAGAGGGACCCGGCGGTCTCTTTGCCTCCTTGCGACTGATAGAGTTGGGGTATCGCCCTATCGTGCTGGAGCGAGGCAAGGATGTGCGTGAGCGCAAGAAAGACCTCAGCAACATCACCAAGACACAAAAGGTGGATGGTGAGAGCAACTACTGTTTTGGTGAGGGCGGTGCTGGAGCCTATAGCGATGGCAAACTCTATACTCGAAGCAAGAAACGTGGTAGTGTCGATAAAATATTGAATGTATTCTGTCAGCATGGAGCCAATACGAATATCCTTGCTGATGCCCATCCGCATATCGGTACCGACAAGTTGCCACGTGTCATCGAGAATATGCGAAATACTATCATCAAGTGTGGTGGTGAGGTGCATTTCCAGACCAAGATGACTCGCTTGATATTGGAGAGCGAAGGCAAACTTTCGACTACTATTGATGCGTCGGCTTCTGACAGAGTGGTTGGAGTGGAAGCTGTCAACTTGGCGACAGGTGCCGAGGAAACTTATCGCGGACCTGTCATCCTCGCTACGGGGCATAGTGCCCGTGACGTGTATCGCTATTTAGCTTCTGCCAAGATTGACATCGAGGCGAAAGGCATTGCGGTGGGTGTTCGCTTGGAGCATCCTTCCCAGTTGATAGACCAGATACAATATCACAACAAGAATGGACGTGGCAAGTATCTGCCTGCCGCCGAGTATAGCTTTGTTACCCAGGTAGATGGCAGGGGCGTGTATAGTTTCTGTATGTGTCCGGGTGGATTTGTCATTCCTGCAGCTACGGGTTCAGAACAATTGGTGGTCAATGGTATGAGTCCTAGCAACCGTGGTACAGCTTGGAGCAATTCTGGTATGGTGGTGGAGACGCATCCTGAGGATGTCGAGCAGTTTGTGAATGATGCTTTAGCTAACGGGCATGCACGTGAAGACTTTGCCAAGCGAGAAGGTCTAGAAGATTCTTCACTCTTCACTCCTCACTCTTCACTATATATGATGTATTTCCAAGAGATTTTGGAGAAACAGTGTTGGCAGCAAGGCAATATGAAGCAGACGGCACCCTCTCAGCGTATGGCTGACTTTGTGAACAACCGTTTGAGTTACGACCTGCCTAAGAGCAGTTATGCGCCGGGACTGATCTCCAGTCCGTTGCATTTCTGGATGCCGTCATTTGTGAGCAAGCGCCTGCAGGAAGGATTCAAGACTTTCGGCAAGAATGCGCATGGCTTCCTGACCAACGAGGCTATATTGATAGCCACGGAGACTCGCACCTCCTCCCCGGTCCGCATTGTTCGCGACCGTGAAACCTTGCAGCATGTCCGCATCCAGGGGCTCTTCCCTTGCGGTGAGGGAGCCGGCTATGCTGGTGGCATCGTTTCTGCTGGCGTGGATGGAGAGCGCTGCGCCGAAATGTGTGCGAAGTATATGGAACAGCTGTAAACCGTTTTTGGTAGTATCTGTCTTACGCAGTAATCGGGGCTTGTCAGACCAAGCCCCGATTTTGCGTTTCTTAGACTCTTCGGTTCTATCTGTTACAGCAACAGTTCAATACTACTGCTAGTGAAATCGTTTGCATAGCGATGAGTGTAGAAAGGTGTAGAAAAAATGCTTGCATTTCGAAAAAAAATATTTATTTTGCGGCGGTAAAGATAGTGTACTAATAGCTTTTTACTAAATATGTGGATATTGCTACAAGCAATGTTTATCTTAAAACGTTAGAAAAAACAACGTATAAGTTCCTAAAAGAAGTGATGGTTACCTAGCTGAAAAGTACAAGGTCACCTAGCTGCTCAAAGAAGCTTAGAACAATATATATAACTAACTTAAGTAAAAAATAAAAAATAATAAAAGATGAAAAGATTTACACTAATGATGATGGTGATGTGCTTCTTGATGAGCATACCACTGAAAATGATGGCAGAAACTGTAACTTTTGACGAAATTACCGTTAAAAGCCATTATAAAACTGATGATTGGGGTGATAACACTAACTTTAATTTTACCACTACTGATGGTAAGATTTATACCTGTGTGCTGAAGGATGTAACCGCTGAAAATGTCTGGTTTCGTATAGTTAAAAATAAAAGCGACATGCAGTGGGGACCTAATAGTAGTAATGATGACTTGGTTTTAACAAGTTCTTATCAGCAGGCATACGAAAGTAAGACACATGAAAAATCTTTCAAGATTGAAAATGCCCAAGGATCAACTTATACCATTACTTGGGATAATGAAACTAATCAGATTAAGTGCGTTAAGGAAGGAAGCAGTAGTGGTACTGGTAGCGGCAACCCAACCGTTGAGTGGGATACTGAGAATACCAATCGTCTCAAAGGTCGTGTTTACTCTCAGGGATTCTATCTCGCTGGTAGCTTCTTTACCTTTAGCGGAGTTAAAGGAGTTGAAGGAGTTAAAGATGACAGAGATAAAGTTACCTATGATGATGCTGTATTTAAGTTCCAGCAGCAGAATGATGTTACCATTAAAAGCGGAATCGACAATGTAGTATATGAAAAATATAAGGTAGAGATTCCTGCTTCTCTTACTGCTCGTGCTCAGGTAATGTATGTCGATGAGTTCGGAAATATAAAAAATATCTTTGGTCCAGGAACTTATTCTATCAGTAGAACTTGCCCAAATACGGATATGTCTACAGAGTGGTTAGAAGCTAAGGCTAATACATGTACTCCTATTACTCAAGAGAATTCCAATTATTGGAATTTTAAGTCTCGAAATGAATCGTCCGATGAATATTCTGATGGTATGTATAATCTGTATATCGCTGTCGATGCTAAGACTCATACTGTTAAGAAGTGGATGATTGAGCATGATAGTGACAAGCGTGTAGCTTACTTTATCAGTGATGCGCCAAATGCAACAGCCATGCCTGTTTATGATGCTTTCGACAAAAGCCAACACTCTAATAAATTTAGTAATAAGTTCTATGCTTCTGTAAACTTTTCTGCAGATCACAATTATTATGTTATTTCAAATTATGTGAATTCTCAAGATTATGTTTCAAAGACAGAAAAAGATTATGAAACTAAAAAGAATAGTAAAGACTATCTTCCAACAACAAACAAACTGTTTTTGCAAGGTAATGGTGGCTCTGCCTATAATCCAAGTGAAAAAACCAATGAATTCTCTCCTAATGAAAAGCCAATGCCTGGTGGTGATTTAGGTAATATCGTCGTTGAATATAATCCTTCTCAGGGACATGGCGGATTTGCAAATACTGATGCTCACCTTGGTATTCGTGGTCAGATAAAACAGGCAGAAGGATCTAAAAAAATTAAATCTGTATCTATGGTAGGTGATGCTATTCCTGGTACATTGAATGAAGATGGCACATGGGATTTCACCTCAAAGGCAGCAGATATGATTTACGATGATGTTGAGCAGTGCTATACGACTACTGTAGTAACAAAAGTTGGTGATGGCGAAAAGCATTTCAGATTTGTAGGTAACCATGATCCTAAAATCAACTGGTTTGAGGATACTGATGGGACTGAACCTGACAAGATGGCTAAGACTCCTCTTACCAATCCAGCTGCACCTGGACATTCTGCTGATGCAAGTGATCCTAATAAGGTTAATTATACTAAAGAAGGTGAATTCAGCGATGGTAAATATCATATCATCTGGAACCGCCCTGCTGGTAGATGGACCGTGCGTCTTTACTTCTATACCCGTAATGTTGATGGTAAAGATGTTACTGACTACTATTATACCATTACTGCAAATCATGATTTGGTGCTGCGCGATTTCGAAGATGTTCAGTATAAGAATGAAGGCCAACGCGAGATTCTCTTGAGAGGTGGATATAAGTTCTTCAGAACATGGAGCGATCACAAGGCTTGGAAGGTTTCTAAGGATGTTGATATATTCATTGTTAATGATATGAACGAAGGAACCAATAGCGTAGAGTACTCTTTGAAGAAAATTTCTGGTTCAGAGACTGCAAACGTTATTCCTGCTG
>FR893249.1:0-971 GCA_000436035.1 Prevotella sp. CAG:732 | reverse complement strand
TTATTCCTGCTGAAGTTGGAGTGATTCTTGCTACTAAGAAAGATGCAACAAATATAGAGGGTGGTGGCAAATTCTATGATCGTCCTTCACTGACATCTTACAACACTTTGGTGATTCCAATGGAGGAGTATACTGGTGAAGAGACAACAGCAGTAGACTTAAAGAAAAATTGCCTAAAGGCAATGGTTGAAGCTGGCGTAGTTCCAACTTATAATGAGAAAACCGATGAGTATAATTATCTCTTTGGTTTCTTCCGTGCTCAGAAGGGATTGAACGATTATGAAAATTATACTGCACGGCAGTTCGTCTTAGGTTTCTGGCTCTCTAAAGGTTCAGGCCTCTTCTATAGCAACAGTGCTTATTTGCCAGTAAAAAGTGATAAAGCAGCAAACATGAAATTGGGTACTAAATATGGTCAGTTTGAAAAAGATCCAATCACAGGAAATTCTAAGTATATTCCTGCACTCTTGTTCGACTTTGCTAATGTAGGTGGTACAACAGGTATCAACGAGGTGGTTAATCAGAACTCTAAGTTGAACGACGGCAAATACTATACCCTGAGTGGTCAGCAGGTAGAGAAGCCTACAGCAGGTGGTATCTATATCCACAACGGCAGAAAGTTCGTGGTTAAGTAAATATAAGCATTGTTGTATAAGTAAGCAAATAAAAAATGAAAAAGATATATAAAAAACCGAATGTTTCGGAAAGTTTTGTAGTTGTGGAGTCACTGCTGCAGACTGCCAGCCAAGGCTCTATCTATACTGATCAAAATGGTGATGGTGGTGGATGTTCCAAGGAAAACAACTTCTCTTCTTGGGATTACGATTTCGACGAGGAGGAAGAGTCAGAATCTAATTTCAGCAGCAAGTCGCTCTGGGATTAAGTGAAAAATCAGATGAAATGAGTTTGAAACAAAAATATATAGAGTTTATATAACAAACTTTTACTAATTAGGGTCTGCTGAATTAATT
>FR893248.1 GCA_000436035.1 Prevotella sp. CAG:732 | reverse complement strand
TGAGCATACATTCATCGCTGCACCAGAGAGCACGTAGCTAGGACGAACCAAAACAGGGAAGCCCACACGCTCGATAAACTTGTCGATGTCCTCCATAGAGGTCAAGGCACTCCACTCAGGCTGGTTGATGTGGTTGTTGGTCAACATCTGAGAGAACTTAGCACGGTCCTCTGCGTTATCGATGTCCTTAGCCTTGGTCCCAAGGATTGGCACATTCTGTGCATCGAGCTTCATCGCCAAGTTGTTCGGAATCTGACCACCGGTAGATACGATGACACCGTGAGGCTGTTCCAAGTCGATGATATCCATCACACGCTCGAATGTCAACTCATCGAAGTAGAGACGGTCGCACATATCGTAGTCGGTAGATACGGTCTCAGGGTTATAGTTGATCATCACAGAGCGCCAACCCTCCTTACGGATGGTATTCAATGCCTGCACACCACACCAGTCGAACTCTACGGAAGAACCGATGCGGTAAGCACCAGAACCGAGTACGACGATAGAACGGTGGTCGTTCTCGAAGGTGATGTCGCTCTTCACGCCTGCGTAGGTTACATAGAGGTAATTGGTCTGAGCTGGATACTCAGCAGCCAAGGTATCAATCTGCTTTACTACAGGCAAGATGCCATAGTTCTTGCGGAGGCTACGGATGACGAGACCCGCCTTGGTCATATTGCCCATCTCCTGTTCCAAACCTACAGCACGAGCTATCTGGAAATCGGTGAAACCATATACCTTCGCACTGCGGAGCAACTCCTTGTCAAGGGTATTGACATTGCACTCCTTCATCTCCTCATCGATGTCGATGATGTGCTTCAATTTCTCCAAGAACCACTTGTCGATCTTGGTCAAGTCGTGAATTTGATCTACGGTATAGCCCTTGTGCATTGCCTTGGATATCACGAAGACACGCTTATCTGTAGGCTCCTTCAAGGCAGCATCGATGTCCTCAATCTCCAACTCCTTGTTTTCTACGAAGCCGTGCATGCCCTGGCCAATCATACGAAGACCCTTCTGGATAGCCTCCTCGAAGTTGCGACCGATGGCCATCACCTCGCCGACAGACTTCATGGAAGAACCCAACTCCTTGTCAACACCACGGAACTTACTCAAGTCCCAACGTGGAATCTTACAAACCACGTAGTCGAGGGCTGGCTCGAAGAAAGCAGATGTAGTCTTGGTAACAGAGTTCTTCAACTCGAACAAGCCATAACCCATACCGAGCTTTGCTGCAACGAAAGCCAAAGGATAACCTGTAGCCTTAGAAGCCAAAGCTGAAGATCGGCTCAAACGAGCATTCACCTCGATGACACGATAGTCCTCTGACTTAGGGTCGAAGGCATACTGCACGTTACACTCACCCACGATACCGATATGACGGATAATCTTGATGGCGAGGGCACGAAGCTTATGATATTCAGAGTTGCTCAATGTCTGAGAAGGAGCGATGACGATACTCTCACCGGTATGAATACCCAGAGGGTCGAAGTTCTCCATGTTACATACGGTGATACAGTTGTCGTAACGGTCGCGTACTACCTCGTACTCGATCTCCTTCCAACCCTTCAAACTCTTCTCTACCAATACCTGTGGTGAGAATGAGAATGCCTTCTCTGCGAGTTTGTTGAGTTCCTCCTCGTTGTCAGCGAAACCTGAACCAAGACCACCAAGTGCGTATGCAGCACGGATGATGACAGGATAACCAAGTTCGGCAGCAGCCTTACGAGTCTGCTCGATGTTCTCACAAGCCTCACTCTTGATGGTCTTTACATCAATCTCATCCAACTTCTCTACGAAAAGCTCACGGTCCTCAGTATCCATGATGGCCTGTACAGGAGTACCCAATACCTTCACGTTATATTTCTCCAAGATACCTTGGCGATACAGTTCCACACCACAGTTGAGGGCGGTCTGACCACCAAAGCTGAGGAGGATTCCGTCTGGCTTCTCCTTCTGAATGACACGCTCAACGAAGTAAGGCTGCACTGGCAAGAAGTAGATCTGATCAGCAACGCCTTCTGATGTTTGTACGGTAGCGATATTAGGGTTGATGAGCACGGTCTCGATACCTTCCTCACGCAATGCCTTCAATGCCTGCGAACCAGAGTAGTCGAACTCACCAGCCTCACCGATTTTCAAGGCTCCAGAACCCAAGAGGAGCACTTTCTTTATATTTTCGTCTTTCATTATAATCTTAATTATTAATTCTTAATCATTAATTACTTCAGGCTCTCCACGAACTTATCGAACATGAACTCTGTATCCACTGGACCTGAGCATGCCTCTGGGTGGAACTGGCTTGAGAACCAAGGGTTGGTCTTGTGACGGATACCCTCATTAGAACCATCGTTCATATTAACGAAGAGCTCCTCCCAATCGCTACCAAGCGTCTTGGCATCCACAGCATAACCGTGGTTCTGGGAAGTGATGTAGCAGTTGGTGGTGCCTACCATACGAACTGGCTGGTTATGAGAACGGTGACCATACTTCAACTTGTAGATGGTAGCACCGGCTGCCTTAGAGAGCAACTGGTTACCCATACAGATACCACAGATAGGCTTGCGGCTCTGGCTGATTTGCTTGCGGATGATATTGACAGCATCCTCGCACATATCAGGGTCGCCAGGACCATTGGCAAGGAATAAACCATCAAAGTCCATGTTGGTATAATCGTAATTCCAAGGCACACGGATTACCTCTACACCTCTATTAATCAAGCAACGGATGATGTTCGCCTTCACACCGCAGTCCACGAGAACCACCTTCTTACCAGCACCTTCGTTGTAACGGATGATGTCCTTGCAGCTCACTTGGTCAACGAAGTTCACACCCTCGTAGTTGGCTTCAGGGATATTGTCTGGCTCATCGTCGAAGATGATCTTGCCCATCATCACACCATGCTCACGAAGCACCTTAGTCAACTCACGAGTGTCGATGCCAGTGATGCCTGGCACTTTCTCACGCTTCAACCAGTCGGCAAGGTTCTCCACTGCGTTCCAGTGACTATACTGCTCGCTGTAGTCATTGACGATGATAGCCGAAGCATAAATCTTGTCACTCTCCATGAAGGTAGGCAGACCATTCTTTTCGAAAGTGAATGGTGGCACACCATAGTTGCCTACAAGAGGGAATGTAAGTGTCATCAACTGACCGGCATAAGAAGGGTCGGTCAAACTCTCTGGATATCCCATCATGGCCGTGTTGAACACAACCTCGCCCGCCACTGGAGCGTCATATCCAAAAGATTTGCCATGGAACTTAGTTCCATCGCTCAATACTAAGGTTACTTTTTTCATATCTGACATAATTTCTTTTATTCTTGTTTAAAAGTTCTTTTCGTAGTAGTTTACGAATGATTGATTGCAAAGTTTTGTACCTCCTGGAGTTGGATAATGACCCGTGAAGTACCAGTCACCCTTGTGGTTTGGTATTGCCTCACGCAAACCTTCGATGCTTTGGAAGACGAGTTGGATAGGTGTCTCCATGCCCTCTGGACGAAGCATCTCCACAATTTTCTCATTGATTTCCTCAATGGTGAAAGGCTCATAGATGGCACGCACTGGGTTCACCTGCTCCTCTTTTGGCTTCTCCAATTCAGCCTTGCAAGCTTGGTAGGTCTCTTCGATGATGTTCTCCATCTTACGTTCCTTGAGAAGTTGGATAGCTGCACGGAACACGCAGAATTCCTCCAATCTTGCCATATCGATACCATAATAATCTGGATAGCGAATCTGAGGCGCACTCGATACCACTACTATCTTCTTAGGATGCAAGCGGTCGAGGATGCGGAGGATACTCTCCTTCAAAGTTGTACCACGCACGATACTATCGTCGATGATGACGAGATTGTCAACATGTGGCTCAATACTTCCGTAGGTAACATCATACACATGGCTCGCCAAATCATTTCGGCTGTTGCCCTCCGTGATGAAAGTCCGGAGCTTGATATCCTTCCAAGCTATCTTCTCTGAGCGAACATAATCGCCAAGAATCTCTTGCAACTCCTCCTTGGTAGGAACGTGACCGAGATGAGCTATCTTCTCTATCTTGGTATCATTGAGGTATCTCTTGAAACCATTGAGCATACCATAGTATGCCACCTCTGCGGTATTTGGAATGTAGCTGAACACTGTGTGATCCACATCATAGTCAACAGCCTTCAAGATAGGTTGAGTCAATTGCTCACCCAGTTGCTTACGCTCCTTATAGATGTCCTTGTCAGAGCCACGGCTGAAGTAGATGCGCTCGAACGAGCATGCAGAATCTCCCTTCTGTTCCATGATGCGCTCAATGCTGCACTCACCATTTCTCTTGACCAAGAGTGCTGTACCAGGCATCAATTCCTTGACTTCCTCTGCCTCCAAGTCGAAAGTAGTCTGGAGCACAGGGCGTTCACTGGCAAGCACCACAATCTCATCATTTTTATAATAGAAAGCTGGACGGATGCCCCATGGGTCACGCATAGAAAACATCTCACCTGAACCCGTGATACCACAAACCACATAACCACCATCAAAGTTCTTCATCGTGGTCTTGAGCACATTACTCATCTTCACGTGGTCCTCAATATACTTGGTAATGTCTGTATTTTCCATTTCCATCGCCTTCGCTGCCACGAAGTTGCGCTCCACCTCACGGTCGAGGCGGTGTCCCATAAGCTCCAACATGATATATGTATCACTGTAGATGCGTGGACTTTGACCTTGCTTGGTGAGTTCCTTGAAGATTTCATCCACATTGGTCATATTGAAGTTGCCACAGAGACAAAGGTTCTTCGCCTTCCAGTTGTTACGGCGCAAGAATGGATGCACATACTGGATGCCACTCTTGCCTGTGGTACTATATCTCAAATGTCCCATATAAAGTTCGCCAGCAAAAGGTAGTTCCTCCTTGGCAAACTTAGCATCAGCCAACTGTTCTGGTGTCAAGTCCTTGAAGTTGGCGTTAGCTTTTCCGAAGATTTCAGTGACGGCATTCTTGCCCTCAGCACGCTCACGGAACATATATTCATGTCCCGGTTTACCGCCGAGTTTTACACAGGCCATACCAGCTCCCTCCTGTCCACGGTTGTGTTGTTTCTCCATCATCAGATAGAGTTTGTTGAGTGCGTACATCCACGTACCGTACTTCTGCTGGTAATACTCCAGTGGTTTGAGCAATCTGATCATTGCCACGCCACATTCATGCTTCAATGGTTCCATCTCTCTATTATCCTTATTTAGTTAAATTTGAATATTCCTTTTCGGAGACTTCCGCCCCACGTCCCATTAAATTCTAAAAAAAGGGAATCGTCAAGAAATGGCGAATCCCTTTAAATATCATTCAACGGTCACTGACTTCGCCAAGTTTCTCGGTTGGTCAACATCTTTTCCTTTACAAACAGCAACATGATAAGCCAACAACTGCAAAGGAATGGTAGCCAATAATGGCTCCAAGCACTCCAATGTTTCAGGGAGTTCTATCACTTCGTCGGCTATCTTGGAAATAGTCTCATCGCCCTTGCTGACAATAGCAATGACACGACCCTTACGGGCTTTGATTTCCTGGATATTCGACAACACCTTCTCATACATGAAGTTGTGAGTGGCTATCACCACCACTGGCATATCGCTATCAATGAGGGCAATAGGTCCATGCTTCATCTCGGCGGCAGGATAACCCTCTGCGTGGATGTAGCTAATTTCCTTCAACTTCAACGCTCCTTCCAAGGCTACGGGATATTGGAATCCTCGACCTAGATAAATGAAGTTGCGTGCGTATGTAAATGTGCGACTCAAGTCGGCTATCTTATTGTTCAACTTCAACACTTCCTTCATCTTAGCAGGAATATGCCAAAGTTGGTCTGTTATCTTCTGATACTCCGCATCGGTGATGGTTCCCTTCTCCTTACCAATGGCGAGTGCCAAGAGGATAAGAACGGTAACCTGACCGGTAAACGCCTTGGTGGAAGCGACACCTATCTCAGGACCTACGTGAATATAGGTACCTGTGTCGGTTTCACGAGCGATACTAGAACCGATGGAGTTACATATACCATAAATAAAAGCACCTGCTTCCTTGGCCAATTTGATGGCAGCCAAGGTATCTGCAGTCTCACCACTCTGAGAGATGGCGATGACCACATCGTCCTTTGTCACCACAGGATTGCGGTAACGGAATTCAGAAGCGTACTCTACTTCTACTGGAATACGACAATAGTTTTCTATCATCTGCTTGCCAATGAGACCTGCGTGCCAAGAGGTACCACAAGCCACGATAATGATGCGCTTAGCATTGAGAAGTTGCTGACGATGGTCGGTAATAGAGCTCAATACCACACCCATCTCAGTCTCTTTCTTGCAAGTTGACTCACTGTCGTCGGTCATCACACGAGTCTCGACGGTACGGCTCACCACACGACCACGCATACAGTTGCGCAAGCACTCAGGCTGTTCGAAGATTTCCTTCAACATAAAGTGAGGGAATCCACCCTTCTCTATCTGACCCAAGTCGATGTCAACCGTCTGAACCTCAGGATTGAGCTTCACATTCTGCATATTAACCACCTGAAGAGGTTCACCGAGGCGCATCACAGCGATATTGCCATCCTCCAAATAGACCACCTTATCAGTATATTCGATGATAGGACTCGCATCAGAGCCAAGGAAGAACTCTCCATCCTTGCCGATACCCACAACGAGTGGACTCTGCTTACGAGCGGCAATGATCTGATTAGGATTGCGCTTATCGAGAAGAGCGATGGCATAGGCACCAATCACTTGACGAAGAGCTACTTGAACAGCAGTCAACAAGTCCAAGTCTTTCTTCACCTGAATATATTCAATCAACTGAACGAGCACCTCAGTATCGGTATCACTTTTGAAGGTAACGCCTTTGGAAATCAAGTTTTTCTTGATGTCGGCATAGTTCTCGATGATACCATTATGGATGATTGCAAGATTCTTGGAAGAAGAATAATGAGGATGAGCATTCACTACAGAAGGTTCACCATGAGTAGCCCAACGAGTATGGGCGATACCTACTGAACCCGTAATATCCTTGTCTGAGCAAAAAGCCTCCAAGTCAGCTACCTTGCCCTTAGCCTTATATACATTCAGGTAGCCATCCTTGCTGATGAGAGCCACACCTGCAGAGTCGTAACCACGATACTCCAAGCGCTTCAAGCCCTTGATAAGAGCTGGATAAGCATCTCCCTTACCTAAATATCCTACAATACCACACATAATTATTATATATAATCAAAAACAGATTAAGTTGATAATCAACAAAACTAGCTTACTTTGCAACGCTAACAGCAAGTGTTGCCAAAGAGATAATAGATGATACCAAACCGATCCAGAAAGTAATAGAATTACTCAAACCGGCAGTACCCTTCTTGGCACCATTTGGCTCGACATAGATAATGTCGTTTTGCTGCAAATAATAATAAGGAGAATTGATGATGTTTGCATCCGTCAAATCCATACGATGAGCAGACTTCATACCTGTAGCATCCTCACGAATCAAGAGGATGTTTTTACGCTTACCCTGCAAACCGAGGTCACCACTCTGTGCAATAGCCTCTACCACACTCATCTTCTCGTAAGGAACCGAGATAGCTCCGGGGCTACCTACTTCACCAAGCACAACTACACGGAAACTGCCCAAACGAACGGTAACCAAAGGATGCTCTGTAGCTGCCAAGTATGGACTAATCTTTGTGCGAATCAACTCCTCACATTGACGACTAGTCAAACCTAAAACGTGAATTTTACCGACTACAGGGAATTCTATATCTCCATTATTATCTACAAGATAAGACTGTAGGTTTTGGTTCTGTCCTCCCATATTGGACATCTTGCTATTGAAGATGTTGAAAGGTTCAGAAACTTTCTCGTCTGTTGTCTTGACGATAATGGACAATTGATCCTTTGGCTTGATGGTTGCGTCATACAACATTCTAGACGCAGAAAGATTCAAAGAATCAATATTCTGGAAATAAGCTACTTGCTTGTAGCTTCCACAGCTTCCAAGCATCGTGACAATAGCGAATGCTACTATAGCAAAAGCAATCAGTTTTTTCATCGTTTAAAATTGATTAAAATTTCGCTGCAAAAGTACTGCATTTTTTTCAAAGTAGCAAATTTTTGGCCCAATTATTTATAAAATTGGGCTAAAAACTATTACTTATCTTCTATTCCGTTAGATGGCAAGTTGAATGAGTAACTGTTATCGAAGATCTTCTTCACCTTATTGATCTCTACGAAAGTGGTTCCTCCACCCTCGCCAAAGCTACCACTCAAGTAAGCAATTTTGTCCTCTTCCTGCAAATAGCCTTTCTGTCGAAGCATACGTACGGCAGCGGTAAACATAGCCTTGGTCGAGACTTGATCTTTCTGATAGATTGGGATGATACCATAGCTGAGGTTCAACCAGCGTTGCAACTTTTCCTTGTAACAGATAGCCAAGACTGGGTTAGGTCCACGGAAAGCCGCCAAGTCACGTGCCGTCTGACCTGTCTCACCGTCAGTGATGATACCAGCCACACCCAACTGCTTAGTTGCCTCGATGGCAGCATGAGCTAAGAAGAGCTTCTGGTCTATCTTGCCGTCTTTCATAGGATCAATATCATTGAGAGGAGACTTATCCTTCTCAGCCTGTTCTGCAATACGAGCCATCGTCTGCACAGCCTCAACAGGATACTTACCGCTAGCCGTCTCGCCACTCAGCATCAACGCATCGGTACGGTAGAAGATTGCATTGGCAATATCTGTCACCTCGGCACGAGTAGGACGAGGATTTTTGATCATGGTATGCAACATCTGAGTAGCCACAATCACTGGCTTCTGAGCCTTGACGCACTTAGAGATGATACGACGCTGAATACCAGGAATCTTCTCAATAGGCACCTCAATACCCAAATCACCACGAGCAATCATAATACCATAAGAAGCATCGATAATCTCGTCAATATTGTCAACACCCTCCTGGTTCTCAATCTTGGAGATAATCTTGATGTCACTATGGTGCTCATCCAAAATATCTTGAACAGACTTCACGTCA
The DNA here is from genome assembly GCA_000436035.1 of Prevotella sp. CAG:732. GTDB lineage: Bacteria > Bacteroidota > Bacteroidia > Bacteroidales > Bacteroidaceae > Prevotella. Next base: position 29,821 of record FR893248.1, on the reverse strand, counting down.
GTTGCATTACGAACAAAAGAGTGCGCAATGAAATCAATGTCCAATTCGATAGCAAGCAGAATATTCTTGCGATCTTTTTCTGTCAAGGCTGGCAAATCAATGTGTTCACCTGGTACATTGACACTCTTGTGTGCACCCAGCACACCTTCGTTCTGCACCTCAGCAACAAGCATTGGCCCTTGGTTGTCGATGACTTTCATATCAAGTTCGCCATCATCAAACAACAAATCATCGCCCACCTTGACGTCAGCCGCAATGTCAGGATAGCTCAAATTGACGATATCATGAGAAGACTCCATTTCTGGGCGTCCAAAGATTTTCACCACATCACCTATATTATAATGTATAGGTTCCTTGACATCTGTAGTACGCACCTCAGGACCTTTGGTATCAATCATAATACCAATATGAGGAGACACGGCTCTTACATTTTTTACGATAGTGCGGATTCCTTCTTCGGTAGCATGAGCAGTGTTCATACGAACCACGTTCATACCAGCAAAGAAGAGCTTGCGAATGAAATCCTGATCGCATCTACGATCACTGATGGAAGCGACAATCTTTGTTTGTTTCATACTATTACGTTACCTTATTGAAATTTCTACTCAAATTTGGTGCAAAGGTACAAAGAATATTTCAATACACCTATTTATTCCCTATTAATTATAGATTATTAATTATCTAAATGTCCAAATCGGGTGCTTTTTCGGCACCTGCCGCTGCCTCAAATTTTGGCATTACCTGGAAATTGAAGATACCTGCGATGAGGGCATTCGGCATCTTGCGCACAGTCTGATTATAGCTCTGCACGGCATCATTATACTTTCTACGCGCCTCACTGATACGATTCTCCGTACCCTCTTCTTGTACTTGCAAAGACTTGAAGTTCTCACTAGCTTTCAATTCTGGATACTTCTCTGCCACCACCATCAACTTGGAAAAGGCAGAAGCCAACTCACCTTGAGCATCCGAATATTGTTTCAGTTTCTCTGGAGTCAATGTTGAGGCATCTAATTTCACCTGTCCCACTGCGGCACGCGCCTTGGTCACAGCCTCAAAAGTTTCCTTCTCATGCTTGGCATACGCCTTGACAATCTTTGCCAATTGTGGCATCATATCGGCACGACGCTGATACTGTGCCTGCACGTTTGCCAACTCTGTCGTTGCTTGTTCCTGCTTGTCAACCATGCCATTATAGCCGCTAAAAAGCCACAACACCAACACTACCACTACACCTAAAATAATCCATCCAGTCTTTTTCATAACTCAATATAATATTTAAAATTTATTCTTTGATATTTATTATTGTCATTCAGTTTTACCATCCTCCTCCAGAGCCGCCTCCTCCGAAAGAACCACCTCCAAAAGAGCCTCCGGAGAAACCACCGCCACCAGAAGAGAATCCTCCTCCGCCACCTAAGAAGAATGGAGGAAACCAATCATCATCATGCCGACTTCTCCGTCTCTGACCATTGGAGCGATGCTGTCTTTTCTTGATAACGCCACATTCTTCTAATATATACCTTATTAAATAATAGGCAGGAATACCAAAACAAAGAACAAGGAAAAAGATGACAAAAGCCCAATCATCCTCCTCCACAGTGCCTTCATCCACATCCATCACCCCTGTGCGTCCACTCTTCACCTTATTATATATAGCACGGCTCGTCTCGACCACAGCCCTTCCCGTTTGGTTGAGTCGCATATTTTTAACGATACAAGCCCTAGCAATGTCATCACAGTCAACATCTGTAAGCTCCCCCTCCAATCCCATACCGGGAGCAATGAAATACTTATGGTCTTCAACCGACACAACAATCACCAATCCCCTTCGAGTACTCTTGTAACCAATACCATATTTGGCTCCTACATCTTGAGACATTCGAAAAGCATCTTGATTCTTGACGTGCCCCACAAGGATGAAAACATTCTGTACCCCACAATCCAAATTAAGTTTCTGAAGATAGAAATTGGCAGAATCCCTCTCCTCTTTCGTAAGATAGCCATCTGGATCAGATACATATTGAGTGGAGTCGCGAAGGTAAGGAATGGGTACATTTTCCGCACTCCATTCTTGACCAATGGCAAAAATGAAGAGAGGAAATAAGAGTAACCACAAAGACAGAAAAGTTCTTCTTAAAACCATGATTTTTCTAATTTTGGTACAAAAATACACAATAAAAACCTTATATGCAAATACTTAGAGCATTATTTTTGCAAAAAAACGCTTAACTTTTTTGTTATATCGCAAAAAACTCGTATCTTTGCACACCGAATTAAGATTAACAAGTAAAAATATACAAGAATTATGACTAAAGCAGATATCATTAATGAGGTGTCAATTGCTACAGGTTTGCCAAAGAAAGATGTTGGTGTTGTAGTTGAGGCATTTATGGAACAGGTAAAGAATAGCCTTATAGAGAAGAAAGAGAATGTTTACCTTCGCGGTTTCGGAAGCTTCAACATTAAGCACAGAGCAGCAAAGACCGCACGTAATATCTCCAAGAACACAACTCTTACCATTCCAGCTCACGACTTGCCAAACTTCAAGCCTGCTAAGAGCTTCATCGCAGAGATGAAAGGTGAGAAAGCTGAAGACTAATCCAACTAGTCAAAAGTTCTATATTTAAAAACAGGAGTTTAAGCTCTAGCAAAATAGAGATAACATTTATAATAACAATATTTTAAAATTTTAAAATCATGCCAAACGGAAAGAAAAAGAAGGGCCACAAGATGGCTACTCACAAGCGTAAAAAGAGATTACGTAAGAACAGACATAAGAGCAAGTAAGCCATAGCTTATAAGCTCTTAGTCAGTTCGTTACTGAGAGGGGTGTGTCAACTCTTAGGAGTGTTGACATACCCCTTTTTATTAAGGGATTAATGTAAGATAAATGGAAGAACTATGACAAGCGAAGTTGTAATTGATGTCCAACCGAAAGACATATCCATCGCCCTCATGGAAGACAAGCAACTGGTGGAATACCAGAACGAAACTCGTGAGGCATCCTTCTCGGTGGGCAACATCTACATTGCCAAGGTTAAGAAACTGATGCCAGGACTTAACGCATGCTTCGTAGATGTAGGTTATGAGCGCGACGCCTTTCTTCATTATCTTGACTTAGGAAGTCATTTCAATTCCTACCAAAAGTACCTTAAACAAGTACAAAGCGACAGAAAGAAACTTTTCCCATTCTCTAAAGCCGGCAAACAACCTGACCTAGAAAAAGAAGGTAGCATCCAAAATGTGCTGAAAGTGGGACAGGAAGTTCTGGTACAAATCGTAAAAGAACCCATTTCCACCAAGGGACCTCGACTCACTGGAGAAATCTCCTTTGCAGGAAGGTACTTGGTACTTATGCCATTCGGTGAAAAAGTTTCTGTTTCGTCAAAAATTAAAAGTAGTGAGGAACGCTCTCGACTCAAACAGCTCATTCAGAGCATCAAACCTCAAAACTGTGGCGTCATCGTGCGTACAGTGGCTGAAGGCAAAAGAGTGGCTGAGCTAGACGCTGAGCTGAAAGTACTCATCAAGAGATGGGAAGACACCATTCTGAAAGTACAGAAGACTCAAAAAAGACCACAACTTGCATTTGAGGAAACCGGCAGAGCCGTCGCTCTTATACGTGACTTGTTTAACCCATCCTACGAAAACATCTACGTCAATGACGAGGATGTGATGAAAGAGGTCAAAAACTATGTTTCTCTAATAGCCCCTGAAAAGGCGGGCATAGTTAAACTCTACACAGGGAAAGTCCCTATCTTCGACAATTTCAACGTCACCAAGCAGATAAAAGCTGCCTTCGGACGTGTGGTTAACTACCAGCATGGCGCTTATCTCATCATCGAGCATACTGAAGCTTTGCATGTTGTCGATGTCAATAGTGGCAACAGAACTAGGGAAAAAGGTCAGGAAGCCAATGCGCTTGATGTCAACTTAGGCGCAGCTGATGAATTGGCAAGACAGCTGAGACTCCGTGATATGGGAGGCATCATCGTGGTCGATTTCATCGACATGAACTTAGCTGAAGACAGACAATTGCTCTATGAGCGCATGTGCAAAAACATGCAAAAGGATCGTGCCAAGCACAATATCCTACCATTGAGCAAGTTTGGCTTAATGCAGATTACTCGTCAACGTGTTCGTCCGGCAATGGACGTCAACGTGGAAGAGACCTGTCCTACTTGTTTCGGAACAGGAAAGATTAAGTCAAGCATCCTCTTCACCGACCAATTGGAAAGAAAAATAGACAGACTAGTCAACAAGATTGGTGTCAAGAAATTTACTTTGTATGTGAATCCATACGTAGAAGCTTTCATCAACAAGGGCTTTATCTCGTTGAAGCGAAAGTGGCAGTTCAAGTATGGTTTCGGATTCAATGTCATTTCTTCACAGAAATTGGCATTCTTGCAATACGAATTCTACGACAAGGATAACCAATTCCTCGATATGCAGGAAGAGCAAGAGACAAAGTAATCTACTAGAAAAAAAGGAGAAAAACAAGTGAATTCTTGCTTTTCTCCTTTTTTATATGAAAAACATTCCCATTAAGCATTCTTAATTTCAATGTCTTCCTTCACATGATTTCGTATCTTGGTAAGGAATATCTTCATGCGGTGGGCATCCTTATGATCAATGATGTCGATAAGTTCCGCCAACTCCTCACGTATCTGGGCTACCTGACCAGAGGTGTATGGATTGAAAAGGATTTCCTGCAAGAGGTAATCATCCTCATTGAGCACACCCTTGGCTATCTGCATATGACGTTTGAAAGTAGTACCCGGCGCATCCTGATGCTTCATCACTGCTGCGAAAGCAAAGGTACTCACAAAAGGAATACTCAAAGAGTAAGCCACCGTTTGGTCATGCTCATCAAAGGTGTATTCGTGCAAACTCAAACCCAACTTTTGATACAAGTCCTTGAAGAATATCTTGCCCATGTAGTCGCCTTCCTTGATGATAACCGCATTCTCCTCTGAGAGTTGGTTCAAGTTGGCAAAGGTAGGACCGAACATAGGGTGCGTACTGACAAATCGGAATCCACTCTTCTCATAGAATGCCTGCAAACCAGTCTTTACAGAGGCTATATCACTGATGATACAGTCCTTAGAAAGATGAGGCAGGACTTCTTCGAAAGCTGGTAAAGTATATTTCACCGTCACCGCATTGATGACCAACTCCGGACGAAACATCTCTATTTCCTCCATCTTGGTAAAGCGATAGCAGTTGTAGGTAAAGCGCAAACGCTTGGCATCCTTTTCATATACCGCTACCTCATGGTCGAAGCTGAGCAGGTCGATGAAAAAACTTCCCATCTTACCTGCTCCCATAATCAAAATTCTCATCTTACTTCTGATTCAAAATCTCCAACTGCTGACGAACACTCTCCTCATGGATGTGCTCAAAGATTTGTGCTGCGAATTCTGGACTCATGCCACAGAGAGAAGCCTGCGCACCACGCTTGTCAAGAATCTCGTTGTAACGGTTGGTCTGCACGATGGTCATGTTGTGCTCCTTCTTGTAAGTACCAATCTCACGGCATACACGCATACGTTTAGCCAAAAGATCCATCAACTGGTTGTCGAGTTCATCGATCTGTCCACGCAAAGTATGCAAACCCTCGGTAGAATAATGCTCGTCACGAACTACAAGAAGACTGAGGATATAATCGAGTACATCTGGTGTAACCTGCTGCTTAGCATCGCTCCACGCATCGTCTGGCTGGCAGTGGCTCTCTACGATAAGGCCATCAAAGCCCAAGTCCATAGCCTGCTGGCAGAGAGGAGCAATCAAGTCGCGACGACCACCAATGTGGCTAGGGTCACAGATGATAGGCAACTGTGGTATGCGGCGATGCAACTCGATAGGAATCTGCCACATAGGGAGGTTGCGGTAAATCTTCTTGTCGAAGCTAGAGAATCCACGATGGATAGCACCCAAGCGCTTGATACCTGCCTGATTGATGCGCTGGAGGGCACCAATCCACAACTCCAAGTCTGGATTGACTGGATTCTTCACCAACACTGGTACATCCACACCCTTCAAACTGTCAGCCAATGCCTGCATAGCAAAAGGATTTGCAGAAGTACGAGCACCTACCCAAAGAATATCGATACCATACTTCAAGGCGAGTTCCACATGCTCTGGAGTAGCCACCTCGGTAGCAACGAGCATGCCCGTCTCTTCCTTTACCTGTTTCATCCAAGGAAGTGCCTTCTCACCATTACCCTCGAAGCCTCCTGGCTTGGTACGTGGCTTCCAAACACCAGCACGGAACATGTGGCAACCTTTGGCAGCCAACTGCTTAGCGGTAGTCATAACCTGCTCTTCTGTCTCTGCCGAACATGGACCGGCGATGACGCAAGGGCGTTCCTGATCACTTGGGAAATTCAATGGTTCTAATTCTAATTCCATAGTCGTATATTTTTTGTTTTTACTTTTTTACCCTTTTATTTTTTTACTTTTGAAAGACCTTCTTGATTCTTTCGAGTGCCTCCTTCATCTTTTCGTCCTTGGCACAAAGACTGATACGGATGTATCGCTTACCATTACTGCCAAAGATGAAACCTGGCGTGATAAAGACTCTTGCTTCATGCAGTACCTTCTCGGTCAAGTCTTCTACATCGGCATATTTCTCTGGTATCTTGCCCCAAAGGAACATACCCACTTGGTTAGGATCAAACTTGCAATCAAGCACTCGCATGATTTCCTCTGCAATGTCACGGCGGCGGCGATAATTGGTGATGTTGTTCTCCTCATGCCACTCATCGGTATTGTTGAGCATTGCCTCTGCCGCAGCCAACTGGATACCACGGAAACAACCATTATCTATATTGCTCTTCACCTTAAGAATCCAAGAGATGAAAGTCTTATTGCTTGAAATCATAGCCACACGCCAACCTGGCATATTATGACTCTTGCTCAGAGAGTTGAACTCAATGCAACAATCCTTAGCACCTGGCACTTGCATGATACTCATCGGATGCTTGTTGAGGATAAGCGAATAAGGATTGTCATTCACCACTACAATGTTATGGTCTTTGGCAAACTTCACCAGTCGCTCGTAGGTTTCCATACGTGCATTTCCACCAGTCGGCATGTTAGGATAGTTGGTCCACATCAGTTTCACATGACTGAGGTCCATTTTCTCCAAGGCCTCAAAGTCTGGTTGCCAATCATTATCCTCACGCAAGTCATAATAGGTAATCTTAGTACCCAATATCTTGTTGATGGCAGTATAGGTAGGATAGCCCGGATTTGGTATGAGTACCTCGTCACCAGGATTGCAGAAAGCCAAGGTGACGTGTAGAATACCTTCCTTGCTACCGATGAGAGGTTGTATCTCTGTAGCCCAGTCTAGGTCAACATCATACCAACGCTTATAAAAGCCAGCCATAGCCTTGCGCAACTCTGGGATACCCACCGTAGGTTGATACCCATGTGCACCAGGTTCATTAGCTACCTCGCAGAGTTTATCGATGGTCTGCTGAGAAGGTGGCATATCTGGACTTCCGATGGCTAGGCTGATGATGTCCATGCCCTCGGCATTCAACTTGGCAACTTCCTTCAACTTGCGGCTGAAGTAGTACTCTTGTATTTCCGTTACTCTATTAGCTGGCTGTATCATTTTCAATCGATAATTTATGATTTACAATTTATAATTTCTCCTCATATTCGCCTAAGACCTTGATTTTCCTGACGAGAGGCGTGATAGCATCAATGCTCTGACGATAGCGTGTCAAATTGTCGAACGTCAAATCCACATAGAAGAGATATTCCCACTCGTGCCCGATGTTAGGCAACGACTGGATCTTCGTCAGGTTGATGTCATAGAAACTCAAGATAGTGAGCACCTTCGAGAGCGATCCCTTGTCGTGCGAAAGACTGAAGACGATGCTCGCCTTGTTGGCTTTCTCTATCGGACGGAGCAATGCCGCTTTCTGGGGATTGCAAACCACAAGAAATCTCGTATAGTTGTGTGGATTGTCGTGTATTCCCTCTTGCAGCACCTTCATGCCATACATTTTAGCTGCATAACTAGAACAGATGGCAGCCCATCCTCTCACCTGATGTTGCGCGATGTAAGCAGCAGATCCGGCAGTATCCTCAGCTTCCACAGCCTTAAGGTCCGGATGATTTGCCAAGAACTTTCCACACTGCATCAGAGCCACAGGATGGGAATGAACCTCTTGGAGCGTACTCCAATCATCCTCCGGCAAACAACAGATACTGTGCTCGATATGGAGTTTATGCTCTCCCACTACGGTAGTGCCACTCTGACGAAGCAATTCGTAATTGTGGAGCAAGCTACCAGCAATGGTATTCTCGATGGCAGTGATTCCGATGACAGTAGGGTCACGCTTGATATTCTCAAACACTTCCTCAAAGGTTGCACAGCAAATCAACTCTATCTGCTCACCCTCGAAGTATTCATGCGCAGTAATGTCATGGAATGACCCCAACTCACCTTGTATAGCTATTCTTTTCATTGCCTTTTGGTTTATCTTTATCTCAAAGGACACATAATCAAGAGGTGTCTTACGAAAAACGGTCCTACTCTTTATAGAGCGGGACCGTTTCGATAGATTTCTTAATCTTATATCCTAAGTTGAAATTTACACGCAACTTCCCGCTTTACAATCGCTTGCAAAGTAAAAGTAAAAGCTAAAGTAGTACGCATTAAACTTCATATTCTATTTCTTTTTAGTTAATGATTTATACGCTTGCAAAAGTAGTGTTTTTTTCCGACACCACCAAACAATTTGTTAGTTTTTTCGTAATTTTACTTATATTTTTCCGAAAAAGCAGGCTTTTCAACCGATTTTTATCATAAAAAACGCATTTTTCTGCGATTTTCCTTTCAAGAAAGCGGATGCGAGTTAATGACAATGCTCTCTTCCCTCTGCCTGAAACGCACCAGAAAGTTCTTCTACCGCTTCAGGATTTTCACGGAAATATGCCTGCATGTCTTCTTCAGCATGATGTTTATCACCCATGGCATAATACACCCCACCTCTTTCACGGTAGATTTCTGCCGCGTGAGGATTGAGTTCTAATGCAGAATTATAATAACGAATGGCATCGTCATACTTTTTCTCAGAAAAGGCTTCTCTTCCCAACAATTTGAATGCCTCCACTTTCACATCTTGATGAATATCTATCATATTTATCTTATTTATACATTTAATAATATATACAAAAGTACTGTTTTTCATCGAAACTGCCAAATTTCCGAGCCATTACTTTGTAGTTTTAAATAATATTCATACCTTTGCAGCCGAAAAGAGTCACAGACAACCTCTTTCGTGGGGGAAAGTTGTCCCTTTCAATCATTTATTAATCAAAACTGTAATAAACCAACGACATGAAAAAGTCATTATTAGTTTTCGCCGCATTGATGGTTGGTACATTTGCCAAAGCTCAAACCAATGCACAAATCCTGTATGATTTCGGTTCTGACCGTAAGTATGTAACCCTTACTCTCGAAATGTTCAAGGCTGACAAATGGGGAAGCACCTACTTCTTCGTTGACCATGACTTCAACTACGACAAAATGGTAGTAGGAAGTAAGAATATCTCACAAGGTGGAACCTACACCGAGATTTCTCGTGCACTCAACTTCTGGCAAAACTCCAAGATGAAGAACTGGAGCTTGCACATGGAATATAATGGTGGTATCACCAAGAACTATCCTATCAACAACGCATGGCTCTTCGGTGTGGAGTATTTCATGCACGACAAGAGTTTCAAGAACACCTTGACACTCCAAGCACTCTACAAGACTATCCGCAAGACCGATCAGAATGTGCCAATGCAGTTGACTGCTGTTTGGGGAAGCAAAGACATCTTTGGATTAAAGGGATTGAACTTTAGCGGTTTCGCAGATTTCTGGTGGGAGAACCATACCAGTATGCTCGACAAGCACGGAGACGCAAAGGTTGACGAGACTGGCGAAGTCATCTACAAGAATGAGCACACCGTATTCACCACAGAGCCACAGCTTTGGTACAATGTAGGTCAGCACTTCGGATGCGAGAATCTCAGCGTGGGTGGCGAGGTTGAGATCAGCCACAATTTTGGCAGCAATGCCGGATGGATGGTTCGCCCTTGCTTGGGTGTGAAATGGGACTTCTAACATCCCATACTTTTCGAGCATATACTTGATACCAATAAACGACAAAGCCTGCCAGAATCCCTTCTGACAGGCTTTTCACATAATTAGGAATCCCTATAATAGGGAAGAGAGATTATCTTATGGTCTCAGCACTTTCAAGTCGCCTGTCTTGAAAGAACCTACTCCATCTTTTTCTTTGATCAACTGACGAGTAACGCCAGACAACTTGATGTTGCCAACACCTTCAAGAGTAGCCTTTACCGACTGGCAATCCACATGAGCATCTACCTTTCCCACGCCCTCGTTGTCTATTTCCAGATGACCACCCTTGAAGAGAGCGATTTGCACATTGCCTACACCTTCATTATCAATATCGACATGATCAGACTGCATATTGTCTATGCGAACATTACCAACACCTTCATTGGTAATCTCTATCTTGTTGGCAAGCAAGTTCTTGACATTTACGTTTCCAACCCCTTCATTGTCTATCTCAAACACATCGGAATTGATGGCGTTGGCATTGAAGCTTCCTACGCCTTCCAGACTCACCTTCACCAAGTCTGGCGATGTTACATACACGCGCAAGCGCTCATTGTTCTTCAACTTACTAATTCCCTTGACCCTAGAAGCAAGTCCGATAATCATCTTGTTTTCACGATAGACTACCTTTACATTTTCCATGAGTTGCTTCTTGAATTTTGGATCGCTGATTTTTGAAAAGTCCAAGCGAACATCCTGTTGGTCACCATTGGTCTGCGTATAATAGACATCTGCCACAGTCTCAATCTCAATTTCCATAAATGGCTTCACACTCAAGTCTGCTTGAGTAAATTTCAAGTCACCATTGAGAACTGTATTACCACTATTGCCACTGAAAGCACAAGATGTTGACATCATCAACAAGCCAGCAGCCAAAACTGCAGTCTTCATTTTTTTGAGAAATTCCAATCTATCCATTATATTCTTCTTTTATAGTTTGACATGATCAACAAAGACACGTCTTACGTGCTTTATTTTACCCTTTTAGACGAGAGGGGCACAACAAAAGTTGCACCCCTCTACATTATTTTTTCATAAAAATGATGATTTTTTCCATTCCTTACGCCTTCAAAGCCTCGCCAAGGATTCTCTTGGCGTTCTCCACCCTATCTGCAGATGGCGGATTAACCTCTTTCAAAGGATAGTCGATACCCAACTTCTCATATTTGTAGATGCCCATCGTATGATAAGGCAACACATCGATACGCTGGATATTGTCGAGCGTCTTCAGAAAATCCCTCAACTGCACCAGATACTCATCCTTGTCTGTGATACCAGGAATCAGCACATGGCGAATCCATACGGGTTTCTTGATGTCACTCAGATAACGGGCGCAATCGAGGATATTTTGGTTGGAATGGCGAGTCAACTTGCGATGCTCCTCATCATCAATATGCTTGATGTCGAGCAAGATCGTATCCGTGACTTGCATCAGTCGCTCAAACTTCTCGAAGAACGCACCCTTCTGAGTAAAGAGTTGTGCAGAAGTGTCGAGACAAGTATTGATTCCTCTTTGGTGTGCCTTCTCGAAAAGTTCCAAGAGGAAGTCGATTTGCAGAAGAGCCTCACCACCGCTCACCGTGATGCCGCCTTTATCCCCCCAATAGCTGCGGAAACGCTCTGCCTTGTCCAACAAGTCGTCAGCATACCACTCCTCTCCCACTCCTGTCTTCCAAGAATCCGGATTGTGACAGAACTGGCAGCGCATCGGACATCCCTGCAGGAAAATCAAGAACCGAATGCCCGGCCCATCCACAGAGCCGAAGCTTTCTATACTATGAATGAATCCTCTTTGCATCTGTTATTGTTTATGAAGATTATAGACACCCCACAAGGCAAAAGAACCCATAAATAACGCAATTACACCTAAAAATATAAAAATTCCCATATCACTTTATCTTTTTGGATATTAATAAAAACACAAAACCAATCAATGTGAAGAAAAGAACCATCAAGACTCCTAATGTATAAATGCCCACAAACTTCTCTTTTACAGATCAATTTGTGGGCACTCAAATATCATGATTTGAAAAGGAGCTACTTACTCCTTACCTATCATTTAGAGCTTTTCATGAGCCTGACGAGCGATCACATCCAACTGCTGCTCACGGGTCAAGTCGATGAACTTCACGGCATAGCCACTCACACGGATGGTGAAGTTCTGGTACTCTTCCTTCTCTGGGTGCTCCATCGCATCCTTCAACTTCTCTACACCGAATACATTCACGTTCAAGTGATGAGCGCCCTGGTTGAAATAACCATCCATCACACCTACCAAAGTATTGGCACGCTCCTCGTCATCGTGTCCAAGAGCACCTGGACTGATGGTCTGGGTATTAGAGATACCATCCAACGCATACTCGTAAGGCAACTTAGCCACAGAATTCAAGGAAGCCAACAAGCCGTTCTTCTCAGCACCGTATGATGGGTTGGCACCTGGAGCCAAAGGAGCACCAGCAGGACGACCATCAGGCATATTGCTTGTATATTTACCATAGACCACATTGGAAGTGATGGTCAAGATAGAGGTAGTAGGCTCAGAGTCACGATAAGTATGATACTTCTTGATGAGTGACATGAAGGTCTTCAACAACCATACAGCGATCTCGTCTGCACGCTCGTCATCATTACCATAACGTGGGAAGTCACCCTCAGTCTGGAAACTCAATGGGAAACCAGTCTCGTCGCGGATGATGTTCACCTTGGCATACTTGATGGCAGAGATAGAGTCAACCACGTGGCTGAAACCTGCGATACCTGTTGCGAAGGTACGACGTACATCTGTATCGATGAGCGCCATCTCCTCTGCCTCATAGAAGTACTTGTCGTGCATGTAGTGGATGAGGTTCAAGGTCTTCACATAGACACTTGCGAGCCAATCCATCATATCCATAAAACGTGGCATGAACTCCTCGTATGTCACAACATCACCCTCGATGGCACGATACTTAGGACCGCACTGCTCACGAGTCTTGGAATCGACACCACCAGAGATAGCGTAGGTCAAGCACTTAGCCAAGTTGGCACGAGCACCGAAGAACTGCATCTCCTTACCTGTCTGTGTAGCTGATACACAGCAGCAGATGCTATAATCATCGCCCCATACAGGACGCATCACGTCGTCATTCTCATACTGGATAGAACTTGTCTTCACAGAGATCATCGCAGCATAGTGCTTGAAGGTCTTTGGCAAGCGAGAGCTATAGAGCACGGTCAAGTTTGGCTCTGGTGAAGGTCCCATGTTCTCCAAGGTGTGAAGGAAACGGAAGTCATTCTTGGTCACCATAGAACGGCCATCCTGACCCATACCACCTACCTCAAGAGTTGCCCATACTGGGTCGCCAGAGAAGAGTTGGTTGTATGAAGGGATGCGGGCGAACTTCACCATACGGAACTTCATTACCAAGTGGTCGATGAGCTCCTGTGCGTCAGCCTCTGTCAAGGTACCCTCCTTGAAGTCACGCTCAAAGTAGATGTCGAGGAAGGTTGAGATACGACCTACTGACATAGCAGCACCATTCTGGGTCTTCACAGCACCGAGGTAACCGAAGTACACCCACTGAACAGCCTCACGTGCATTCTGAGCTGGCTGTGAAATATCGAAACCATAGCTAGCAGCCATCTCCTTCAAGCCCTTGAGAGCCTTGATCTGCATAGCTACCTCCTCACGAAGACGGATTACCTCGTCAATCATCTCACGGTCGCCCATCTCAGCCAAGTCCTTCTGCTTCTCGGCAATCAAGAAGTCGATACCATAGAGAGCCACACGACGATAGTCACCTACGATACGACCACGACCGTATGTATCAGGAAGACCTGTCAAGATATGGTTGTGGCGCACGTGCTTCATCTCTGGGGTGTAAGCATCGAAGACACCATCATTGTGCGTCTTGCAATAATTGTGGAAGATCTCGTGGAGCTTGGCAGATGGCTCATAGCCGTATGTAGTGCAAGCCTGCTCAGCCATCTTGATACCACCGTATGGCATAAAGGCACGCTTCAATGGCTTGTCTGTCTGAAGACCCACTACCTTCTCCAAGTCCTTGGTGCCTTCGCCGATATAGGCAGCACCGTATGCTGTCAATCCTGAAACCACCTCAGTCTCCATGTCAAGCACGCCACCCTTGGCACGCTCCTGCTTCTGGAGTTCCTTGAGCATACCCCAAAGGGTATCTGTAGCTTGGGTAGGTTCTGCCAAGAACGACTCGTCGCCGTCATAGCTGGTGTAGTTGTTCTGAATGAAGTCACGAAGATTGACCTCAGATTGCCACTTGTTTCCTTTGAAACCTCTCCATTCTGTTCTCATAATCAATTTTCCTTATATTTTAAATAGTTAATAATTATATATAATGTAATACACACTTTCAAATTTGCCTTTCTCAAAACATCTAGAAACAAAAAAGCCCAATCACAGATGTGACTGGGTTTTATTTCTTACAATGGCACTTTCCAAGATACGCACCGCCCTGTTTCTTGCCAAGCCCTAAGCCTGCCAAGATCGTCATTCCGATGCCTACTACAGCTCCGATGCCCACAGCGATTGCAATTTTCTTCTTATTTGCCATCCTTTGTTTTTTTTGTTGATTTGATAGTTAGCCTCACCTCATGGAAGAAAGGAAAAATCAGAAGTATGTCTGACTCAATTCTCCAATAGGAACTGGCATAAAAAATGCAGTCCCAAGACTCCTTGAAGGTTTGGGACTGCAAAATTACAAAAATATTTCAATATAAGAGAAAGAAAACTGTTAAATTGTTCACTTTCTCTCGAAAATCCCCATTTATGAGTAGGCAATGCGCTCGCTTCTCCAAGAAGATGGTACTCTTCTACTTCTTCACGAAGAACTTGATGCCTTTCACACTTCCTGGTGCGCCTTGCTCAGCACGAGGCAGATACTCGAAGGCTGAGATGGTCATCTCCTTACCCATATCCACGATGCAGAGATGTGGGAAATTGGCTCCCTTCTCAGTCTGCCAATAGGTACTCTCTTGGAGGTCGAACATCTTGTCGAGCGTAGAATTGCCCTTCTCGCTGTCAGCATAATAAGCCACCCAGTTGTTGCGGTCGATGCGATTGCCTTGTGCATCCTGTAGATATACCTCGGCGATGGCTATCTGAGAATCACCACTCTGACTGCTGTTGCACTCGAATGCGAAGTAACGTCCTGTCACAGGCTTGTCGAGCTTGATGGTCTGCCAACCATTGCCAGCCTTCAAGTCACCCTTCCAAGCAGGAGTATCAGAGTTCAAGTCCATGCGATGACCAGGCTCATTGTGCTTATTGCTCTTTTCGAGGTTCAACTTGTCTAACTCAGGGTGGTCTTGGCAGAATGCTGTAGGCATGACATCGATGCCAACCTTGCCAGCCTCGCCCTTAGGACCAACGACATCGAGCACGATGACCTCATTCTTGCCCTTCTTCAACCAGCATCCTGGTAGATACAAGGTTTGCTGAGGACCGATTTGCCAGAAACGACCCAAGGCATGACCATTGACATATACCTGTCCCTTGCCGAAGGCCTCCATATTAATAAAGGTGTCGCCCACCTTATTTATATTAAAGAAGCCACGATAGTAGCCAGCCTTTCTTTCTCCCCAAGGATCAATTTTTATAACTGCATCAGAATGAGCCTTGGCTACGACCTCTTCTAATTCCGCATCCGCCATGCTCTTGCCACTGAGTGCCTTCACTGCATTCTGATAATCATCTGGGATAGCAAGCTGCGCCCATGCAGTTGGCTTCAGAGTGATTTCTCCGTATGGGGATTGCGAAGTGATGGTCACATTACCCACAATACCTTTATAGTCCTTGATGGCACGACCAAAGTTGATGCGTCCCATGCCTTCCACTACGATAGTCAACTTGCCGCCATTTGGCATAGCTGGCAAATCGAGAGACTTCTCATTCTTCACACGGTCTATCTTACCGATGTACTTATTCTCCAAATATACCTGGGCAAAGTCATGGAATTCTCCTGTGAGAGTACTTGGCTTATCATTGGCAGGGAGAGAAACCACATACACCATCGTTCCCCAACCCATGTCATACTCCTCGAAGGTTTTGGGAGCTTGCTCGACCGTCTTCTTGGTATAACCATAAACAAGTGGCTTATACTCCGTAAACTTAAAGATAGGCACACTGATGAGCGGCATCGGTGCCTTTGGCACAGCAGGCAACTTCTTGCCATCATTATGCTTTGCCATCATCTCTCGCAACTCGAAATATTTAGGAGTCGTATGACCATACTCATTGATAGGCGCATCATAGTCGTATGACGTAACGTCTGGTTGGAAGCCAGGAGAATTGGCACCAGCCCAATGTCCGAAGCTCGTTCCGCCGTGGGTCATATAGAGGGAGAAGCTGATGCCCTTGCTGAGCATCTCGTCCATTCCTTCCACCATATCCTTGGCAGGACGAGTCTCATGACGAGCACCCCACTTGTCAAACCATCCACTCCAGAACTCAGAGCACATCTTAGGTGCATTCGGACGAACCTCACCGAGACGCTTGAACTGATTGTCGATATTGGCACCCGTACCGAAATTCATGGTCCAAGTCAAGTCATCGAGACCATTGTTGAGGAAGTTGGAAGACCAATCGCACTGGAAGAGTTCCACCTTGTCGAAGCCACTCTCCTTCACGATGTCACGGATGGCGCTCACGTAGGGTTTGTCCTTGCCGTAGGAACCATATTCATTCTCCACCTGTACCATGATGATAGGACCACCATTCTGGATGGTGAGGGAAGCCAACTGCTCGCCCACCTTCTTCTCAAAGATTTTCACTCTCTCCATGAAGTAAGGGTCTTTCTCACGCAACTTGATGTCCTTCTTCTTCAAGAGCCACCAAGGCAGACCGCCCATCTCCCACTCCGCACAAACGTATGGACCAGGACGCACGATGACGTACATGCCGTTCTTCTGACAGAGACGGCAGAACTCAGCCACGTCATTGTTGCCCGTAAAATCGAACTTGCCTTCCTGCTGCTCGTGGATATTCCAGAACACATAGAGGCAGACTGTATTCATGCCCAAAGCCTTGCACATCTTGATGCGATGTTCCCAGTAGGCACGAGGGATACGAGGATAATGCAACTCGGCAGCCTTCACCACGAAAGGTTTACCATTCAAGAGGAATGTCTTATCACCTGTGGTAAAAGTTCCACCTTTTTTGGCGGCCATCATCTCGGAAGGAGCGAATGTCAAGAGAGAGGCAAGAGCCAAGGTTTGGATTGTTTTTGATAATGTCATTGTATCTGATATTGTTATTTGTTTGAGTGCAAATTTAGCGAAAAAAAAAAGAAGAAATGGTTACAAATCGCTCAAAAAGGAGTAGAAAATGACTATTTTCTTCCTTTTAACCGTAATTTGCAACCATTTCGCCTACGTTCTATTATTTTTGTACAAAAGTGGTAACACTTCTTGGTATCAATTCTACACGACCGCTACATTCGCCAACGGTTCAGAAAGCATTGAGTACGAGTGCCACGCTGTATCTGAGAAGAATCACCTTGTTCCTCACTGCCCGCCCCCAAGTTGAATCGCCAGATAGACAAGCCGATACCTTTGGGCTTCCCCTGCGCATCGTTTTCCATGGAAAAGAGCCAGTCGGCAATTTTCTGTTGCTGCTTCTCAGGCCAAAGTCCCAAGAATTGCATGCTCCACGCATCACTCGCTCCAAAATGCTGGATATGCTGTTCAGGGGAGTTGGCGAGGATTTTGTATCGGACGATTGGTTTCTGGGCAGCCATCAAGCCAAGGCTCGATGATGCCAACAGTGCCCATATTCCTAATTTCAAATGATTGGTGTTCATGATTGATCGTTTTTATCCCTCTTTCCACTCATTGACTGTCCCTTCCCCAGAAGAGAAGTTAGCACCGATGAGGTGAACGTTACGGCTATTCCTTGGTCTTCAGATAATTGTTCGCCAATATCGTAAGAAGACCCTCCCCCACCTCATTGTTAGGAATATCGAGAAGATAAGACTCCGTGTCACGTTCATACCCCTTGATGGTGAGATAACCGCTCTGGTATATCATCGGAAGAGGCATCTCCACATCAGCCTTATAATCATCAAACTGTGGGGTTGCATAATATTTACCAATCAACTCATTCAAGTTTTGGTCGAAATGATTAAGCAAGCGAACGAGATACGTTGGTGTACCACTTTTGAACCAGTAACTTCCCAAGTCCATTTGGTCGAAAGCATTCAAAATACTGAAAGGATTAAAGATGTCTGTCATCCTCTTACTGAAATGGTAACCATCATATTTTCGTTTCAGCAACTCCAGCATTCCCTCTACAGAGCACTCATATTCCTCAGCAAACTCCTTGATTGGTTCAAAGAAATATTTCACCAATTCCTTCTGTGTAATGCCACAAATACCTTCAAATTCACGGTTCAAACTGATGTCCTTTGGCTGGTTGAAGCCACTGAACATACTGATTTGTGAGAACTTGGTGACACCGGTGAGGAAAACAAAGCGTAAGTCGGCATCAGCGCCCTTCAATGTGGCATAGAACGACTTCAAGATATTGCGGTGCTTTTCCTCCAGTGTCATTGTCTTGCCTAGGTGCTCGACATGGAAATCCATATCCAATACATCCAATATTGGCTTGTCATACTCATCGATGAGGACGACTGCTCCCAAGCCCGTCTGTTCATGCGCTGCATGTAGTATCTTTTGGAATCTCTGAGCCAAATCGGGATTGTCATTTACTAATCCGTACAGTTTCTCCCAATCAGACAACTTATCTTTAATGCCTGCCTCTAGGGTTCCATCGTTTAGGTAGTTACCCGTATTGAAATCCAAATGGAACACTGGATATTGCTTCCACTCTTGCTCCAGCGCATCAATGGCAAGTCCCTTAAACAGTTCCTTCCTGCCCTGGAAGTATGCCTCCAAGGTAGAGAGGAGTAGGCTCTTTCCGAATCGTCGAGGACGACCTAGAAAATAGACTTTGCCATTATTTACTAGGCGATACACCAACTCAGTCTTATCTACATAGACCTAAAAAAAACTGTCTTGCTACTCAGAACATTCGCGGCGTGGCTCTTTCGCGCTACGAATGTGCTGAGATGCAAGACAGGTTTTCTGTTTTCATTCAAGTCTGAATCCTATCAGAAGTCAGAGAAAGCATTGTCATCAAAGAACCAATCAATCTTTTTGGCATAATCACCCTCTGATACGTTTCCTGTGTTATCAGTATTTAAATCTGTACTACCCTTCATCGAATTGTGATCAACATCAGGAGCTGCATTCACGCTGTCAGCATCACCTTGGAGACTGTTAGAGAGTAGTTTTGACTCTTCTTCATATTTTATAAAGAAGATTATCGGAATAATATAATCTTTTTTCATCTTTGTAACAATTATTTCTTTACATATTTCTTACCATTAACTATATAAACGCCTTTAGGCAGTCCGTTAAAATTAAGAGCTTTACTACGAACCAACTGTCCATCTATGGAATAGACATCAGCAGAATGAGTAAGGATACCACTCTCAAAGAGCAGATTTTCAATGCCTGTAGTATTGTCTTCATCATTTTCAAAACCGTTTACATTCATATTTTGTAGCGAAATCGCCTTTGCGTTAGCATTTACCCTATTAAAATAGATGTAAGATCGGTAAGGTTTTATATTCATTCCATCTTTAGGAATACGTGAGAGAACACCATTATTCGTCACTACGTAAGATCCTTCATTAAGCGTAGTATTAATGAATGTACCCTTAAAGACGAGTGCATCGCTCTGCATTTCTGCACCAGGATATGTCTTTCCATCAGTTCCTACACTAAAAAGCGGACTGTCAGCCTCACCGAATGTGGCGCGGGTTGTTATGCTACTGATGACTGAATGGTCTGTCTTAATAGTATCTGCCTTATCGGTAGGGAAAATAAGATAAGGATAACCGGCGATGATGTCCTGATTGGCATGCTCGATAAACATCACTTTCTTGGTGGAAGTGTCGATTTTATTCATCAGCACCACCATGGTTCCGTCGCCGAAGACATCCTCTATCTGTCTCCTATTGATGGAATAAGGCAGACAGATGGCATTCCAACGATTCTTATAGAATGTACGATTTAGTGTGACATTCGCATTCTCTGCAGTAGGCGCAGGATAGTTATCGCTATCATTAAGCGTAACATTTTCAACATTCAGATGATCAAATTCGCCAGTTGCCCTCCATTCATAATGCTTAGCGTCTGGTTTCACCTGATGATATTTAGCATGTATGCCGTTCTTGAATGTAAAGCCTGCCAGTCCGAGTTTTGCCGTATTTGAGAAGATGTAATAGGTCTTGCCTGGAAGCACATTGAATGTATATCTGACAATGCCCTTAGTGATCAGCACATGTCCATCTTCATCATTGCCAAGTTTGAAGACGTGCTGCTGCATACCCGGATTAGGCCAGTTGTCGAGGAATGACCATTTGTCATCAAAGCTTTCGATTTTAAGGAAGGAGTCCTTTGTTGCTTCATTATAAGCGAACCTTGAATCGCCCCAGCGATACTCGGCTCTGGCGCGTCCATCATCTTTCCACATCTGCGCTGCCACCTTACTCTTGGTGTCCGCCACCACTTTTTTGACTATCTCGCCTTTCTCGTCAGCCACATATACCTTCTTGACCGTAACGTCGATAGGCTCATCTTCGTTATCGTGACTGACACATCCCTCCTGCATCACATAGACAGAGATCAATCCTGCAGCTGTAGGCTCTATCTTGATGTGCGAACCACGGCAAGGCAAGAGCCAAGGTGTCTCGTTGGCAACAGACGTGTTGTTTGTCGGGGCAGAATAGTTGCCTGTTGCGGCATAAGTGGCATAAGTATTATTGGCATCCACCTTCAGTTGCTCGCTCTTCGCCGCATAACTGCCATTTGTGGAGAACGTCGCTTGGGCATCATCGAAGAATTCATGGAATACGTCTTCTTCCGTCTTACGGCTATTTGCAAGGTAACCATTTCGGTCAGCATTCTTCTCGAATTTATGTCCTGCCCATGTTTCTTTTGCCGTATATGAGTCTGTATTACCATAATAACTACCATTATTATAAGTCCATCCACCGAGAGTAACGCCGACAGTCCTGTCTTTATTTTCCAATGTCTGACCGACCGTGTATGTCTCACCATCAACCACCTTGTAGAATGTACTATCCTTTGGCGTCACTACAATCTCATAGGATGAGAAGATACGATTTGATGGCTCAAAGGCATACTGGTCATAGATGTCACAATCATACTTATTCTCGTCATTGATGAGCTCTGCCGTTATCACAGTGCTGCCGGCTATGCCATGCAAAACGACGTTTCCTTGATCGTCAAAGGAAGCCACATGAGGAGAAGAACTCGTATACTTGAAATTATAACTCTGTGTATTCACACACTTTGCTCCATTGACATACAGTTCCATACGTGGAAGTGGGTTCGTATCAGAAGGATTCGTCACCACACTAACCACATTATTCGAATTATCCACATTCTCCACAAACTTTATCTGTGCGAAATTCTTGTTAGTGGCTTCCATTCGGATTATGTTTATGTCAGATGGCATAGTAATGCTGGTTTCTCCAGATGTTGTATCACCAACCTTGAACAATGTTCTAACACAACCCTGACTTGGCGAAGGAGTATTGCCTGATAAAGATACAGACGTTAATGTAGATTTATTCCAATCCACATTTTTATTTTTATCCTCCTTGTATTCCATCCTCACATAGGTATCCTTTGCCAGATTGGAGAACACCACCTTGACGCCCTCTGAAAGATGGAGAGCACCGCTCTTTGCATCTATCTGTATCTTTTGTTCACCATTAGTGACAAACCGCAAGCCCTTGAAAGCAGGAATCTCAGTGATTCCATCATAGGTCAATGCTGCTGCTGAGGAGAAATTGGTATTGAGCGTATAAACGCCATTGGATGAAGCCCACATGTTCGTGTTCTTGTCCAGCAAATCATGATTGCAGAAAATGTTGTTTTCCAGATTTCGATCGAAATGCCAAACTGACGGTGAATAGTTCTTCTTCTTGATAATCTCATTGATCTCACGCTTTGACAGCACACGATTATAGATTACGATGTCGTCATAGGCAAACGCCACGTCATAGGCGAATTCCACATTGTTGGCATTGGCGCCACCGAGCACTATGCTTTTCAGTCCTTTGATACACCCTTCCAGCGAGCTGGCATTATGCGTGGCATAGCCACCCAAACATGTCGGTTCTCCATCTACATACATATTAAATCGTGACAGGTTGTCATACTTCTGGTAAGTGATGTAATGCCAGTTGCAGTCCTTATAGAAATTCTTGTTGTAGAAATCCGTGTTGGACTTTGTGTCACACAACTCGCCAAAACTGCTTGTACCGCTATTATAATCGAATGTAGTATCATTCACTTTCATATAGCCGGTAAGTCCACCACTGCAGGTGATATTAAACATATGAGGATTATATTCTCCTTTATTTTGATCTGGATTCGGTCCATTATACGTATCTCCTGCAATATAGAACATTGACGGCTCGTCATAAGCCAGTCCGCGATTGACTGCTATATCTCCATTTACCCAGAATCCTATTGTCACCTTTCCTGTGGTCTGTATTCCAGCTATACCGTTATGGCCAGAAAGAGAATTATTCTCACCCAATACTACACGCATATAGTCTGACGCGCCATATCTGTCATAGATATCTGCATCAGGGATATTCTGGAAATAATGTCCGAAAACAGCATCCTTCACGATATACTTATCCTTATTGACAATCTTGCCATTTTGGATGCCAAGTCGGCTCTTCAGATAGAGTGTCATATTATCGTTAACAGAAGGGAGATCGGCTTTGTAATTTTTTGTTAAATCATCTGTTAGAGGATATATATCGACAGCATTATCACCATTTTCGAATGTCAACTCAGCCAATTTACCTTTTGTGAGGTCGATGGAGGCATTATCCTGGCTCTCATCCTTTACGCCTTCTGGTCTGTAGGATCCTTTATGGATTTCAAGCAGGGTGCAGGCACTGTTGGGATTTGAAAACTTGAGCTCAAGAGAAAACTCCGCGCCCTCTCCTACTTCAAACTCATACAGCACATTGTAAGTTCGAGTTTCCGTGGTGCCACTATTGTCATCTACCTTTCGTGCAACGGTCTCTGCACCTGTGAGGATATTTCGCAATGTCACTGATGATACTCCTTTCGTGCTCGCCATCTGAGCATAAAGAGTGTGCTTTCCTGGAGTGAGCTGGATGGAATTATAGACATTCTGATTGTCGGTAGAATTGCCTACTCCACCGTAAGTCAGCGTACTATTATTGCCATTTACCTCATGCTTCCAACCGTAGTAAGAGGGGCTTGAGCTGTTGGTAATATTCTTGTTTATCGTTGGCATATCCCATTTCCACTCTATGTCAGACTTATACATATCTGTGGTCTTGTTGGAGAAGAAATTCCAAAGATAAGCAGGTGCGCTCGCTTCCACTTCATGCATGACTCCATCAAATGTGACAGTGGTGACAGGCACTCCATTCACACCTGTGAAATCATATCTCTTGAAATTATGCTCTTCACCATTCTCTCTGGTCGTAGCCCAGTCCTTATTACTAACCTGATTTGAGAGGTCGCATCCATTGCGGAACAGGAGGTTTTCTATAATGGTGTTGAGATGCTTGATGCCAAGTATTTGATCATGATTGCCATGCAGATGGATAAACGGAATAGGTTTTTCCGTAGCGAGGTTCATGTGAAACTCATTGAGAGGGTAGCCACTGCATGAACCGTATGCCGCAAATGTGCCATTGAGCACTTTCGCACAAGCGTATGTCATCATGCCGCCCATGGAGAATCCACAGAGGTAGAACCTCTTCGGATCGACGGAGATATTGCTGTTGGAAGCGTTCCTTGTCTTGTAGTCAGCCTGTATCTTATCCACAAGTGCCTTGATAAACTTAGTATCTGCATTCTCTTTTCCAGTGGCTTCCCAACCGGTAGTGCCACCAAAACCTTCCTTCCAGTCGTCACCGGGATAGTCTGCTTTATCCTTTTCAGCATCTCGTCCTTGAGGATAGACCACAATGAAGTTTTTCTCCTTGGCGAGTGAGGTGAATAAGGGCTTTCCATGATCATTCGGATCATCTGTACCAAAACGTCCGTGGAGAGAGAATACCACTGGCACATTCTCTTGTCCTTCCACAGAAGCAGGTACATAGAGCCAGTATCTACGGGTTTTGCCTTCGACAGTTATAGTGCGTTCCCCCTTTATTTCTTCTCCGGCATAGATGCCGTTACTACCGGTGATGAAAAGGATCATCACCATAAATGTTCTAAGGAAGAGCGACCTACAGACGCCACTTCCTCTGCTACTGAAAGTAATAAAATAATGTAAATTCATATTTTAGTGATTTTAATCTTTCGAATTATTACTCTTCGTCGTCAGATAACAAATTGGCTTTTTCTCGTCAATTATAGTGTTTCGTCGGATTACCATTTGCTGGTAGTTGAATTGTAAGTTTTCGAATGATTGTGAGATTACTATTTCTTTACAAGCCGCAAAATTACAACTTTTCCGATGATTTATATTTCTATAATATACCAATAACTTTCGCTAATGTTACATAAAGAGGGAGATATACGAAACGTTATATGAGGAAAAGTTCGTGTTACACCAGAGAAGTCGCCCCATGCTGTCAGGAGAGTGCCAACACCCATTGTGAGTGAACATGGAGGAACCTGCTCCTTGGTCTTGAAGCTGTTTAGTAAAAATACATCAAAACATCATAATATACTACAAAATAATATCAGATTCACTTTTAATTCAATATCTTTGCAGAAAATTGAAACATATTGCGATGATATTTACAAGTACACTTATATTGAATAAAACAAGATGTAATGTGCCCCATTACATCTACCATTGCTGTTTTCGAAAATAATATGTTATTTCTACTTCAGACAACATATTATTAACGAATTAAAAATTACATGGGTTTAATCATATTATATTTTTTAGGTGCTCTGTCACTATCCTTTTTATGCTCCGTCCTGGAGGCGGTGCTACTTTCCACTCCAATGTCGTTTATCTCGATGAAGGAGAATCAAGGCAATAAAACTGCCTCGTTGATGAAACAGTACAAAAACAACGTAGATCGTCCTGTGGGTGCCATTCTTTCGCTCAACACCATCGCTCACACCATTGGTTCTGCCGGCGTGGGTGCCGAGTCTATCAAGCTCTTCGGCGAAGAATACTTCGGAATCATCTCAGCCATTCTCACCCTGCTGATTCTGGTGCTTTCAGAAATCATCCCGAAGACCATCGGTGCTTCCTACTGGCGCTCGCTGGCAATGACATCCACCAAGATAATCAGGGTACTCATCTTCATCACCTACCCGCTGGTTCTACTCTCAGAACTCATCACAAAGGTATTCACCCCTAAGAGCCACCAGGCTTCCATGAGCCGCGAAGAGGTTTCTGCCATGGTAGATGTAGGAACCACAGAAGGCATCTTCCGTGAATCGGAAAGCAAGATTATCAAAAGCTGCATCCGTCTGGCGGGTGTAAAGGCTAAGGAAGTGATGACTCCATCCATCGTGGTAGAATCTGCCAACATGAACCAAACCATCAAAGAGTTCTATGAACAGCAGAAATGGAATTTCTCGCGCATTCCCGTATATGATAGCAGTAAGGAATACATCAAGGGATACGTGCTGAAAGACATGGTCCTCAAATCGCTGTCAGACGATGAGTTCCAGACCAAACTTTCCGACCTGATGCGCCCTATCCTATCCTTCAACGAGGATGAGTCACTATATCAGATATGGGAAAAAATGCTGGAAAAACGAGAACACATCTCTATCATTGTAGATGAATACGGTGTTCTGCGTGGCGTGGTTTCCATGGAAGATGTAATCGAGACGATGACGGGCGTGGAAATCGTTGATGAAGACGACGTTGCCGTAGATATGCAGGTACTTGCCAGGGAGAAATCACGCATGATGCTACAGAAGTAAAAGACGGATAAAACATGTATGCTTACATGCGTCTTTGGATTGGTATGATCATTCCAACCACGTGGTTGAAATGGTCATACCTGAGAATCAGTCACTTATTGACCTCTAAGTCCCAACTATCCAATATTTTAGAAAACATTTGCCACCCCTATTTCTCTTTCATCTCCCCTACCTCCTTCCACTTCCGCTCCATATCAT
Organism: Prevotella sp. CAG:732; assembly: GCA_000436035.1. Lineage (GTDB taxonomy): Bacteria > Bacteroidota > Bacteroidia > Bacteroidales > Bacteroidaceae > Prevotella. The sequence continues at coordinate 3,465 of FR893248.1, read as the reverse complement.
GAAATGCCTGGAGACAGCCATGCTCGAAGATGGGGCGGTCCTCGGGATTGGCGGCTAAAGCATCCGCATCCATCGCATCCATCACATGACAGAGAATCTTAAACTTCTCCTCGTCCGTGGATGCCTGACTCAACATCAAGCGAAGAAATTGATGAACTTGCGCCAAGAGCAAAACTTTACCCTCTTAGACACGCTTAACAGTCTTGACACCAATATGGAAAGTTCGCAACAAACGAGTCTTCTTACCATACTGGATGGAATCCAAACTACCTCTCAAAAAGGTACTCAGATTGTTAAATACTTTGATATTACTCATAAATACGTTAATGTTTTATTCTACATGTAGAACAAAAGTTATTTGCTTTTTTCTATGTTTTTTTCTAATTTTGCAATGCCTTCAAACAAGAAGCCTAAGCATCTCGCCCTTGGATTTTCCCCATGAAAATAGGGTTCACCCATCAGCATTTGCCTTCACCAAGGGTTCACCTTTTGTTGCCACAAAATCTACTTCGGTGAATGCCTGTGAAGGGTGGGTTCACCCACCGAAACACCACTGTTTATCGGCTTTCCAAAGCCAAGGTGAACGGTGAACCCTCTTTTCTTACTTTCCTACGCATACGCGAAAGAATATATAAGAAAGAGAACACTAGTATTCATATAACGGAGAAAATCGCATATATTATATATAAAAAGAATGAATATTTTTAAAAAGGGGTTCACGGACTCAAAAGGCGGCATCATGCCATCTGTGTTTACCTCTCTCGACTCCAAAGTGAGCCGACCACTGACAAGCCGCCAAGAGTTGGAGAACTGGATTCGCCACAACAAGGAACTCGCCGGACTTACCGATGCCTATCGCAAGGGGCTCGCCGTAAGTAAGCAACTCGCCAGCAAGACCAAGATGATGTCGCCGGCTCTCTGCGTCGCCGCCCAACTGGACGGCAAGGGAAGACAACTGGAGAATGTCGTAGCCGAGGTGAACAGCCTCGCCCTCGACTACGACGACATCCCGGAGGAGAAGATGCAGGAGGTTTTCAAACGCATCAAGCTCGCCGCCAACACCACCGCCTCATGGATTACGATGAGTGGTCATGGCAGAAGAATCATCGTCAGCTATGAGCGACCCTCTGGGTGCGACCTTTCCTTCACCGAGCTCCACAAGGTGATGATGAAGAAAGCCATCAAGTTCTACGACACCCTCCTGGGCATCAAGGCCGACCGACAGGCTACGGACTTCTTGCGTCTCTGTGGTCTAGCCCATGACCCCGACGCCTACTTCAACTGGGATGCCGTACCGATTACGCTCTCAAATGACGAGGTGCTTAGTTCAAAAGCAGAGATTACCTTCGAGGAGCAAGAGACCAAGAAGAACTCAGCCGAAGGCAATGGTGGGAAAAAGTCCTACTACGCCAAGGAGAAGGAGCCTAAGCTTTCCACCAAGGTGCCTACGATGAAGGAGGCAGAGCAGCACATCCTCGAAACACTCAAGAACTGGGGGCTGGTATTCGAAAGCCATCGCCACAACGAGTACGTCAGCACCTTCGGCTACCTCTGCGTTCGCTATGGCATCAATCTACAGGAAGCTTTCGACTATGCCGACTCCCACTTCTCCGACGAATATCCCGACACGATGAGCGTGATGAAGTCGTGCTATCGCCACAAGGAACGTCTCGGCACCTGGCACTTCTTCCGAAAGGGGGAGTCGTACAAGGGACAGAGCAGCATCAAGATGGTGAAGCAGTGGATTCTGTCTCGATACCAAGTGCAGCGCAACCTGGTGACTGGACGGCATCAAATCACGAGTCGATTGGTTGATAAACCGAAGTACCTCAGTTGGGTCAACCTAGATGACGACATCCTCAACTCGCTCTGGCTGGAGATGGAAGAAGACGGACTGCACTTTTCGCTCCCCAAACTCTTCAGTTTGATACACAGCGATTTCGCAGAGAAGTGCGACCCTCTGAAAGAATATCTCCAAAATCTCCCCAATTGGGATGGCTTCGATTACATCGGCGAACTAGCCGACCGCATACACATCATCCCGGAGAAGGGGTATTACCACGACCAATCCACTTTCAGGAAGTACCTCCGCAAGTGGATCGTGGCGATGGTGGTAGGATGGATACGCCCCGATTCGGTCAATCAAATGATGCTCATTCTCGTGGGAAAGGGCGGCATCTTCAAGACCACGTTCTTCAACTATCTCCTCCCTCCTTCGCTCAGAGAGTACTACCTCAATGAGTCGGCAGCCATCTATACCGACAAGGACCACATGGAGTCGTTTGCTTGCAAGGCTTTGCTCTGCATGGATGAGTTTGACAGCACCATCGGCAGAAACCTCAATGCCTTCAAGAGCAACATCACGAAGCTCCACTTCTCCATCCGCCGTCCTTACGACCGATTCCGCAGCAACTTGATGCACCGAGCTTCCGTGGCAGGAACGACCAACAACCAGCAGATCATCACCGACCTGGAGAACCGCCGCTACTCACCATGGCTCGTAGAGAGCATCGAGAGTCCGATAGACAAGCCATTCAACTACACTGGCATCTACTCCCAGGCTGTGGCTTTGGGCAAGGCGGTGAAGGAACGTCAGGAAAAGCATGAGGAGGGTTGGGTGTATTGGCTCACCGCTTCCGACATCATTGAGATGCAAGACCACAACCGTCTCTTCATGGTTCCAAACTATGCCGAGGAGCAAATCAAGCGATTCTACCGAGTGCCAGAGCCAGACACTCCAAAACAGTTTATCAAGTTCAGATACACGGCAGAGATATTGGAGCGCATCAGCACCAATCCAGCCATGCGAAGCAACTTGGAACATCAGAGCATAGGCAGCATCATGTCTCGCCTAAAATTTCCGAAAGGACATCGCAAGAAAGGCAACGGCTGGTATGTCGTCGAGATTGAGGGTGCCGAACAGGAATGTATCGCAAAATACGACCCAGAAGTGGACAAGGACGACTTGCCTACCCATGAGAAATGACATCATCGACTGCCGCTGAATGACTAGCAGACAAAGTTCTGTGACTAGCAGAGATTACTGGATGACTTGCAGAAAAATCTCTGTTAGTCATCCAGTAATTCTGGAGGAGCCATCACGGCGCAAGCCCCAATTGTAAATTATTAATTATTAATCATACATTAAATCCGTGGAAATAGAACCCAGAAGTTATGGGAAGTCGGAGCTGGCGATGCTCTACTTCCCGAATAGTGATCCGTCAGCAGCCCTGAAGCGACTGAACCGATGGATAGACAATATCAGTGAGTTGAAGCTTTGCCTCGCCGAGTGCCACACCAAGAAAAAGGCGAAGTACTGGAGCCGCAAGCAAGTGATCCTCATCACCTATTACCTAGGAGAACCATAGTTTCTTCCTATTGGGCTAGACGAAACACAGTTTTTTCAACTTTATTGTGCCTTTGTCGGACAAGAAATCCGTATGGCGACAATGACCAGCAGGAATG
>FR893247.1:37394-61504 GCA_000436035.1 Prevotella sp. CAG:732 | reverse complement strand
GTTATGAGAACAATCAATCTAATCGTATTGCATTGCAGTGCCACGCGTGTGACACAAGACTTCACAATCGAAGCCTTGAAAGCCTGCCACCTCGCAAGAGGTTTCAAATCCATCGGCTACCACTACTACATCACCAAGGATGGTACCCTCTACCCTTGCCGCCCGGAGCGAGAGGTCGGAGCTCACGCCCGACACTACAACGCCCACAGCATCGCCATCTGCTATGAGGGCGGACTTGATGCCAACGGCAAACCTGCCGACACCCGTACCGAGGCACAAAACATCACGCTGGAGGAACTCCTCAAGAGCCTCTGCACCGACTATCCTGACGCCGAGATCCTCGGCCATCGTGACCTCCCTGGCGTGCGCAAGGAATGCCCTTGCTTCGACACCAAGAAATGGCTCGAAGACATCAAATTCCATATTTAGCAGACGAAAACTGCACCCGACAACGTCCCTCGCCCCCTTCTTTGGAGCGAGGGACTTTTGCTTTAAAATCATTAAAAAAGCCAAAAATAAAAGCAAAAGCATAGAAATATCCTATACTTAGCTGTACCTTTGCACAAGGTAAAAAAATAAAGACATGACAGAAATATTATTTTTAGGAGGATTCGTTGTATTCATAGCAGCGATATTAGTTTTGGATATGCTGGTGATTGACCGCAAGGCCCATGTCGTTTCCATCAAGGAAGCGGGTACGTGGACTGGTGTTTGGATTGGTCTTGCCCTGCTCTTCTCCGTGTTCCTGTGGTTCCATGGCGACATGGTGCATGGCATCGAAAACATGCAAGACTTACAGGCAGTTGCCGCTCGCTACGCTGCTCATCTGAAATTAGACGCCAGCGATTTCGAGGCGAGCCTACAGCAATATCGACACTATATGACGATTTCCTATATCTCTGGTTATCTCATAGAGAAAACGCTGTCGGTAGATAACCTCTTCGTCATGATGATGATCTTCACCTCGTTCGGAGTCGGCAAGAATGAGTACCAGCATGTACTCAACTGGGGAATCCTCGGTGCCATCGTCCTCCGCTTCATCTTCATCTTCCTCGGTGCTGCCATCATCAGCCGTTTCGACTGGATTCTCCTCGTATTCGGAGCACTCTTGGTCTATAGCGGCATCAAGATGTACGTGAACAGAAACAAGAAGGAAGAAATCAATGTGGAGAAACATCCGCTAGTAAAGTTCTTGACCAAGACTGGCAGAATGTACCCTAAGTTTATGGGTGATAAATTCTTTGTCAGAGAGACTGGCAAGTGGCTCCTCACCCCACTGTTTGTAACGGTCTTAGTCATCGAGTTCAGCGATTTGATCTTTGCCTTCGACAGTATCCCTGCGGTCTTCTCCGTATCACTCGACCCATACGTGGTATTCTTCTCCAATATCTTTGCCATCCTCGGTTTGCGTGCCATGTTCTTCTTGTTGGCAGCCATCGCCGACAAGTTCAGATACTTGAAGACGGGTGTTTGCGTGCTCTTGGTATTCATCGGTGTCAAAATGTTGATTCACAAGTATTTCGAGATTGATGCCATCGCTTCCTTGCTCTTCATCATCGCCGTCTTGATTATCAGCATCGGAGCTTCACTCATCATTCCGCAGAAGAGTGATTCTCACGTTTCAGCGTGATGACCGTCATTTCGGGCCAAGCTCCCAGTCGGAATGGGAAGGAACCGCCCAATCCGGCTGATACATAAAGCATCTGCTTGCCTTGGCGATAGATGCCACCCCACTCCTTGAACGCCATACGAGCAGGAGTCAAGCGACCGATCTGTATCTGACCGGCATGGGTATGTCCCGATAAGGTGAGCTGGATATGCTCAGCCAATGCCTCCTTGCGCCAATGGTGAGGGTCGTGAGTGAGCAGAATCTTGAAAGACGCATCAATGCCCTTCATCGCCTTCTTCAGATTGGCTCGATTGGAGAATGGAGGATTGCCGGCATTCTCCACACCGATGAGTTCTATGCTTGCCAAACCATGCGATATGGTGACATGCTCGTTCATCAACTGCTTCCAACCCAACTGGCTCTGGAAATCATAGAGCATCTTGCGATTGCGCTTCAAGGCACCTATCGAATGGTTGTTGTCATACTCACAATAGTCATGGTTGCCCCAAACGGAATAAATGCCATCAGGCGCATGGAGTTTCTTTAAGGTATCGAAATAAGGACGAACCTCTTCAGCGGAATTATTGACCAAGTCGCCTGTAAACACCATCATCTCAACATCTTCCAGGTTAGCCTTCTCCACCACCTTCTCTACGAAGTCGGTGCCTTTGGGAAATGTTCCTAGATGGAAATCACTGAAATGCAAAATCCGATAGCCATCGAAATAAGGCGGTAAGTCGGGAGAAGAATAAGTGACCTGCTTCACCTTCAATCGCTTCCAACCATGCGTAAAACCATAGAGAAGACAAAGCATCACGATGAACGTAGGAACCAATGCCATCCAATAAGGCATCACGAAGTCCAACACGATAAACAAGACCTTGGGAAATACGGAAAAGAGTATCATGGTAAACAAGACCCTAACGGAAGTTTTGTGATACATTCCCAACTGCAATCCGAGTTCTGCTAAAAGAAGCAATCCTGTAGGCAACCACCATAAGATTTTCAGTGGCAACATCCACTCACAGACTCCTAGCTGCCAAAGCCATGCATCAGGCAGAAACGCCATGCACAACACCATGATGAAATATAATGTAGATCTTAAAATCTTTTTCATTTTACCTATTCTATATATGATGATAAGCCGATGTCACGATACCCGATGCAAAGGTACAACAAAAAATCCCAGCTACCAAAGATAGCTGGGATTTTTATATTTTAATCTTTGCTAAAGGCTTTCTAATTCTCTAATTAGAATCCTCTGCACAGAAAATTAAGCTCCGACTGCAACTGAAATCCAATCGTAAACGCAAGAACAGATACCGAATGCTACGATACCTACTGTGCAGATAGCGAGAGCCAACTTGGTAGAGCATGCGCTCTGGAAGGTTGGCAATGGATTGTCGCTGTGCTTGATAAACATAGCCTTTACAATGAGCAAGTAGTAGTACAAGCTCAATACGGTGTTAACCAAGGCTATGAATACTACGCCGTATGCCCAAGCACCGAGTGTAGTGTGGATGTCGTGTGTACCAACGGCAGCCATGAACACGAAGAACTTAGAGAACATACCTGCGAATGGAGGAATACCACCCAATGAGAACAACGCCAAGGTCATCAAGAATGCCAAACGAGGGTTTGTCTTGTAAAGACCATTATAGCTTTCCATCTGTACAGTACCATTATTGTGCTCCTCGATAGAAGAGATAATGGTGAAGACGCTCAGGTTGGCTACTACGTAAATCAACACATAGTATGTCAATGCTGATACGCTCATTGCTGAGTTGCCTACTACTGCCAACATGATGTAACCTGCCTGAGAGATAGAAGAGAATGCCATGAAACGCTTCAAGTCGCTCTGACGGATGGCAAAGAGGTTGGCGATGGTGATAGACAATACGATGACGATGTACAGAAGTACGGTCCAGTACTCTACCATTGGAGCAAATACCTTCATCAAGATAGCGCAGAGAGTGAATGCAGCAGCGCCCTTAGATACTACTGAGAGGTAACCTGTCACGGTAGTAGGAGCACCCTGGTATGAATCGGCTGTCCAGAAGTGGAATGGAACCAAGGAAATCTTGAAGCCCAAGCCACTGAAGAAGAATACCATACCAGCGATGGTCAATGGAGATGCAGAGATTGCTGTAGCCATATCGTTGAAGTACAAAGTACCACAAGCGGCATAGAGCAATGAGATACCATAGATCATCACGCCACTTGAGAATGTAGCGGTGAGGATGAACTTAGCACCTGCCTCTGCTGAATTGTGGCGATACTTGTCGAAAGCCACCAAACAAGCCATTGGCACAGATGCCATCTCAAGACCGAGGAAGAACAAGAGGAAGTGGTTGGCACTAACCATCATGTTCATACCGAGCAAGGTAGAGATGATGAGCATATAGAACTCACCCTCCTTGAAAGCAGTATCCTCGCGGCTCAACCACTCCTTCGCCTGAACAATGACGATGAGAGTACCGAGCGCCAAGATAGTCTTCAATACACCAGCAGCAGGACTGGTAGCATACATACCACCGAAAGCCTCCGCAGCTTCTGTAGGACAAATGTTGATGACGATGTGAGCCACCATCAACAGAGATACCAGAGGATTGAACCACTTACGTTCTGCAGACTTAGAGCTACAGAAATCAGCAATGAAAGTTATGATCAAAACTGCCATCAAGGTAGCCTCTGGAATCATATTTAAAAATTGACTGTAATTCATTTCTTCTGATAATTATTACATGATTACACTAAAGATAGGACCTACGGCGTCCATGATAATCTCCTCTGCCCAAAGTGGGAACATACCGAGACCTGCCACGCAAGCGATCAAGCCTGCTACAGCGATACGCTCGTCCCAAGTAGCATCGTGAAGCTTCTCCAACTTTGGATTTGGAACCTTCTGGTACAAAATCTTACCTACGCAACGCAAGATATATACGGCGGTGATAACGATAGATGTACAAGCGATGATGGTACATACACGATGGAAGGTATCTGCATTCTGGAAGGAACCTACGAAGATGGTCATCTCGGCTACGAAACCTGAGAAACCTGGCAAACCGAGGTTAGCCAAACCAGCTACTGCATAACCTACTGAGAGGAATGGGATAATCTTCATCAAACCACCCAAGTAACGTACGTCACGTGTACCTGCCTGGTGATAAATCATACCGATGACGGCGAAGAAGAGGGCGGTCATCAAACCGTGAGACAACATCTGGAGGATAGCACCTGTAGCGGCTGTCTTCGATACCAAGAAATGGCTCGAAGACATCAAATTCCATATCTAACAACACTCTAAGCTTCGGAATGCTTCCCTAAGAAGGCTTCCGAAGCTTTGTCGTTTTAACTAACTCCCATTTTCAAGACAAGCCCCACAAATGTTGTACTAAACTTAGCAAAAAATAAAAAACATTGCATTTATCCCAAAATAAATCATTACCTTTGCGCCAACAATCTTTTAAGACAACAATAACATGAACAATTACAAAGAAATCCAAGCTAAGGTTTTGCGAGTCGATGAAGAAGAACATAAGTTCATCCTCGAAGTTGACAACAAGATTTACAAGGTGGCTCAACTCGCCTTCCAAAGGAGGTTGCCCACACCTGAGTATCTCGACTGTCTGCTCATCTCCTCGCACGTAGGCAAAGTTTTCATCAGCCAAAACATTGAGCGCCTGATGAGACAACACTACCAAGAAAATGATGAGGTCATCTTCAAAATCAAACTCACACTGGGGGAATACTACCAGCTGGAGGACGAGTTCGGATTCACCGCCATGCTCAAGCGTGACACCGTCATCAACTCCGCCCTCACCCCTATGGTGAAATGCCGTGTGATGAAATTCAGACAGCGATTTATGGAAGTGATGCTCGTGGAGGTCATGGGAGCCGACAAGTCGGAATTCTCACTCACCGAGAAAGACTTCAGCAATATCATCGGTCCGGAGGAATGGAACAACCAGGATTTCCACAACCTCATGCTCGGCGACACCGCCAAAGACCTCTTCGACATCGAGTGCCACCGATGGATCTCCAATCTCTCCTCCCACCTCTCACAAGAAGAACTACAGGAAAAACTGCAACACATACGCACCCTCTGTCTCGAAACCCTGCAAGGTTCACAACTATTGCCTCGCTGCAAGGAAGCTGAGCGCACCTTGTTGGAACAACGATTCACCGAGGTCATCGAACTACTTACTTACTACATCCAAGCCATCGACATCCTGCGCGACGGCAAGGCGGAGAAAACCATCCGTGACATTCTTTCCACCCTCTCCTCTTGCGCCTACATCTACCACCCAAGAAAGCAGTTCTGCATCATGCAGTGCATCTTCATGCTCGACTTCTCCATCATGGAAAGCCTGATCACCCTCATCCTCGACACACTCAGAAGTCAAGAGGTATATCTTTGGATCAGAAAACCATTCCAGATGCAATGGCTCAAACTGTTGCAAACCTACATAGAGAACATCTACGCACAGACCGACCGACTCTCCAGCGACCTACAGACCAAGGAGAGCATGATACAGGTGCTCGTGACGGAGCTGATTCTCAGCAAGCACACCAACCAAAACTTTTTCGACACCTCGCTCAACCAAGCCCTTCTCTATCGCCTGGTCAGCATCATGAACGTGAGCGACCCTAACAAGACGCTCCAGAGGTCGTTCCTCTCGCTCTTCACAAGCACCGAGTTTGACGCAGCCCTCCCTTTCAACAGCGACGATGCCTTCATCCTCGCCAACATGCTCTGCTCTCAGGAGAACAACGAGCAGGTGGAGAACTTCGACAACGCCAAGTACGAGAACGAGCAAGCCGTGCTCTCCATCACAGAGCAAGTGATCTCCATACAGCCGAAGAACCTGGACAAGGAGAACCTCTACCTGCCGCTGTCGTCCAGAATGGGACTGTGGCACGGTCTGTCGGTGAAGCTCGACGAGAAGCCACCACTCAACCTGCGTGGCAAGGTGGGCACCACCATCGAGCACTACAAGGCTTTGTGGGCATATATCAACAAGTCGCTCTTCTCGACCAAGAGAAAGGCAGCCAAGAAACAAAACCGCAAGTTGGACATCGACGACGATACCGACATCATCGTCACCAAGCAGTTGGCTGGCAACCTGGTGTTCGAGTGCCAGATCGTAGAGGAAGGCGTGGAAGGCATGGGCACCCTCGACTGCATCAGCGACGTGGTACCTTACTATCCTGGTGAAATCAACCTGCACACCTTCCAGTACCAGAACATGCCGCTCCTGCTGCATGCCTACGTGAAGGACATCAATCCCGATGGCAGCTACGTGTTTGCCATGAGAGACATGATCACCGAGTACATCGACGACGTGAGAATCAACGACCTCTTCTACAACTCCCGTCTCACCTGTGTGCTCAACAACCGCAACGACTTCATCAACCGTGTGCCAGCCATCAGCAACGAGGGATTCTCCGTGAGCGTTGCGCCAGCGCCGGGCATGAGCGTGGACGACCTGAAGAAAGGTATGATCGTGGAGGTCGATAACATCTCGGAGGGACCCAACGGATACCTGAACGGCAGCTTCCTGAGGGAGTCGCCAGAGAGCCGATTCAACACCAGCGAGGCATTCCACCAGTTGATGCTGGGCTATGCCAACCACGAGGTATATAATCCGGAGAAAGACAAGGACGAACTGGAGAACGTACGCTTGATAGACCAAGCACACGTAGGCGAGTTGATGGCGATCATCGACACCAAGGCGACCCTGGAGGAAGACAACGTGAAATCGTACAACTACCTCAACTTCTGCCGCTTGCTCGCCATCCTGCTGGAGAACAAGGAGCGCATCGCCTACTATGACAACCGCCTTGCCCTTCTGGAGATACTCAACGACTTCGCCCTCTTCGACAAGGTAGATACCAGCAAGATAGAGCACATCGCCGACACCGAGCCAGAGCTATTCGAGCGCAACGCCATGCTGCGCCACGACTTCATGCAACTGCGCATCATCGGTTGCCTCGACAGCGAGGAGCACTACGAGGAACTCTACAGATGGAGTTCCTGCAATGAGGACCCTCAGCTGCAACAACTCGCATCGCTCGTGCTCTCCCACAACTTCGTCAAGAAGTCGGGACTGCTCTCGCAGGCTGGCGACATCCTCGACAAGATACGTGCGCTGCTCAAGCTCCACAAGTCTTCATCCAACAAGAAGAACTATGGCAAGGAAGACTTCCACACCGAGTTTAAGACCTCCATCATCTATCCTGAGAACTCGATGAAGGTGGATGTGGAAGCACAGACCGTCAAGATTATGCAGGAGATATGCGCCTTCCTCAACGCCGAGGGTGGACACCTGTACCTGGGTGTATCAGACATCGGCTACGAGATGGGCGTGGAAGAAGACCTCAAGAACCCACTCTTCAAGGGTTCACGAGACAAGTATGAGGTATATGTCAACAACAAGATCGTGTATTACCTCGGTCAGGAGGGAGCACACTACGTACACACCCACTTCGACGACGAGGTGAGCAATGCCGTGCTCATCATCGACATAGAGCCATGCCCTACCCCGAAAGCCGTGGGCACCATCTACTACGAGCGCATGGGAACCTCGGCACGCAAGGTGAACGACAACTACAAGGACAAGTTCCTTGCCCTCCGCAAACAATGGGCAGAGGAGCACGTGCCACGTCTGGTACAGACACAGGAGGAGATACAGGCAAGCAGTCAGACCACGGCTGCAGCAGCCAATGAGACCATAGCCGAGGAGAAGGTGACCACCAAGTTTGTGGAGACCGCCCCAGTCACCGATTTCATCCAGACCTCCCGTCTGCGCAACAATGCCTTGCACGACTACGAGGAAGGCTATCGCCCTCTCACAGCCGTGATCTGCCTGATGGGCACCGACGAGTACAAGGTGCTCGACGATGACGACTGGCAAGACTATCGCCTGAAGCTAGGCGTACATGAGGATGAAGAAGAAGGATGGCTCATCATGGTATATGAGAGCGGAAGAGTATGCAAGGTTTCCATCGAGGAGCTCTTGCAGAGAGAGCGTGGCAGAGTATTCAAGCGATACGCTGGCGAGCAGCTCATCTATGCCACCATTGCCACCGATGCCGACTCCGTATGCGTGGGCTTCATCGATGGCAAGGGCAACCGATATGTAAGATTTGACGATGTCGTAGAGTTTGAGCACACCAAGATGCAAGCTGAGGGCACGCTCCCGATGGACGTACCTAACTCTGGTGTACACTATGTGGAAGTACTTCCTATATCACAAGTGCCAATCCTCAGAAACATCAACCGCAAGACTATCGGTTGCATCCTGAAGACCATCGAGGGCAAGAGATGTATGAAAGTACTTCCCGACTGCAAGATGAAATAAAATCAGGAGTCTTGGTGTAAGGAGACCTTGCCCACGGCAATGTCGATGATTTTCTTGCGCCGAGCTACACCTATTATATAATGTGCTTCCTTGCTACTGCAATGGAAGTACTTTTTCACCGCTTTGACGAGGGCTTCCTTCTCCACCGAAGTGACGCCCTCGGAATAAGCGCTGCGAACAGCATTTTCGATATCCACCATCTTATACTCCACATGACGCTTGTGAAGATAAGAAAACACGACCAGTACCACGACTATTGCGAGCACTGCAAAAATAAATAATGTAACTTGGTTCATGGCATAAAAATTTAAAAATCTGATGCAAAAATAACACTATTTTCCGAAAAACATCACTTTTCTTCCACTTTTTTTTGATAATTCGAAAATAATGCGTACATTTGCCCTCAGAACCATAAAAAACATAGAGAAAATGCAAGAAACCGTTAAGAAAGTTTTGAGCGGCGATTTCAATCGCAAGAAGGCACTGATGTTTTTGCTCACTGCCTTGCTCACCATTTGTGTATGGAACCTGCCCATCAGCTACTTCGGCATTGATGGACTGACCGTTGTGCAACAACGTGTCATCGCCATCTTCGTGATGGCAGTCATGCTCTGGCTCACAGAGGCGATACCGGCATGGGCTACCTCCGTGGTCATCATCTTCGTACTCCTCTTTGGCGTCTCCGACTCGGCGTTCAACATCATGCAAGGCTCCGAGGGCGAGTATGGCAACCTACTGGAATACCAAGGTATCATGGCTTGCTTTGCCGACCCTACCATCATCCTCTTTCTGGGCGGTTTTGTCATGGCGATCGCTGCCACCAAGAGTGGTCTCGACGTGCTGATGGCAAAGACCCTGATAGCGCCTTTCGGCAAGAAGTCGGAAAACGTGCTGCTGGGATTCATGCTCATCACGGGTATTTTCTCCATGTTTATCTCCAACACCGCCACAGCGGCGATGATGCTTACCTTCCTCACCCCGGTGTTCAAGGCTCTGCCTGCCAACGGCAAGGGACGCATCGCCCTGACCATGGCGATACCTATCGGTGCCAACCTGGGCGGTATGGGTACGCCTATAGGCACCCCTCCTAACGCCTTCGCCTACAAGGTGCTGACGGCTCCTGACGGATTGAACCTCGACCTCGGCTTCGGCGAGTGGATGATGATTATGGGACCGATGGTCATCATCATGCTCATCATGGCATGGTTTATCATCCGCAAGATGTTCCCATTCTCTCAGAAGACCATCGAGCTAAACATCGAGGGCAACATCCAGTACAACTGGCGCACCTATGTGGTAGCCGGCACCTTCATCCTCACCATCCTGCTCTGGGTATTCGGCAAGAAGTACCTGGGCATCAACGCCAACACGGTAGCCATGTTGCCTATCGCCGTCTTCGCCTTCACGGGCGTGATCACCGCCGACGACCTGAAGGAAATCGACTGGGCTGTCATCTGGATGGTGGCAGGTGGCTTCGCACTCGGTCTTGCCATGAACGGCACCGGCCTGGCAGAGAACGCCGTGAAGAGCATTCCTTTCGACACCTTCAACCCACTCGTCATCATGGTGGTATCCGGACTGGTATGTTTCGCACTGAGTAACTTCATCTCGAACACGGCGACCGCAGCCCTCCTCATCCCTATCCTCTCGGTGGTATGCGCAGGCATGGGCGACTCGCTCAATAGCATCGGTGGCACCTCCACCATCATCATCGGTGTGGCAGTGGCTGCCTCTTGCGCCATGTCGCTCCCTATCTCCACCCCTCCTAATGCCATCGCCTACTCCACTGGTCTCATCCAGCAGACCGACATGGCGAAGGCGGGCTTGACCATCGGTGTGCTGAGCATGGTGATCGGCTATGCGGTGCTCATCTGCTTCTGCAAGATGGGTGTCTTGTAATGATTAATAAAATATAAAACCATACGACTCCACAAATTATTCATAGCAATAATTTTGTGGAGTCTTTATTTTGTATTACCTTTGCACTCGCAATATAAAATGAAGGTTACTTAAAAACCAATCTTCCTAAAAGAACAACACCAAAATGAAAAAGATCGTCATCGGCATAGACGTAGGCATCTCTACGACCAAGATCGTAGGTATCAACGAGCAAGGCATGGTCATCAGCCCTATCCGCATCAAGGCTACCGACCCTATCACCTCTCTCTATGGTGCCTTCGGAAAATACTTGCACGACAACCAAATCAGTTTGTCGGAAGTGGAGCACGTCATGCTGACGGGCGTAGGTTCGGCATACATTGACGAACCCATCTATGGGCTTCCTACCTCGAAGAGCGAGGAGTTTATCGCCGATGGACTGGGCGCCATGTATGAGAGCAAGCTAGACAAGATGATTGTGGTGAGCATGGGAACGGGCACCTCGCTCGTGAAATGCGAGGGCGACAACATCCGACACATCGGTGGCATCGGCATCGGTGGCGGAACCTTGTCGGGGCTCAGTCGCATCATGCTCAAGACCGACGATGTGAAGCAGATCGCCAACCTAGCCAAGGAAGGCGACGTATCGAAGATCAACCTCCTCATCGGCGACATCAGCGCCAAGCCATTGCCAGGTTTGCCGATGAACGCCGTGGCTTCCCTCTTCAGCAACGCCAAGGCGAACGCTGCCAGGGAGGACATCGCCAAGGGTCTCATCTGGATGGTACTCCAGTGCATCGGCTCTGCCACCATCCTCTCCTCATTGGAGTCGGGCATCAAGGACTTTGTCTTGATAGGCAACCTCACCTTGCTGCCACAATGCCATGAGGTATTCCCAGCCATGGAAAAATTGTACAACGTGAAATTCCGCATCCCAAAATACTCAGAATTTTGCACTGCCATTGGTGCCGCTCTCAACTACAAGAGAAAGAGCAAATAGGGCTAACTGCGAGAGTAGCAGATTGTTAGACTATTCTAAGAACTACACGATTATTTTTTAACATTTCGGGCGTTTTCGTCCGTAAGTCCCCATTAGACAAAGAGTTATACTTTTTGGAAAACTCATTTTTTGTAAAGTTTTCCAAAACAAAATACCATCTATCTGATTATCAATGACTTAATATTTTTTAACGAAAGAAAAGTTGTCCAAAACTGCAAACTTTGGAATATCTTTTGTATCTTTGCAACATGAAAAATGAGGTGTTTTTTACCTCCTTTTGGCATAAAATGTTAATATTAAGCTAATTATATATCAATCATAAAAGTAAAGCTAAAATGATACAAACTGTAGTTAAGCGTGACGGACGCATCGTTGGTTTCAACGAACAGAAGATTATGGCAGCCATACGCAAAGCCATGTTACACACAGACAAGGGTGAGGACAGCACTCTTATCGAGCAAATCACCGACCACATTTCCTTCCGTGGCAAGAGCCAGATGAGCGTGGAAGCCATCCAGGATGCCATCGAGATGGAACTGATGAAGAGTGCGCGCAAGGATGTAGCGCAGAAGTACATTGCTTATCGCAATCAGCGCAACATCGCCCGCAAGGCAAAGACACGCGACGTATTTATGAGCATCGTCAATGCCAAGAACAATGACATCACTCGTGAGAACGCTAACATGAACGCCGACACCCCTGCCGGCATGATGATGAAATTTGCCTCTGAAACCACCAAGCCATTCGTTGACGACTACCTCCTCAGCGAGGAAGTACGTGACGCCGTCCTACATAACTACATCCACATACACGACAAAGATTATTATCCTACCAAGAGTCTCACCTGCGTACAGCATCCTCTTGATATCATCCTCCACCACGGCTTCACCGCTGGCCATGGCTCTAGCCGTCCTGCCAAGCGCATCGAGACCGCAGCCGTACTGGCTTGTATCTCACTGGAGACCTGCCAGAACGAGATGCACGGAGGTCAGGCGATCCCTGCCTTCGACTTCTACTTGGCTCCTTACGTAAGAATGTCTTACCAAGAAGAGGTGAAGAACCTGGAGAAGTTGACCGGCGAGGACTTGAAGGACCTCTACGACGCTCCTATCGACGACTACCTGGAGAAGAGCCTCGAAGGCTTGGAGGGCAAAGCTCGCTTGGAGCAGCACGCCATCAACAAGACCGTGAACCGTGTACACCAGGCGATGGAGGCTTTCATCCACAACATGAACACCATCCACTCTCGTGGTGGCAACCAGGTGGTATTCTCTTCCATCAACTATGGTACAGATACATCTGCAGAGGGTCGTTGCATCATGCGTGAAATCTTGGAGAGCACCTATGAAGGCGTAGGAAATGGCGAGACAGCCATCTTCCCTATCCAGATATGGAAGAAGAAACGTGGCGTCAACTACTTGCCAGAGGATCGCAACTACGACCTCTACCAGTTGGCTTGCAAGGTGACAGCCCGTCGTTTCTTCCCTAACTTCCTCAACCTCGACGCTACATTCAACCAGAACGAGAAGTGGCGTGCCGACGACCCAGAGCGTTACAAGTGGGAAATCGCCACCATGGGTTGCCGTACCCGTGTGTTCGAGGACCGTTGGGGCGAGAAGACCAGCATCGCTCGTGGTAACTTGAGCTTCTCTACCATCAACATCGTGAAGCTCGCCATCGAGTGCATGGGCATCGAGAACAAGAAGCAGCGCATCGACATGTTCTTCGCCAAGCTCGACAACATCCTCGACATCACAGCTAAGCAGCTCGACGAGCGCTTCCAGTTCCAGAAAACAGCGATGGCTAAGCAGTTCCCACTCTTGATGAAATACCTGTGGGTAGGTGCCGACAAGTTGAAGCCAGAGGAGACCATCGAGAGCGTCATCAACCATGGTACACTCGGTATCGGTTTCATCGGTTTGGCAGAGTGCCTCAAGGCGCTCATCGGCAAGCATCATGGTGAGAGCGAGGAGGCACAGGAATTGGGCTTGAAGATCATCACCTACATGCGCGACCGTGCCAACGAGTTCAGCGATCAGTATCACCACAACTACTCTATCCTCGCTACTCCAGCAGAGGGATTGAGCGGTAAGTTTACCAAGAAGGACCGCAAGGAGTTTGGTGTCATCCCTGGTGTTACCGACCGTGACTACTACACCAACTCTAACCACGTGCCAGTATATTATAAATGTACAGCATTGCAGAAGGCGAAGATCGAGGCTCCTTATCACGACTTGACTCGTGGTGGTCACATCTTCTATGTAGAGATTGATGGCGACGCTACTCACAACCCATCAGTTATCGCCAGCGTGGTAGATATGATGGATAAATACAACATGGGCTATGGCTCTGTCAACCACAACCGCAACCGCTGCTTGGACTGCGGCTATGAGAATGCCGATACCAACTTGACCGTTTGTCCTAAGTGTGGTAGTCACCACATCGACAAGTTGCAGCGTATCACAGGTTACCTTGTAGGTACCACCGATCGTTGGAACAGTGGCAAGCTTGCCGAGCTTCACGACCGTGTCACCCACATCGACACGCCTAAGAAGTAATTCTAAGTGAAGAACGAAGAGTGAAGATTCAATAGCAAAATGATAAGCGTTTTAAGCGTAGTACATGACACAATGGTGGATGGTCCGGGATTCCGCACATCCATCTATTGTGCCGGTTGTCCGAATCACTGCCCGGAGTGCCACAATCCCCAGTCGTGGGACATCAACCATGGCACGATGACCTCGACGGAGGACTTGATGAAGGAAATCATGGATGACCCCTTCGCCAATGTCACCTTCTCCGGAGGCGACCCTATGTTTCAGGCAGAAGGTTTCGCCGAGTTGGCTCGTGAGATACGCCGACAGAGCAAGAAGACCATCTGGTGCTTCACGGGCTACAAGTTTGAGAACTTGGTCAAGAATCCAGCCCAGTTGGAGTTGCTGAAGTTGATAGATGTCTTGGTGGATGGTCCGTTCGTAAAGGCTCTCGCCGACCCCGACCTCTTCTTCCGTGGCAGCAGCAACCAGCGCATCATCCACGTCAAGAAATCACTGGAAGAGGGCAAAGTGGTGGAGTTGCATCTTTCCGCCGACAATCCGAATCCGGTATTATAAATGGAACAAAGCCGCTTGTGTGTTTTTCAAGGACACGCTAGCGGCTTTTTCGTTTATAAAAAACTGCGAGAGAATGCAGCCTTACAGTTGGAAATCATTCTCCCATTTCCCCTAGTAATTGTTTCACATAATCTCTTTCCCAATCTTCTTCCTTGCGACGGAGATCGCCATAGAGCAAAAGGTCGAGGTCGAGTTTGACGATGCCTTGGGATTTTTCCTCCTTTGTTCTTCCACATTGACGTTCGATGTCTTTTAGAATATGTACGATATCCGGCTCAGGCAAGTCGGTGAAAGCGATGGCAAGGGCATTGACAAACTGAGGGGAATTCTCCATGCCTATCGGCTCCGTCCACAGAAGGCGAGAAAAGCGAACACCAGGGAAGTTTTGCGACAGCTGATTCATCGCAAAACCCACATTTTTTTCCTGCTCATGGTTGGAACCCAACACGATTATTATTTTTTTCATTGTACATTATTTTTTATGAGTACTTGTGCATCAAGTGACAACATCAGAGTGCTGAATAAGACCGTTTTTTCTTCAAAAACAAACACTTCTGCGCATAAAACGTGAAAATAAATAAATAATTACATCAAAACGAGAGAAAACAAACTATTTTTTATATTTTTGCAGTATGAATCGATTTAGAAAATACATACTAGGGTTTGCCTTCCTCTTGACCACCGCACCGATGAGTGCGCAGATGAAATGGAACCAAACCTATCAGACATACATCAACCAATACAAGGATCTCGCCATCGAGCAGATGCTTCGATACCGCATACCTGCCAGCATCACCCTGGCACAGGGACTCTTCGAGAGTGCTGCGGGAAGAAGCGACCTCGTGAGACAGGGCAACAACCACTTTGGCATCAAGTGCCATACCTCGTGGATGGGTCCGAAGCAATATCACGATGACGACGCTCGTGGAGAATGCTTCCGTGTATATAGCGATGCCAAGGAGAGCTACGAAGACCACAGCCAGTTCTTGGCTCGCCAATCTCGCTATGCCAGTCTCTTCAACCTCAGCACAAGCGACTACAAGGGTTGGGCGAGAGGTCTGAAACAGTGCGGCTATGCCACCAACCCACAGTACGCCAACAAGCTCATCCAAATCATAGAACTTTACAAGTTGCATGAGTACGACAAGGCGAAGCGATACGACAAGTTTATGGCTGAGCACAGTGGTACCGACCAACCGATCAACGCCCAAGGCTTGCTCCACCCTATCCACCTCTTCAACGACAACTACTACCTCTACGCTCGCGAGGGAGATACCTTCAAGGGCATCGGAAAAGAAGTGGGCATCAGTTGGAAGAAGCTGGCGAAGTACAACGAGCGAGACAAGAATGACATCTTGCACAAGGGTGACATCATCTATCTGAAGAAGAAACGCAAGAAGGCACCAAAGCAATACAAGAAGCGCCCTCACATCGTACAGGTAGGTGAAAGCATGTATGGCATCTCGCAGAAGTATGGCATCAGACTGAAGAACCTCTACAAGATGAATGGTCTCGACCCAGACTTCAAGATTTACCCAGGAGCTAGGTTGAGAGTGAGATAAAAAATTATGAACATGAAGAAAAATATAAAGATAGGATTTGTAGCCTTGGCTTGGCTGTTACTGCCATGCCATACGATGGCTCAACAGTTCAACGACTATTTCGTTGACAAGACCTTACGTATCGACTACATCTTTGCAGGCAATGTGAAGCAGCAGATGATTGCAGTCGATGAACTCAATGTCATGCCTCATTGGTATGGCAAGAAGCAACGTTTGAGCGAAGTACCCGTAGAGGGAAATGGACAAATCACGGTACGTGACCACCATTCTGGCAAGGTCATCTACCGCAACTCCTTCTCTACCCTTTTCCAGGAATGGCTCAGCTATCCTGAGGCTCAAAAGAATACCCAGAGTTTCGAGAACGTCTTCCTCGTTCCGATGCCAAAGGATACGGTGGATGTCACCCTCGCCCTCTACAACAACCGAAGGGAAGTGACCACAAGCCTCACCCATCAGGTGGCTCCTACCGATATACTTATCCATCACAAGGGCGACAAGACTACACCTTACGAGACCATCCAGCAGGCTGCCGACACCGCCCGTTGCATCCACATCGCTTACGTGGCTGAAGGCTACACGGAGGCAGAGATGGGCACCTTCCTCAATGATGTGAAGGAAGCCAACGAGGCACTCTTTGCCCATGAGCCATTCAAGGAGATGAGAGATCGCTTCAATGTGATCGCCGTGAAGTCACCTTCTGAGGAAAGCGGTACGAGCGAACCATCCAAGGGCATTTGGAAGAAGACCGCCCTCCACTCTCACTTCGATACCTTCTATAGTGACAGATACTTGACGACATTGAATCTCAAGGACTTGCACGACTGGTTGGCTGGCACGCCTTACGAGCACATCATCGTATTGGTGAACACGGAGAAATACGGAGGTGGCGGTATCCTCAATTCCTACAATCTCTCCATGACCCACAATAAGTGGTTTAAGCCTGTGGTGGTACATGAGTTCGGTCATTCCTTCGCCGGTCTTGCCGACGAGTATGCTTACGAAGAAGAGGCGATTCCAATGTACCCACACGATGTGGAGCCATGGGAGCCGAATATCACCACACTCGTCAACTTCTCCAGCAAATGGGAGGACATGGTGAAGAAGGGAACCAAGATTCCTACCCCATTGTCCAAAAAGCCAGAGGTGGCCAAGACAAAGGTGGGTGTCTTCGAGGGTGCGGGCTACAGCACCAAGGGAGTATATCGTGGCGTACAGGATTGCCGCATGCGCATCAACGACACACCAGAATTCTGTCCGGTCTGCAAGCGAGCCATCACCCACCTCATCGACTTCTATACGAAGTGAGGAACTCAATAGCTATATGGGCGTAAGCCTAATTATTAACTCTTAATTAAAAACATCCCCCATGAAAGAGAAGAAAATAGAAATTGCATATCAGTTTGCCCAGCTCTCAGAATTGAGCGAAGAGGAGCAGACGTTGGTAAAGAAGGCAAAAACTGCTACCCAAAATTCCTACGCCAACTACAGTCACTTCCACGTGGGGGCCGCTTGCTTGTTGGAGGATGGCAGCATCGTGATAGGTGCTAACCAGGAGAACGCCGCCTTCCCATCAGGATTGTGCGCAGAGCGAACCGCTGTGTTTGCCGCCCAAGCGAATCATCCGGAGCTAGCTATCAAGACGATAGCTATTGCGGCAAACAATGAGAAAGGCTTTCTGAAAGACCCAATCTCGCCTTGTGGTGCTTGCCGTCAAGTGATATTGGAGATAGAAGATCGCTATAAGCAGCCAGTATGCATCCTGCTTTATGGAGAGGATGGCATCTATTGCTTCAAGAGCATCAAGGACCTGCTTCCGTTCTCTTTCGTGGATGCCAATATGAGATAATAGGAAAATTTACTCTTTTCCACAAGATAAAAGAGTACATCTCTTACTTGATAAAACCAAACGTCCCGGTAGGTTTCAATCAACCTATCGGGACGTTTTTATTTTTCCATCGGGATATATTTTCAAAAACATCGGGAGGAATTTAGAAAAAAGTCCCGACTATTTTTTTATTACATCGAAATGCCTTATGGATTGGTCACTCATTTCTTTATTAATTCTTCCAATACAAAGCTGACGACTTTGGGTTTGAGTCCATCCAGCATGTGAGAAACTTGAGTGATACGAGCCTGCATATCGGGTGTATTCCGAAGCTTCAAGTATCCTTTTTGAGCCTGCAATAGCTCATTCCAAGCCTCATTCCATTGCTCCGCAAAGAGATAGCAGAAACCCAAACGATAATGCACATCGGGCTTCTCGTTGGCATAACACAACGGGAGCATGGCTTGATAGAACGGAATAGCCTCGGCGTATTTTTGAAGATTGAAAAGGCTCTCGGCATTTGCCCAATAATAAAAGGAACGCTCATGGGGAGAGAAATTCCCTAGCTGAGGAATGGCCGCTGAGAGATACTTCGCCGCTTGCTTATAATCCCACTCATAATAATAACAAACACCTAGATAAGCCTTATATCGGGGATTCAACCGATAATGCTTATCCAGTTCTTGCATAATCATCAAGCACTCATGATACTTCTGGGAAGTGAAGTAATCCAATGCCTTGCTCAACTGCTCGGCAGCAGCCTCCTTCTTCTCTTTTTGGGGCACTTCATCTGGGTGCATGGTCTCTGCCTGCAAGATCTGATGTTGCATAGGTTCGGAAGCCAAACGGCATGGTAAAGAATAAGCGCAAATGCCATGGCTTGCGGACAAGAAAAATGCCAACAAGCAAACCTTTCGGAAGCTATGCCATCGATAAACCTGACAATGAGAAATCTGCCGGTGAAAGAAGAAACATTTATTTTTCTGCATCATTCTTTTCCTCACGATATAAGTAGCAACCTGCAATCGTCTTCTCCTCATCACGCTTCAGAAGACCATTACGGTCGTATGGCAAAGCGCTCTCAGCATCTGCTACACCAATGGCAGCCGATTTGCCCTTCAGACGGAAATCGTATATCAAGTTGCCAGTATCGAAGTTAACAAACTGCTTCTCTCCAAACCAAAGGGTATCTTTCTCGTTTTCCACCACCTCATTCTTCAAGTCCTCGTAGATGACATTCGTGAACTTCAAGCTATCATCAGTTGTCATCTTCTCGGTACGAAGCAAGCAGTGGTCGAAGGAGAAATTAAACGTTTCTTCTTCCGCAGTTTCTCCTTCCACTGGAGGTGTCCACACGACCTCATCGTCAGCATATCCAGTGACAATCGAGTTCTTGACAGACAGATTCTTGACAGGAGCCTTGAAGCCGATGGCAGAGCCACGACGGGCATCGAATGGATAGAACTGAGCTATCGTGCAGTTGTTGACATCCACATCACCGCCACAGACATAGAGGCAATGACCTAAAGTGTTGGACAACTGAGTATTATAGATTTGCACTTTGGCATAATTCACTTCCACGCCCACACCCTGACAGTTGTGAACAATAGAGTTTTCAAGTAAGAGTTTTTGTATATTGACATCACTAGAATCCACCACGATGCCATCGTAAGCACTATGCAAGTCGGTGTATTTCAAGACATTGTCCTGGGAATACTCCATCAACTTGATGCCTTGCCACTGACCCGGAGTACGATCGTATGGCAGATAGTCAAACATGTGGTCGATTCTATCGCCACGAAGGGTGACAGGTTTCTCTGCCGTACCCTCAGCCAGCAATTTTCCATACACTTGGATGCCAGCGTTCTGGTGGAAATAGAGCGTAGCACCCTCCTTGATATTTAGGGTAGCCATACTATCCACCTTGATGCCACCATAGATGACGATGGGCTTATGATACTCACGCTCTGTGCCATCTTCATTTTTAATGACAACAGGGTCGCCAAGCGTCAAGGTCTCGCCTCGCTTCACCTCCAAGTTGGTATAAGAAATAGCATCCCACGACATGGCACGCAAATTGATTTTCTGTTGAACGCCACTCTCCAAAGTAAAGACGAGGTTGTCTTGTACAAGTTGTGGTTCATCCTCTTGTTGCATCGAGGAAGTCAACTCCACGAACACACGGATGCTATCGCCCTTGCGCACCTCCACGTCACGTGTCTGATAGCCAGAGGTTTGTCCTAGATAGGTGCCATCCACGTTGACACGGAATCCCTCCTGGTTGCCTCCTTCCAAGCGCACGTTGCTGCATCGGATGCTCTTGCCTGTGCGATTATACACCCACATCGTCTTGGTAGGCGTAGGTACATTAGAGAAAGTGGTGTCGAGTCGTACCGTGTCGGTAGAGAAAGAGAGCAGGTCGCTCTTGGACGTTGAGAAATCGTCGTCATCCATACAAGCCACAAAGCCCAGCATGACGAAAATGCCCAACAAATATCGTAAAACACTATTCTTATTCATTTTCATATTGATGTTCTTTTATCTTGAGTTTTGCCTGCAATCGCCAGCAGGACGATTCCATCCTCTAAAGAACGAGATATGCTGCAAAATATTGTCTATCAACAGAAACGATTCACCCATCCCACCACTTCCTGTGCCTCTTCGAGTGTCATCACCTGACTGATAGGCAAGCTCAATTCCTCGGCATGAATCTGCTCCGTGATAGGAAGTTTCAGATGAGCAAAGGCTTGATAGCATTCCTGCAGATGAGGAGGAATTGGATAGTGAATCAAGGTCTGCACACCATGTTCGGAGAGATACTGTTGCAATTCATCACGTCGGGAACAAAGAATCGGAAAAAGATGATAGACATTATTATCATCAGGAATCATAGTCTCTCCATTGGCGAATCCCCATTTTTCTCGATATTCGAGCAGAACCGGATAGGTACCCGTCATACGAACCAACGGATTGTGAATCTGCTCATAATAAAGATGAGCTATCTCCCGACGATGGGCATTGTCGGCATCCAAGTACTTGAGTTTGACATTCAGCACAGCCGCTTGAATCTCGTCCATACGAGAATTGCGCCCTTGGTACTTGAAAACATATTTCTTTTGACTTCCATAGTTCGCCAAAGCACGAATCACGGAAGCCAATTCCTCATCGTTGGTCGTCACGGCTCCCGCATCGCCCAAGGCGCCAAGGTTTTTGCCGGGATAGAAACTATGCCCTGCAGCATCCCCTAGGCTACCCGTCAATCGGTCTCCAAAACGGCAACCATGCGCTTGGGCATTGTCCTCCACCAACTTCAAGTGATATTTTTGGCAAATCGGTCCAATATATACATTATAAGCATTTCGTCCATAAAGATGCACGAGCAAGATAGCCTTGGTACGCTCCGTGATGGCAGCTTCTATCCGCGAACTATCCAGATTCAACGTATCAGGGTTAGGCTCCACGAGGACAGGCTTCAACCCATTCTCCGTTATCGCCAAGATAGAAGCGATATAAGTGTTGGCAGGCACGATGACCTCATCACCCACCTCCATCACGCCCATCTCAATATAAGCACGGAAGATGAGGGTCAAGGCATCCAGTCCATTCCCCACGCCTACACATTGGCTCGTACCAATGTATCGGGCATAGTTTTCCTCGAAGTTTTTCACCTCATTGCCGAGCAAGTACCATCCCGAATCGACCACCCTAGCTACCGCCTCGTGAATCTCTTCGGCATGACTTGCCGTCACTTTCTGTAAATCCAAGAATTTAATCATATAATCTTTATGCTAAATATTTGGACAAAGATAATACATTTCGAGCGAAACGCCAAATTTTTGGCTTATATTCTAGGCAAAACCGACCGAATCATCCTAAAATCAAAGATGCAATACTGACTTTTTCTAGAGGAACATGGCAAAGATGGAGGCTCCTATCACCGTCATCACACCACAAACCACGATGCTCAGACTACTCATAGCCCCCTCGATGGTACCCATCTCCATCGCCTTCGCCGTACCCAAGGCATGGGCAGAACAACCGATGGCGATACCTTTGGCAATCGGTTCCTTGATACGAAGCAATGCCAGGAATTTCTCCGCAAAGATATTGCCCAACACACCCGTAACGATAATGACCACGACGGAAACAGAGACGTGACCACCCAATTCTTCCGACACACCGATACCAATGGCGGTCGTGATAGACTTAGGCAGGAATGTGACGTAGGCGGCATGATCAAAATGGAACAACAATGCCAAGATGAGTACGGAACATAAACTAGCCAACACGCCCGACACGATGCCCAACAATACCGCATGATAATTCTTCTTCAGCAACTCCACCTGTTGATAGAGCGGAACAGCCAAACAGATGGTAGCAGGAGTCAAGAGATAACTGATGCTATTGGCACCAGCACTATAGGTAGTATAACTGACGCCAGTAAGCAATAACACACAGATTACCAATATGATAGAAATCAACAGTGGGTTAGCCAACGACCAACCAGTCTTGCGCTTCACAGCCATGCCAATGCCATAGGATGCCAAGCTTACCAACACACCGAAAAACACAGAATTCTGAAAAACACCCATATTTATCTTACCTTATTATATATATAAGAACCCAATTATACATAGTTAAGAACCAGAGTCAAGACGATTACGCCTCGCCACTCTTCTCATTTTTCTTACTCTTGTGAGCACGGATCACACCCTGGGTCACCTTTCCAGAAACACCCATCACAACGAAGGTGCTCACCACCGTAACCACAATGTATGCCAGCCACGACTTTCCGATGGATTTCCAGGAATCCATCAGTCCGACGGCTGCCGGAATAAACATCACTGGCATCACGGCTATCAAGAAAGCACTCGTCTCTCTAATATCCTTCACGCTCACCCACTTCATCTCCAAAGCCAGAAACAGCAAGATGATGCCATAGATACTGGCAGGGATAGGCAATGGCAAACAGTAATGCAACAATTCGCCAGCAAAAGAGAAAGCAATAATAATCAAAAATTGAATCAGATACTTCATTTTCCCACAATCTTTTTACTCTGTCTTACTTCCTACTTCCTTCACATAATGCTCAATCATCGCCGCCGTCTGTTCCGCACCCAAGCGATCACAGTCGAGACAGATGTCATAGTCATCCGCATTACCCCACGTCAAGTCAGTATAATACTTATGATAAGCCACACGGCAATCATCGACATGCTCCACAAACTCTTTCGCTTCTTCGGCAGAGAGGTTTTGTTCAGCCTGGATGTTGGCGATGCGAGCATCAAGCGAACCTTTCAGGAATACCGACACCAAGTCCTTGCGATGACGGAAGATGTAGTTGCCACATCTACCGATGATGACGCAATTCTCCTCCCCTACCATGTCAGCCAAGGTACGCAATGGCTTCTCGGTGAGAAGATGACGACTTTCACCATACGAAGACATGGCGAAGAGCAACTCATCGACTGGACGCTCATCGAAGAAAGCCTCCATCTCGTCGAGAACCCCTCTCTCACGAGCCATTTCGAGCAAACTTTTACGGGTATAGAAGGGAATGCCATAATGTTCAGCCAGCAACCTTCCCACGTTGATGGCACCACAGCCGCATTGGCGTGCAATCGTAATAATCATAAGTCAATTACATTTAATATGTTATCCAATCAAAGATTCCTGCAAAAACACAAATGCTTAAATAAACAAAAAAGCTAAGAAGTCGAAACCTCTTAGCTTTTTGTCGGGGCGACAGGATTCGAACC
>FR893247.1:0-37194 GCA_000436035.1 Prevotella sp. CAG:732 | reverse complement strand
GAACTCATTTTAATCGTTCTAAGCCTCATTTCTGAATTGCGAGTGCAAAGATACTACTATTATTTGATTCCACCAAATTTTTCCGCATCTTTTTTCACATTTATCTCTTTTTTTGTCTTTTTACCCACTTTAAAGCGGTCAAAACCCAATCCATAGACACCAATTACCGCACTTTGGCTCACAAAAGCCGTTGGATCTATCTCATCTATCAAACGGAAGATTTTCTGTGATTCGCGCTGGCGTGCCAATACAAAAAGCATGTGAACATCCTTGCCACTGTAGCAACCATGACCATCCATCACCGTACAACCACGGTCGGCAGCGGTGTTGATGGCTGCACTCAGTTCGAGATATTTGTCCGAAATGATGAAAAACTGCACCGAGCGACGCAAGGTATTGATGACATGATCCACACAAAGTGATGACACAAACAGGCAAACATAACCATAGATTACCATCTCCCAACTCTTCAACACGAAATAACTGCTTGTGACGATGAGGAGGTCGCAAATCAAGATGGCATGCCCCAACGAGATATTATAGTACTTGTTGATCATAGCCGCCACGGTATCTGAACCACCCGTGCTTCCATTGCACGACAAACCCAGTCCGGCACTACCTCCCATGAAGAAAGCTCCCACCACGGTAGCCATAAACGGTTGATCGTGGAGCAAGGTAATCGTGCCACCATAATTCTCGATGATACGTGTGGAGATGGCAAAGAGGGAGATGGCATAAAGCGTCTTCACACAAAACTGCCATCCCAATATGCGAAAAGCTATCAGCAGCAAGAATGCGTTGAGCGCAAAATAAGACACAGACACAGGGATGCCAAATCCCCAACAAAGGATGGAGGCAATACCACCGATACCGCCCATCGTGATATGATTGGGCAATAGGAACACATTCAATCCTATACTGCCAATCAACATAGCCAATGCTATGATAACGTAATCTCTAACCTCGTGAAGTTTACTCTTTCTCGTCATAAGTTATACCTTATTTATATAAACGGCTACAAAATTACTAAGTTTTTCGGAAAATTAAGACTAAAATGCTAGATTATTCAAAAATAATGCCTACTTTTGCACTATTCAACCTTTTATTAGACAAAAGTTATGGCAGATTACTCAAAGATTACCCAAGACTGGAAATGTCTTCAGAATGGACTACCCTACAAGTGGGTAGTGGATTATGCGTCGTACAACGCATACGGAAACTTCGAATTGTCATCCGAAGACTGGGAGAAGCGCGACTATATCGTCAACTTCAAGGGCAACTCGGAACTGACAACGGAAAACGACCACCAACAAGCTTTGTCGAAGGCGATTTCTGACATCACCGCCCTCATCAAGAGTTGTTTTGGTGATGCAGCCCAGCAGTTCACCTTTGTCTGCATCCCAGCTTCCACACAAGCCAACACTGCAAGACGCTTTGAGCAATTCAGTCAGCAGGTCTGTGAGAACACAGGAATGACCAATGCCTACCCACTCCTGACCTGGAATGAGGAAGGCGAAGAATACACGCTCCCTACAGACGCTCTCCAGGGAAAAGACGTCTTGCTCTTCGACGACATCATCGCATCGGGCGGTTCCGTATGCCGATTTGCAGAAAAGTTGACGACAATGGGAGCCAACGTCATCGCAGCCCTTGCACTAGGCAAGAAGCTCTAATAAAAAGAAAAATCTCAGGAATATCCATTGATACTCCTGAGATTTTTTATATCCCATAACGCTTCCCATTTCGAGAGAAGTTCAATTCCGTTACATACCTTTTCTTCAGTTTCCTTTCCAAAGGATTATTTATATTTTCCCGAAAATCCCTTGGCAAGACCGCCCTCGGATGTCTCCTTATAAAGTGATGGCAAGTCATGACCAGTCTGTCGCATCACCTCCACCACTCTATCAAACGACACACTGTGGTGTCCATCCGAGAAGGAGGCATACAGGTCGGCATCGAGGGCACGAGCCGCGGCAAAGGCATTTCGCTCGATGCAAGGTATCTGAACCAAGCCGCAGACAGGGTCGCAAGTCATACCCAAGTGATGCTCCAATCCCATCTCTGCCGCATATTCTACCTGGGCAGGACTACCACCAAACAACTGGCAAGCAGCAGCCGAAGCCATCGCACAAGCCACGCCTACCTCGCCCTGACATCCCACGTCGGCACCACTGATGGAAGCATTCTGTTTCACCACATTGCCCACCAAACCTGCTGTAGCCAAAGCACGGAGGATGCGCTGTTCACTCATATCGTGAGAAGTGTGCATGTGATACAACACCGCAGGCAAGACACCACATGCGCCACAAGTAGGAGCCGTCACGATAGTACCGCCCGACGCATTCTCCTCGCTCACAGCCAAGGCATACGAATAGACGAGTCCTCTGCTCTGGAGTGAGGCACGATAGCCCTTTGCCTTCGTATAGTAAGTAGCCGCCTTGCGAGGCAAATTCAAAGGACCAGGCAACACGCCTTCATGGTCAAGACCATTCTTGATCGCTTGTTTCATCGTTTGCCACACCATATCAAGATAGTCCCAGATTTCCTTTCCTTCGCATTTCTCCACATACTCCCAGAAAGAACGTCCGTTGTCATAGCACCACTGTTGGATTTCACCCAACTTATTCAGTTCATAGACATCCTTGGCCCCCAGCTCCGACTGGTCGTCCTCGCCTTCCGACAAGGCACCACCGCCGATGCTATAGACCGTCCATTCGTCCAAGACGTCACCATCCACATCCTTAGCGACAAACTTCATGCCGTTGGGATGGAAAGGCAAGAAGACCTGAGGTTTCCAAATGATTTTGACGGAATGACGAGGTTGGATGACCTCTTCGATGGCAACATCCGTCATGTGTCCCTTTCCGGTAGCAGCCAGACTGCCATAGAGGATCACCTCATACAGCGAGGCATTGCCACAACGTTTCAAAAAGAGACGAGCGGCACGTTGGGGTCCCATCGTATGACTGCTCGAAGGCCCCTTGCCCACTCTATATAATTCCTTTAATGACTTCATCGTAAAATAATGTTGAATAATAGCAACCTAAGAAACGAAATACCGCCCTCTCAAACAACAAAGGTCAAGCCCAACCCGAAAGTTGAGCTTGACCTTATTATATATAGCCATTTTCGACACCATACATTGCTTAGTTGATGAAAGTAGTCATCAGCAAAAATTACTTGATGATACCTTCCTCTACGAAAATCTGCTTCAAGATAACAACAGCCTGCTCTACTTGCTCCTTGGTATGAGTAGCCATCAAAGCGAAACGTACCAATGTGTCCTGAGGAGCACATGCTGGAGGAATCACAGGGTTGATGAACACACCACGATCGTAAGCCTTCTTGGTTACAAGGAAAGTCTTCTCTGCATCACGCACATAAAGTGGGATGATAGGACTCTCTGTCTCACCTATCTCGAAACCTTCCTCACGGAAGCGCTTCAAAGCATAGTTGGTAACATTCCAAAGATTCTCGAAACGCTCTGGCTCATTCTCGATGATGTGCAATGCCTCAAGTGCGGCAGCAGTAGCAGCTGGAGTGTTGGAAGCACTGAAGATATAAGTGCGGCAGTTATGACGGAGGAAGTTGATCGTATCCTTGTCAGATGCAATGAAACCACCGATAGATGCTAAACTCTTAGAGAATGTACCCATGATGAGATCCACCTCATCGGTCAAGCCGAAATGGTCGCAAACGCCACGACCCTGCTTACCAAATACGCCCAAGCCATGAGCCTCATCGACCATGATAGAGCAGTTGTACTTGTGCTTCAACTTCACGATCTCAGGCAAGTTGGCGAGGTCACCCTCCATAGAGAACACACCGTCAACAACGATCAGTTTGATAGCCTCCTGAGGGAGCTTAGCGAGCACGCGCTCCAAGTCTTCCATGTCGTTGTGCTTGTAGTGAAGCTGAGTAGCGAATGAGAGACGGCGACCATCTACGATAGAAGCGTGGTCACGATCGTCGCAGATGATATAGTCGTTACGACCTACAACGCAAGCCAAAACACCTTGGTTTACAGAGAAACCTGTAGAGAGGCAAAGTGTCTCGTCCTTACCAATAAACTCAGCCAGTTCCTTTTCCAACTGAACGTGCAAGTCAAGGGTACCATTGAGGAAACGGCTTCCTGCACAGCCAGAACCATACTTGTCGAGCGCAGCCTTGGCAGCATCGATTACGCGCTGGTCGTTGGTTAAACCCTGATAAGCATTAGAACCGAACATCAAAATCTTATGACCATCAATATCGGTTACCTCTGTCATCTGCTTACTTGTGATTTCACGGAAGTAAGGATACACACCGGCAGCCATGTACTTCTGTGGTTCACGATAATTCTTGTATCTTTCTTGTAATTGTCCCATTATTAATAGGTGTACTTTAATATTTTCTTTATTTTCAGGGTGCAAAGATACAAAAAAGAACTTATAAATCCTATTTTTTTCTAAGAAAGTTATACTTCAGCGTTTTTTTCGCCTATAATTTACGCATTTTACAGTGTTTTTTGTTACTTTTGCATCAAAAATAATACAAGAGCATTGCATTAACTATACAATAACATTGCATCTGAATGAAGAAAAAAATAGTATTCATCATGAACCCCATTTCAGGCACGAGCAGCAAAGCTGGCATACCGAGCCTGATCGATTCTACTTTGGACAAGGAGCTTTTTGAGTACGAGATTAGAATGACTGAAAGAGCTGGACACGCTTCTGAAATTGCGACAGAAGCCAAGAACAACCATATTGACATCGTTGTAGCTGTCGGGGGCGATGGCACTGTCAATGAGGTGGCTCGCTCCATCGTACACTCCGATACTGCCCTGGGCATCATCCCTTGTGGATCGGGCAATGGTCTCGCCCGTCACTTGCTCATCCCGATGAATATCGGGAAAAGCATCGAGATCATCAATCAGTGCGAGATTCACGACTTGGACTATGGAGTCATCAACGATTACCCTTTCTTCTGCACCTGCGGCATGGGATTCGACGCCTTTGTCAGCATGAAATTTGCGGAAAGCGGCAAGAGAGGCCCTATCAGTTATGCCGAGAATATCTTGAGAGAAGGACTCAAATACAAGCCTGAGACGTACACTTTGGAAGACGAGACTGGCACCAAACAATACAAGGCTTTCCTCATCTCGTGTGCCAACGCATCACAATATGGAAACAATGCCTACATTGCACCACAAGCCTCTATGAGTGACGGACTTATGGACGTAATCATCATGGAGCCATTTGATGTTTTGGAAGCACCTCAGGTGAGTTTCGACATGTTCAACAAGACCTTGGACAAGAACTCCAAGATCAAGACCTTCAAGTGCAAGAAGCTCCACATCACCCGCAGCAAGGCTGGTGTCATCCATTATGATGGCGACCCTGTCATGTCGGGTGCCGAGATAGATGTTCACTTGGAGGAAAAAGGCATCAAGGTAGTGGTCAATCCGCATGCCGACAAGAATGCCCGCAAGCCTAATGCCATCCAGACTGCTTTCGCCGAGTTCTTCAACGACATCAACGCCGTCAGGGAAGACATATCCCGCCAAGGCAAAAAGGTGGAGGCTCTCAGCAAATTCGTGCAAAGGAAGTTGAACTTATAAGGAAGATAGCTATCCCTCTTTTTAGGGAAAGCTATTCTCACAAAGGTAGAAAACTATCTCTCCCCCTATACAAAATCTCCATCCAAAGGCTTTGGATGTACATACAAAGGTTTACGATGTACATACAAAGCCTTTGGATGGAGATACAAAAGCTTGTAATAAAGACACTCCCTAGGAGAACGAGAAACTTACAAATAGAATTCGTCCGTTATTTTCGCATACCATTCGCTTCGACTTCCGTCACTAGACATCATCGTTTCCGTGACATTTTCCATCATCCCTCCCCAATGCCTAGAGAAAGCGAGAAGATAGCGTTTCGGAGCCTTTCTTTCCACCGTCTTAATAGCGCATTGACGAGTTTTATAATATCCTAGGAAACAAGCTTCTGCCTCAAACTGTTCAACTACTTCCACAGGAAGAATTACAGAGAACACGCCATCATCGGAAAGCAACCTTTTCACGCCCATCCACAAGTCACGAAAAGGCAAGGAATCCGCATGGCGTGCCATAGAGCGTTTTTTGTCGGGATTTTTCAAGCTATTCAAGAAGAAAGGAGGATTGCTCACTATCGCATCGAATCTCAACTCATCTACCATTTCAAGCAGCTCCATCTTCTCTTTCTCCTGCCGATTCAATTCCATCAAGTTTCTACTGACTTCAGCCAAAGTTCCCTTGCCGTCCAGTCCAAAATCTTGCAAACGGCAATGCTCTATGGAGACTCTATCTCTGAAAGGACTAGCCGACACATTCTCACGAGCCTGACTGCAAGCATCCTCATCGATGTCGATGCCCACGACTTTCGCCTCAGGAAAACGCTGAGCCATCATCAAGGAAATCAAGCCCGTTCCACTACCAATATCCAGTATACGCTTGCCCCCCGAAGCCCAAGCTCCCAGCAGCACGCCATCCGTACCCACCTTCATGGCACAACGGTCTTGCGACACCTCAAACTGTTTGAATTGAAAACTACTCATACCAACTTTTCTGTAAACTCTATCATCCATTAACATTCACTCAACAAGAACGCAGAAAACCACGATATATTTTACTTTTCCGTAACGAAGAGACCGAAAAAAGCAGAAAACACACATTATTATATTAAAAATTGTATCTTTAGCACCTGTATTTCATCAAAAAGTCCTATCTTTGCAAGTCAAAATGGAATTATAAAAAGATATGAGTAATTATAGAGATAATCAAGTTCACATGATTGCCGACTACGAAGGCGATGTAACAGAATTAATCAAAGATAGAGAAAAGGGCATTTACCCTATCCTTTGTACTAGGGACCTCGTTCTTTTCCCTACCGTTCTCACCCCTATCATCCTCGGAAGAAGTCAAAGCGTTGCTGTACTAGAACATTTCCAACAGCAAAAGAAGGGCGAATCTATCTTCTGTGCTTTCGCCCAAAAAGATTCCGACGAAGAAAATCCTACGCAAGAAGACCTCTACGAGATTGGCGTCTTCTGCCGTCTCATCAAGATGATCGACTTGCCTGGACAAGAGGGACAGACTACCATCGTAGCCCAAGGATTGGGTAGATGCAAGTTGAACAAGATTACCCAATCGGTACCTTTCTACGAGGGTGAAGTAGAAAGCGTCTCCGAAGGTTGGCCAGAGAAGGACGACGCAGAATTCGCCCTCTTGCAGCAGACACTCCGAGCACAGACCATCCAGTTGATTCATGCTTGCGAGGATATGCCAAACGAGGCGGAATATGCCCTCAACAACATATCCAACCCATTGGTTCGTCCGAACTTCATCTTCTCTTCCATGCCTTTCACCGTAGAAGACAAGATGAAACTGCTCTGCATGGATAAGGTGAAAGACCGTATCATAGAAGCACTGAAGATGGAAAACGTGTTGATGCAAATGTACGCTCTCCAATCTGACATCAGAAGAAAGACCAAGAACGACATCGACGAGCAGCAGCGTGAATACTTCTTGCAACAGCAACTCAAGAACATCAAGGAAGAGTTGGGCGGCAACGATATGAGTCCGGAGAAAAAAGAGATTCTCGACAAGGCTAAGACCAAGAAATGGAACGAGAATGTGGAGAAGACTTTCCAAAAAGAATTCAAGAAACTCGATACGCTTCACCCACAAAGTCCAGACTACTCCACCCAAATCAACTATCTCCAGACCTTGGTGGATTTGCCTTGGGATGAATGTACCAAGGACGACCTGAGCCTGAAGCATGCCAAGAAGGTGCTCGACAAGGACCACTATGGCATGGAGAAGGTGAAAGAGCGCATCTTGGAGTATCTGGCAGTGAGAGCTTTGCGTGACGACCTCAAGAGTCCTATCCTCTGCCTCTATGGTCCTCCGGGAGTCGGCAAGACCAGTTTGGGCAAGAGCATAGCCAAGGCGATGAACCGCAAGTATGTGAGAATGTCATTGGGCGGTTTGCACGACGAGGCTGAGATTCGTGGTCATCGCCGTACTTACATCGGAGCTATGCTGGGACGCATCGTCAAGAACATCCAGAAGGCAGGAAGTGCCAACCCTGTGTTCATCCTTGACGAAATAGACAAGATAGCACAAGCCAACTTCAACGGCGACCCTTCGTCGGCACTTCTTGAAGTACTCGACCCAGAGCAGAACAAGGCGTTCCACGACAACTATCTCGACATCGACTACGACCTGTCGAAGGTACTCTTCATCGCCACTGCCAACGACCTCAGCTCCATCCCTCGTCCACTGCTCGACCGTATGGAACTCATCGAGGTGGGCGGTTACATCACCGAGGAGAAGATAGAGATTGCCAAGCGTCACTTGGTGCCTCGTGAGTTGGACAATACAGGACTCAACAAATACACCCCGAAGATTAAGTTCAACAAGGCTGCCCTTGAGACCATCATCGAGAAATATACGAGAGAGAGTGGCGTGCGCCAGTTGGAGAAGCAAATCAACAAGGCTTTGCGCAAGATGGCATACAAGTTAGCTTACGAGGAAGAGTTGGACAACACCAACATCACTCCTACCGAGGTAACCTCTCTCCTGGGCAACCCACCATTCAACCGCGACATCTACCAAGGCAACGACTATGCCGGTGTCGTAACAGGACTCGCCTGGACTTCCGTAGGCGGTGAGATTCTCTTCATTGAGACCTCGCTGAGCAAAGGAAAGGCAGGCAAGTTGACCTTGACAGGT
Organism: Prevotella sp. CAG:732; assembly: GCA_000436035.1. GTDB lineage: Bacteria > Bacteroidota > Bacteroidia > Bacteroidales > Bacteroidaceae > Prevotella. The sequence continues at coordinate 28,439 of FR893247.1, read as the reverse complement.
AACCTCGGCGACGTGATGAAGGAGTCAGCAATTATCGCCTTGGAATACGTCAAGGCGCACATCGACTTGCTCGGCATCGACTATCGCATCTTCAGCAACTGGAACATCCATATCCATGTACCAGAGGGAGCGACTCCTAAGGATGGACCTTCGGCAGGCATCACCATCGCCACCAGCATCGCTTCGGCATTGACCCAGCGAAAGGTGCGCAAGAACACAGCCATGACGGGCGAGATTACCCTTCGAGGCAAGGTGCTCCCTGTGGGTGGTATCAAGGAGAAGATACTCGCAGCCAAGCGTGCCGGCATCACCGACATCGTGATGTGCCAAGTAAACCAGAAGGATATCGAGGACATCCCTGAGCAGTATCGCAAGGGATTGACATTCCACTATGTGGAGAACGTAGCCGAGGTATGGAAGTTCGCCCTCACCGACGAGAAGGTGGACAACCCGATAGACTTCACTATCGAAGAAGAAAAGAAGGAAGATAAATAATCGAAGAAGAAAGAAAGAAGGAAGATAAATAACATTTGAACAACTAGTAGAATATGAAATTCGAACTACAAGTAACAGATAAGGCAAGCGATGCCCGCACTGGCATCATCACCACCGACCACGGACAGATCAAGACTCCAATCTTCATGCCTGTGGGAACCGTAGGTTCTGTGAAGGGAGTCCACTTCGACGAGCTTCGCAACCAAGTGAAGGCTCAGATTATCCTGGGCAATACCTATCACCTCTACCTCCGTCCAGGACTTGAGGTCATGAAGGCAGCAGGCGGCTTGCATGGATTCAATGGCTGGGAGCGTCCTATCCTCACCGACAGTGGTGGTTTCCAAGTTTTCTCGCTCACCGGTATCCGTAAGTTGAGAGAGGAAGGTTGCGAGTTCCGTTCGCATATCGACGGAAGCAAACATATCTTTACCCCAGAGAACGTGATGGACACAGAGCGCATCATCGGTGCCGACATCATGATGGCTCTCGACGAGTGTCCTCCAGGACAAAGCGACTTCCAGTATGCCAAGAAGAGCCTTGAGATGACACAGCGCTGGCTGGACCGTTGCCTCAAGCGTTTCAATGAGACCGAACCTCTCTATGGTTACAACCAGAGTCTCTTCCCTATCGTGCAGGGTTGTACCTTCCCAGAGTTGAGAAGAGAAGCAGCCAAGTTTGTTGCCGACAAGGGAGCAGACGGAAATGCCATCGGCGGTCTTGCCGTAGGAGAACCTACCGAGGTGATGTATGAGATGATAGAGGTGGTCAACGAGATTTTGCCAAAGGACAAGCCTCGCTACTTGATGGGAGTAGGTACACCACAAAACATCCTCGAAGCCATCGAGCGAGGTGTCGATATGTTCGACTGCGTGATGCCAACCCGCAATGGTCGCAACGCCATGCTCTTCACCTACAATGGTACGATGAACATGCGCAACAAGAAGTGGGAGATGGATTTCAGCCCTGTCGATCCAGACGGTTGCGACATCGACCGCACTACCACAAAGGCATACCTGCACCATCTGTTCAAGGCTCAGGAACTCCTCGCCATGCAAATCGCCAGCATCCACAACCTCGCTTTCTATCTGCGACTGGTAACAGATGCACGCCAGCATATAGAGCAAGGAGACTTCGTACAATGGAAACGTTCCATCATCGACCAATTAGGTCAAAGAATTTAATCATCAAGGAGTGAAATGAAACAGTTTCAACAAATAAGGAAACATCGCAGAAGATACAAGTTTGAGCGATGGTTTGAGAAGCATTTCGCATGGCTCATCAAGGCCACGAAATGGCTAGCCCACAAACTTAGGTTCTTGAGGTTTCTCAGGTTCTTCAACCCACTGAGATACGTCAAGCGACTGGACTGGTACATCATCAAGAAATTCGTGGGCTATTACTTTTTCAGTATCGCACTGATTATCTCCATAGCCATCGTCTTCGACGTCAACGACAACTTGGCGAAGTTTACCGAGAACCATGCACCCTTGCGTGCCATCGTCTTCGATTACTACGCCAACTTTGTGCCGTACTTCGCCAACTTGTTTAGTGCCTTATTTGTCTTCATTGCCGTCATCCTCTTCACCACGAAGATGGCTGGCAATTCCGAGATTATCGCCATATTGGCATCTGGTACCTCATTCAAGCGACTGATGCGCCCTTACATGATCACCTGTGTCATGCTCTCCGCTCTTTCTTACACACTTTCTGCCTATGTCATTCCCCACGGAACTGTCATCCGACAGAACTTCGAGACGATGTACAAGAAGAAGAGCAAGATAACCTCAGCCGACAATGTTCAGCTGCAAGTAGATCGTGGTGTCATCGCTTACATCCAGCATTACGACAACTCCTCCAAACGAGGATATGGCTTTTGTCTAGATAAGTTTCAGGACAAGAAGTTGGTGAGCCACCTCACAGCGATGGAGATACAATACGACACCATTTCCGACTCGAAGTATCACTGGAAGATCAGAAGTTGGAAGGTACGTAAGTTGCAAGGTATGAGGGAACATATCACGAGCGGTGCCGAAAAAGACACATTGATCTCGATGGAACCTACCGACTTGGTATATTCCAAGGGACAGCAGGAGACATTCACCAGTCCGGAACTGAAAGCATACATAGGCAAGCAGATAGACCGTGGCTCTGGCAATGTGGTGCAGTACCAGGTGGAATACCACAAGCGTATCGCCTCCTCCTTCGCCTCCTTCATCTTGACGATTATCGGTCTCTCGCTATCAGCCAAGAAGCGTAAAGGAGGTATGGGTTTGGCTTTGGGTGTCGGACTTGCCCTCAGCTTTGGTTACATTCTGTTGCAAACGATTTCGGCTACCTTTGCCATCCAGGCGAATTTCCCGCCTATGTTGGCAGCATGGATGCCAAACATCCTCTTTGCCGTTGTGGCTTACTTCTGTTACCGCAAGGCACCGAGGTAAGACGTCATTAAGAATTAGAAGTTAAGAATTAAGAATAGGGCTACGCCATTATCGTTCCTTCCAATGGCAAGATGGCGTTGGCTCTCATTTATCATTTACAATTTATCATTTATAATATAAAATAGATGTATTTCGACGAATTAGATTTAAACGACAATGTGCTCGATTCGCTATACGACATGCACTTCGACACATGCACCCCTGTACAAGAAAAATGTATCCCTGAAATATTGAATGGCAAGGATGTGCTCGGCGTAGCACAGACTGGTACTGGCAAGACCGCAGCATACCTCTTGCCTATCTTGAGCAAGTTGGATGATGGTGGCTATCCTGAGGATGCCATCAACTGTGTCATCATGTCACCTACTCGTGAGCTAGCACAACAGATAGACCAAGCCATGCAGGGATTCAGTTACTATCTGAACGGCGTAATCAGCGTGGCTGTTTATGGTGGCAACGATGCCAGCCGCTACGACCAGGAGCTCAAGAGTCTTCGTATGGGAGCCGACGTGGTCATCGCCACACCAGGCCGTCTCATCACCCACATCAATATGGGCAACGTGGATTTCAGCAAGGTAAGCTTCTTCGTACTCGACGAGGCTGACCGTATGCTCGACATGGGTTTCTCTGAGGACATCATGACTATCGCCAAGAAACTCCCTAAGACTTGCCAGACCATCATGTTCTCTGCCACGATGCCTAACAAGATAGAGGAACTGGCAAAGACATTGCTCAAGAATCCTGTGGAAATCAAGTTGGCAGTCAGCAAACCTGCAGAGAAAATCAAGCAGGAAGCATACGTTTGCTACGAGGCACAGAAGTTGAACATCATCAAGGACATCTTCAAGGCTGGTGACCTGAAACGTGTCATCATCTTCTGCGGAAGTAAGATGAAAGTGAAGCAACTGAATGCAGCCCTAGCCCAGCAAAAAATTAACTGTGGCGCTATGCACTCCGACCTCACACAGGCTGAGCGTGACGACATCATGTTCAAGTTTAAGAGTGGACAGATAGATGTACTCGTGGCTACCGACATCGTGGCTCGTGGCATCGACATCGATGACATCACACTTGTCATCAACTTCGATGTACCTCACGACACCGAGGACTATGTACACCGTATCGGTCGTACCGCTCGTGCAGACCGCGATGGTAGAGCCATCACATTGGTCAACGAGATGGATATGTACTGGTTCCAACAGATCGAGAAATTCCTGGAGAAGGTGGTAGAGAAGATGCCATTGCCTGAGGGATGTGGAGAGGGACCAGAGTACGTGAAGCTCAACAAGCCTACCAAGGCTGGAAAGAACGGAAAGACAAGCGCCAAGAGCCGCCGTCAGAAAGACCGTGACCAGACTGCCCACAAGCGCAAGCCAAACAACAGAAACAATCGACAAGAAAAGGCTGCTCGCCCACAAGGGGAAACTGATGTCCAGACTAATGGTAACCAACCGAGCAATAATGGTGCTCAGCAGGGCGAGAATCAACAAGCAAACAAGAACAGACAGAGAAACAACGCTAGAAACAAGCAAAGAGGCAACAACCAGCAAGGGGAAAGAGGCAACAACCAACAGGGTGAAAACAAGCAAGGCAATAGAAATGCCCAGGGTAATCGCCAGAAACAAGGCAACCGCCAGAATGGTAATCGCCCTAACGACAATCGTCCAAACGACAACCGCCAGAATGGCAAGAACAATGGCAATTCACAGCGCAAGAACAACGCTGAGAATGTTCGTCCTGGAAGCAATGGTCGTGGCAGAGGCGTAGCCCAGAAGAAGTCTAGCGACAAGACGGCATCCCGCAAGCCAACACCTATCGTCAACCCACAGAAGAAGGAAAACGTGGTGAAGAAATTCATCAAACGTATCTTCGGATTCAAGAAATAACTGATGATTTGCAACAAATAGCAAGTTTTCTAGTTATTTATAAAAAGGTATAAAAAGAAAAAAGAAATGAAGAAATTTATCATCTTTTCGCTCATGCTTTTCATGGTCTCCTCCATGGCGATGGCACAGTCATCGAGCATGACGGACGACCAAGTGATGAGTTTTGTGGTCAAGGAACACAACTCTGGTACTTCCAACTCGCAGATTGTCACCAAGTTGATGCAGCGTGGCGTTGACATCTCACAGATTCGTCGTGTTCGTGCTCGTTATGAACGAGAAGCCAAGCAGGGCGGACTGGATAATGTGAGCGGAAAGGCTTCCGCTACCCCATCTCGTCTCCGCGCCAACAATGGCAAGACAAGAGCGGACTATGCCAAGAACACCAATCCTAGCACAAGTACACCAAATGCGACCCACCAAGACGTGACCAATCGCAGCAACTATCGTGTAAGTGCTGAATCAACCGACAACTCTGATGAAGATGAATACATGGCGATACAGAATGAGATGTCGAGCATGTATCCTGACATAGAACCACAGAAAAAGAGTTCCAAAGTGTTCGGACGTGACATATTTAATAATAAGAGCTTGACCTTCGAGCCTAACATGAATATCGCCACTCCACAGAACTATCGCCTGGGTCCTGGCGATGCTGTCATCATCGACATCTATGGTGCATCCCAGAAAACCATCCAGGATACCGTATCACCAGACGGAACCGTCACCATCGAAGGTTATGGTCCTGTCAGCATCAGCGGTCTCACCGTCTCACAAGCCAATGCTCGTTTGCGCGGCACTGTGGGCAGTCGCTATTCTTCCAGCAAGATCAGATTGACCGTAGGACAGACCAAGACCATCATGGTCAATGTGATGGGTGAGGTGAAGGCACCGGGAACCTACACCCTCTCGGCATTCGCCACTGTCTTCCATGCCCTCTATATGGCTGGCGGCATCAATGACCTCGGTACTCTACGTAATATTAAGGTATATAGAAACAATCGTCTCGTCACTGTAGTAGATATTTACGATTACATCTTGAATGGTAAGTTGACCGGCAATGTACGTCTCGCCGACAATGATGTCATCGTAGTGGGTCCTTACGACTGCCTCGTCAACATCACCGGTAAGGTTAAGCGCCCTATGTTCTACGAGATGAAGAAGAATGAGAGCATCAACTCATTGTTGAAGTACGCAGGAAGCTTCACTGGCGATGCCTACAAGAAGTCAGTGCGTGTCAACCGCAAGACGGGACGTGAATACTCCGTCTATAACGTCGAGGAGTTCGACTTCGCTAGCTTCCGCATCGCTGACGGCGACTCCGTTACCGTGGAGCCTATCCTCAACCGTTATGCCAACACTGTAGAAGTGAGAGGAGCTGTCTTCCGCCCTGGTATGTACAATCTCGGCGAACAAGTCAACAGTGTTCGTTCCTTGATAGAACATGCAGAGGGATTGACGGAGGATGCATTTAAAGCCCGTGCCGTGATGCACCGCATGAAGACCGACCGCTCGCTGGAAGTTGTCAGCGTAGATGTCGAGGGCATCATGAGCGGCAAGGTAGCCGACATTCCTTTGAAGGAAAACGATGTACTCTTCATCCCTACCCGACAAGATAAGATGAACGAGCGCACCATCACCATCCGTGGCGAGGTCCTCTTCCCTGGCACATACAAGTATGCCGACAATGAGACCATCGAAGACTTCGTTCTTCAGGCGGGTGGTTTGACCGACAAGGCATCTGTTGTCAATGTCAACGTGAGCCGCCGTGTCTCTGACGCCAAGGCTTTGCGACCAGACAGTTTGATAGCCCAGACTTATACGCTATCTCTCAAGGATGGCTTCGTCATCGACGGCACACCGGGCTTCATCCTCATGCCATTCGATGAGGTTTTCATCAGAAAAAGTCCGGGTTATACCGAGCAACAGAATGTCACCATCGAGGGCGAGGTACTCTTTGCAGGTGCCTATACCTTGACCAAGCGAAATGCACGTCTGAGCGACCTCTTCAAGAAGGCAGGCGGTTCTACCAAAGAGGCATACCTCAAGGGTGCTCGCCTCATCCGAAAGGCCAACGATACCGAAAAGGCTCGTATGGAAGCGGTATTGAAGATGCAGCGTGAGCAACAGCAGAAGAACCTCCTCCAGTTGGCTGCCAGCAGCAACAGCGGAAGCAACTTGCAACAAGTGGCAGAAAGTGCCAAAAACGCAGACTTGGAGAAGTTCAATGTGCCTGATGAATATCCTGTTGGCATCGACTTGTCGGAAGCCATCAAACATCCAGGCAGCGATGACGACTTGGTTCTTCGTGAAGGCGACCGACTGGTTGTTCCTCAATACAATGGAACCGTCAAGATCAATGGCGCTGTGATGTATGCCAACACAGTGGGTTACGAGAAGGGCAAGCGCGCTTCTTACTACATCGACCAAGCTGGTGGCTTTGCCTCCGATGCTGTCAAGAATAAGGCATACATTATTTATATGAATGGTAAGGTGGCTAAGGTAAGTCATGGAGCCAAAGTTCAACCAGGCTGCGAGATTGTAGTTCCTGCCAAGTTGAAACGCAAGATGAGTGTGGCTGAGACCATGAGTCTCGGTACCAGCATGTCTAGCATCGCAGCCATGATTGCTACCATCGCCAACCTGAGCAAGTAAGACAAGATTATTTAATGAGCGGCAACAAGCTCATGAACAACAACTAAATATATAAGAAGACGAAACTCCCTGCCCGAAGTTATCGCTTCGAACAGGGAGTTTCTTTTTAATCTAAAATGATACACAAAGGTCAACTTTTCACCCCAGCCATCCGAATCGGCATTCTTCTGACAGTTGGTATTCTGACTGCCCGATACCTCCATTTTCCTTGGAGCTCACTCGCTTGGCTCATCGCCACCCTCCTCTCATTTGGCATAGCCATCTATTATCGCCAGCACATCTCGCAGCAATGCCTCGCCCTCTATCTCTGTATTTTCTGCATAGGTGGAACTCTCACCTCACACGAGATAGACAAGAGCCAAGCTACCAGTCACATAGAATCCTATGAAGACTTATCAGCACTCGACCGCACCTTGCTCCAAGCCAATGAATGGAGAAATCAGATAGAGTCGAAGATGAGAGAGATGCAAATCTCCGACCAAGATTATGCCGTCATCACGGCGATGGCTTTGGGCGACAAGACGGCTCTCGATGCTGAAACCAAGGATGCCTATAGCATAGCAGGCACCAGCCACGTCTTGGCTGTGAGCGGACTGCATATCGGCATCATCTTCCAACTATTCATCTTGTTGCTTGGCGGCAGAAAGAAATCCATCTTGACGATATGTCTCTCCACCATCGCCATCTGGAGTTATGTGGTTTTAATAGGGATGCCAGCGAGTGCCGTGCGTTCTGCCACAATGATTAGTATCTATAGTTTTGCCATCCTCGCACAGAAGGATGCACTGTCGGTCAACAACTTAGCCGTTGCCTACATCATCATGCTTTTCATTTCCCCACTCTATCTTTTCGACATCAGTTTCCAGATGTCGTTTCTGGCAGTCTTGTCCATCCTCGTTTTCTTTCCATCCATTTCTTCCGTATTCCATTTCTCCCACACATGGAGTCGATGGATATGGAATCTTCTATGCCTTTCCATAGCTGCACAGATAGGCACGATTCCGCTCGTTGCGTTTTACTTTGGCAGAATCTCCTGCTACTCACTCCTCACCAGTTTCATCGCCATTCCGTCAGCCACTTTCATCCTCTATCTTTGCGCCATCCTCTTTTTCCTGTCACCCATCGTCTGGCTATTCTCCCTTTCATGGTTGTCTTGGTTCGCTTGGCTAGGCACCTTTGCTTCCACTCTCCAGCATCTTGCCGTCAGATGCCTCGTCAGCATCACCCAGTTCGACAATACCATCTTCCGTCTCACCACGATGTTGCCAGGAGCCAGCATCGAGAATATCCATTTGAGCCTTTTGGAACTACTCCTCATTTATATCACCATCATCCTCATCTTCCTGCTGGTCAAGATGCTAACGATACAGAAAGGGCACATTCGGCTTAGATAATAAATACGATTTCGCCCCATGCATCAGAAATTGACGCATGGGGCGAAAAATATATACGAGAATGATTCTCGTCTTCAAATAATCAATCGAGATTTAAACTCTTCTTATCTGTCGAAATCCAAGCTTTAGTCGAGATTCAAGCTCTTCTTGATAGCCTCAATCTTCTCCTCGGCAGCCTTGGTGCAACGGTTGTAGCAGCCAGCGCACTTGAAGGATGGATCCTTCACCTCGATATAGAACTTGATCTTAGGCTCAGTACCTGAAGGACGAACACTTACCTTGGTGTTGTCATCGCAGAACCACTGGAGCACATTGCTTGTAGTAGGCATGTTGAGTTTCTCTACTGTGCCATCAGCGTGCTTGGTCTCCAAAGTTTGGTAGTCCTTCCAAGTAACCACCTTGCTACCACCCAACTCCTGTGGAGGGTTGGCACGGAAGTCAGCCATCATCTGCTTGATCTCGTCAGCACCAGTCTTACCCGGGCGAACGACATTCACAGTGAACTCCTTGCTGAAACCATACTCTGCATAGATTTGCATCAAGAGGTCGTAGAGAGTCTTGCCCTGGTCCTTAGCCCAAGCTGCAATCTCGCAGATGAGACAGATAGAAGCAGGAGCATCCTTATCACGTACCTTATCGTATGGCAAGAAACCGAAGCTCTCCTCACCACCACCGATGTAGTCCTGCTTACCCTCAGAGATAGCAATCTCACGAGCAATCCACTTGAAACCAGTGTAGCAGTCACGGAGCTCTACGTTGTTCTTCTTGGCAATCTCAGCGATTACCTCTGTAGTCACGATAGTCTTCACGAGGAAGTCTGTTGGCTTCAACTTGCCCAACTTCTTCTTGTTCTCGATGATATAATAGCAGAACATCATGGCTGTCTGGTTACCGTTGATGATCATCCACTCACCCTTGTCGTCACGGCAAACGATAGCGAGACGGTCAGCGTCTGGATCGGTAGCCACTACGAGGTCGGCGTTCAACTTAGTACCGAGCTTCATACCGAGGGTCATAGCCTCAGCATTCTCTGGGTTAGGAGAAACAACAGTTGGGAAGTTGCCATCCACTACCATCTGCTCTGGCACTACATTGATGTTCTGGAAGCCCCAAGAGCGGAGGCAGAGAGGTACGATGACACGACCTGTTCCGTGCATAGCTGAATAGACGATGTTGAGGTCCTTCTGACGGTTGATGACATCCTGGTCGATCATAGCAGAGTGAACGGCTGTCATATAGTCGTAGTCCATCTCACCACCGATAATCTGAATCTTGTCCCAGTTAGCCTCAAACTTCACATCCTCAATCTTCACCTTGTTCACCTCATCGATGATACCAGTATCGTGAGGAGCCAAAACCTGAGCTCCATCCTCCCAGTAAGCCTTGTAGCCATTGTACTCCTTAGGGTTGTGAGAAGCGGTCACGTTGACACCAGCCTTGGCACCGAGCTGACGGATAGCGAATGAAATCTCTGGTGTAGGACGAAGACCCTCGAAGAGATATGCCTTGATGCCATTGGCAGAGAAGATAGCAGCAACGGTCTCAGCGAAGAGGCGAGAGTTGTTGCGGCAGTCGTGACCTACGACAACAGAGAGATTGTCCTGGCCAGGGAAGGCCTTGAGGATGTAGTTGGCGAAGCCTTGAGTAGCCATACCAACGATATACTTGTTCATACGGTTGGTGCCGGCACCCATGATGCCACGCAAACCACCTGTACCAAATTCCAAGTTCTGATAGAAAGCATCTACGAGAGCAGACTTGTCCTCTGCATCGAGCATTGCTTGTACTTCCTTACGTGTTTCTTCGTCAAAAGCAGGAGTGAGCCACTGCTGTGCTCTTTCCTCACACTGCTTGATTAATTCTGCGTTATTAGCCATAGTTATTTTATTATTAATTTGATAATTTTCCTATATATAATAAGGTGTCATCGACGGGAATTATTGCCGAGCGCATCTTATCTTTTGCAAAGATATGAAAAATAGTTAGAGAAACAAAACTAGATTGAACTTTTTTTTGTATTTTTGCATTCTGAAATACATTTAGTCACATTTCGGACAAGATAATATCACTTCGTCCGGTGATTTCAGACAAGATTACGTCATCCTTTAAGGAACAAAAAGATTTATAAGATATGGAATTACATTTCACTGGCATCATCATTGCCGTTTGCACATTTCTCGTGATAGGTCTCTTCCACCCTATCGTTTTGAAGACTGAATATTACACGGGAGTTAAATATTGGTGGGTCTTCCTCGTGGTCGGAATCGGCACGATTGCCGCCGCCTTCCTGATAGAAGACGTCCTCGTCTCCGCCCTTCATGGAGTGGTAGGCGCCAGCAGCCTTTGGAGCATCGGCGAACTTTTCGAGCAGCGCAAGCGTTGTGAGAAAGGTTGGTTTCCGAAGAATCCCAAGCGAATAGGCACTGGCTATTACAGGGACGAGAAGAAAGTGAAGAACGAAGAGTGAAAATATCAAGATTGAGCAGAGAAGTTCATCACGCTATGAGTTATAGGCATCACACTTGCATTCCATACCTCTAACTCTTTGCTTTCCGTTTGCTAGCTTCGAGAGTTGCAATTGCTAAAGCCTAGCTTTGCGATTTTGCCTGCCTAGGGCGCAAAACTGCCCTCGGCGAGGGCAATATTGCGCCCTAGGCAGGCACATTTCTCTGCGTGGGCTAGAATATTTTCAAGCACGACTGGCAATACTGTTTCGAGTCATAAACAAAAAAATAAAACAAGAATGGACGTTAAGTCTTCACCTCTTCACACATTAGCTTTAACATTCTATATTTCAACCAGATAGAGAAGTGAAAAGAGGTTCTTCACTCTTCACATCTCTTCACGTCTCTTCACCTCAGAACATCTATCCCCTTCCACCTGGCACCCATAGACGAAGAGTACCAGGCATCATAGACGACCAATGCTTGCCACTATAGACGACCAAAAGAGGGAAAAGAAAGGAAAGAGTGGATGAAGAGACGTGAAGAGTTGTGAAGAGTGAAGAGAATATTTGAGTTTGCTTCCATAACGCAAGCGTAGGCATCAAGAAGTAGTCATTTCTGCAAGCCAGCAAAAGATTACGAGAAATAATTGCTTATTTTTTTTGGTATTTCTGCTATTTTCCGTAATTTTGCAAATTAAAGATAATATACAAGATGAACAATATAGAACAATAATTACATCTATGATAAAAGAAATACTTTCATCGGCATTGCTTGCCTTGATGACAACCAGTGCATGGGCTCAGGAGAACGACACCAAGACTGACGAATGGGCACCAAAGGATCACGTGAAGATAAGCATCAATGCGGGTCCGCAGTGGAACTCGTCATTGGGTTGCTTGGCTGGTGTAGATGTACACATTCCCTTGGGACAGTCGCGCTGGGGGTTTGAGCCAGGACTATACTGGTCGTTCCGCAATCACACAGAAGAGCAAACGGAAAACAACGACAAGGAAGAGTATAACGATAAAGTACATTACCTGGAGGTACCCTTACACTTTTCCGTGCGTGTGGCAGGACACCAAAACGGACCATTCAATTTATCCGTGTTCTATGGTCCCTATCTTGCCTATGGGCTTAACGGCACTAGCCATTACACCCTAACAAAAGATGGGGAAGTGACAAAAAGCGAAGCCAATGCGTTCAGCGACAAAGGTCGTCTAAGAAGCCGTTTTGATTTTGGTCTTAATCTGGGACTCAAAGCTGTTATCAAGCAACATTTAAAAGTAGGTGTCTTCACTCAGCTAGGTTGCAGGCACATATATAAACCCATCAGTGATTTAGATGAATTCTTCGGTGACTTGCTTGGTCGCATGACAATGATCAACATGACTAAGAACAACATTGGCGTAGGCATCACCGTGGGATACCAATTTTAAGTACACAGAATATAAATATTAGCTAAACATTCATCGTGAAGACAGAACTCATTTTGGTCGGAAAGACCGTCAACAAGCATTTCATCGCTGGCATCAAAGATTATGCCGAGCGCATCACCCACTACATGCCCTTCTCCATCACTACCATCCCTGAGCTCAAGAACACCAAGAGCCTCAGCGAACAGCAGCAGAAGGAGCGTGAGGGAGAACTCATCCTCAAACTCATCCAACCATCCGACACCGTCGTCTTGCTGGATGAGCACGGACAAGAGTTCCGAAGCATCGAATACGCCAAGTGGTTGGAGCGCAAACAGGCGACTGCTCGCCGACTCGTCTTCGTCATCGGTGGACCATACGGTTTCTCAGATGCCGTCTATAGCCGTGCCAACGAGAAGATTTCCCTCTCCAAGATGACTTTCTCCCACCAGATGGTGCGCCTCATCTTCACCGAGGCCCTCTATCGTGCATGTACTATCATCAAGGGTGAACCGTATCACCACGAGTAAGTGAAGAACGAAGAGTGAAGAGTGAAGGATTCAATAGCCCCAATGGCACCAGCCTAATTATACATTATTCATTATAAATTATACATTATAAATTATACATTTATACATTAAAATGAAGTTTATCGAGATAAAAGGAGCGAGGGCCAACAACCTCAAGAATATCGACGTGAAGATACCACAGGGCAAGTTCGTTGCCATCACGGGTGTCTCCGGGTCGGGTAAGTCATCATTGGCTTTCGACACACTCTATGCCGAGGGGCAACGCCGCTATGTGGAGTCACTTTCCTCTTACGCCCGACAGTTTCTCGGACGAATGAGCAAACCAGAGTGCGACTTCATCAAGGGACTTCCTCCTGCCATCGCCATCGAACAGAAGGTGATCTCTCGCAACCCACGTTCCACCGTAGGCACTAGCACCGAGATTTATGAGTATCTCCGCCTGCTCTTTGCCCGCATCGGCAAGACCTACTCGCCTATCAGCGGACAAGAGGTGAAACGCCATACCACTGAGGATGTACTCGAATGTACCCGACAGTATTCCAAGGGCACCAAGTTCGTCATCCTCGCCCCTATCCATGTCATCGAGGGTCGCAGCCTCAGCAAGCAACTGGAGATGTATATCCAGGAAGGTTATGCCCGAATCATGCACAAGGATGAGTTCGTCCGCATCGAAGACTTCCTGGAGAAAGCGAATGCTGACGAGACGCTTTCTTCAGGCATCAGCTATAAGGAGTTTTTGGAGGCGAGCGGCGAGAAGTTGAAGGAACTGATGGCTCAAAACGATGAGACCATCTTCCTCGTCATCGACCGCTAGACCATCTTCCTCGTCATCGGCCGCTCTTCTGTAAGCGATGAGAAGGACGACATCAGCCGACTGATGGATTCCACCGAGACCGCCTTCTATGAGGGCGATGGTGCTTGCCGCCTTCTCTTCCTCCCTAGCCATATCACCTACGACTTCTCCACTCGTTTCGAGGCTGACGGCATCACCTTCGAGGAGCCATCGGACAACATGTTTGCCTTCAACTCTCCTCTTGGCGCTTGTCCTACCTGCGAAGGATTCGGAAGCATCATCGGCATCGACGAGAAGTTGGTCATCCCTAACACCTCCCTCAGCCTCTACGACGGTTGTGTGGTTTGTTGGCGTGGTGAGAAGATGGGCATGTGGCTCAAGGAGTTCATACGCCGTGCTGAACCTTTCCACTTCCCGATCTTCAAGCCCTACTTTGAGTTGACCCGGAAGGAGAAAGACTGGCTTTGGCACGGTCTGCCTTCCGAGAAGAACCTCGACCCACACGAGAGGGTGAGCATCGATGAGTTCTTCCGCATGGTGAAGGAGAACCAATACAAGATACAATACAGAGTGATGCTGAGCCGATTCCGTGGCAAGACCATCTGTCCTGACTGCCATGGCACCCGACTGAAGAAGGAAGCCAACTATGTGAAGATTGGCGGCAAGAGCATCACAGAACTCGTAGATATGTCGGTAGCCAACCTCTCCACTTGGTTTGCCAACCTAGAACTGACCGAGCACGAGAAAAGCGTGAGCAAGCGACTTCTGGCAGAAATCACCAACCGCCTCCAGTTCCTCCTCGACGTAGGTTTGGGCTACCTCACCCTCAACCGCCTCTCCAATTCCCTTTCGGGAGGTGAGAGCCAGCGCATCAACCTGACCACCAGTCTCGGTTCGTCGCTCGTGGGCAGCGTCTATATCCTCGACGAGCCTAGCATCGGTCTCCACAGCCGTGACACCGACCGCCTCATCAAGGTGCTCCGAGAGTTGCAGGAGTTGGGCAATACCGTGGTGGTAGTGGAGCACGACGAGGAAATCATGCGTGCCGCCGACTATCTCATCGATATTGGTCCCGATGCCGGACGACTGGGCGGCAAGCTGGTCTATGCCGGTCCTGCCTCCGAATATTCCACCACCGACCCTGCGGAACAGAAGAAGCTCCTGGAGAAATATCCCGACAGCTATACCATCAAGTACCTCACCCATTCCGAGGAGATAGAGCGACCTACCAGCCATCGTGCCTGGAACCAGTTCATCTACATCAAGGGAGCGAGGATGAACAATCTCCGTGGCATCGATGTCAAGATACCGCTCAATGCCTTCACCGTCATCACAGGAGTCTCCGGCTCAGGCAAGAGTTCGCTCATCAAGGGCATCCTCTACCCAGCCATGCGCCGCCGCCTCGACTTGGTTTCGGATGCACCGGGCGAGTTTACGGCGATGGAAGGCGACCTCAATGCCATCAAGCACGTGGAGTTTGTCGATCAGAACCCTATCGGAAAGAGTACCCGAAGCAACCCTGCCACCTATCTGAAGGCATACGATGCCATCCGCTCGCTCTTTGCCAACCAGCCGTTGGCTAAGCAACTCGGTTTCACGCCTCAATACTTCTCCTTCAATGCCGAGGGAGGAAGATGCGAGGAGTGCAAGGGAGCAGGATACGTAACCATCGAGATGCAGTTTATGGCAGACCTCGTGTTGCAGTGCGAGGCTTGCAAGGGCAAGCGATTCAAGCACGACATCTTGGATGTTCACTTCGGCGGAAAGGATGTGAACGATGTGCTCAACATGACCGTGAACGAGGCGATAGAGTTCTTCAGCGATGAGAAAAACCAGCACAATGACGGCGACTTCGACTTCTGCCGTGTCATCGTCAACCGCCTGCGCCCTCTCCAGGAGGTAGGTCTCGGATATATCAAACTCGGTCAGAACTCCAGCACCCTCTCAGGTGGTGAGAACCAGCGTGTGAAGCTCGCCTACTTCATCGGCAAGGAAGACCAGGAGCCTACCCTCTTCATCTTCGACGAGCCAACGACCGGTTTGCATTTCCACGACATCAAGCGCCTGCTCCACGCCTTCAATGCCTTGATAGAGCGTGGGCATTCCCTGGTAGTCATCGAGCACAACCTCGATGTCATCAAGTGCGCCGACTACATCATCGACCTCGGACCAGAGGGCGGCGACAAGGGCGGTAGCCTCGTGGTGGCTGGTACGCCAGAGGAAGTGGCAGCGTGCCCAAAGAGCCTGACAGGCAAGTTCTTGAAGAAATATATATAAAATAATGTAAAAAAGTAGCCTAAAAGTGGTGCAATACTAAACTTTATGTTTAACTTTGCATCCAAATAGGCAAAAACCAAATGAGAATATAAAAATAAATAGGATATGAAAAGACTATTTTTAGCACTTACGATGCTCGTTGCCATGGTAGCAACAGCCAGTGCACAAGCAGAAATCAAGTTCGACAAGGTGGTACACAACTTTGGCAACTTCAGTGAGAAGTCACCCGTTCAGAAGACCACCTTCACATTCACCAACGTAGGCAACAAGCCATTGGTCATCAACCAAGCCATCGCCAGTTGCGGTTGCACCGTACCTTCTTACACCAAGCAGCCTATCGCTCCTGGTCAGAAGGGTACCATCACCGTCACCTACAATGGCAAGGGCATGTTCCCTGGTCACTTCAAGAAGTCTATCACCGTGCGCAGCAATGGCAACGTGGAGATGACTCGCCTCTACATCGAGGGTGTGATGACCGAGGAGACCAAGCAATAATTCCTTCTGAGTACTATATATAATAATGTATAGAGAGAAAGAATGATATTCTATTTTTCTGGAACAGGAAATACTCGTTGGGCAGCCATCCACTTGGCTTCCGCAACGCAAGAGCGACTGATAGACATTGCCGAGGAAATGAGGCGTATGAAGACATCAGGCGTCGATAAGACTGAGCCGTTCATCTTGAAAGAAGGTGAACGGCTTGGTTTCGTTTTCCCCGTTCATGGTTGGAAGGTTCCAAGACTTGTCAGGGAATTTATAGCTAAACTTCAGGTCAATCTACCCACTGAAGAAGTACACCCCAACCATGAATCGCCAGTTCCAAGCCCCGTTTACGCCTATGCAGTCTGTACGGCTGGTGACAGTATCGGACTGACCATAGAGAATCTCAACGAAACGATTGCCTCCAATTCTTCCTTATCGAATATCGGAGTGCATGAGGTCGCCTCTTCCTTCTCTCTCATCATGCCCGAGTCATACGTAGGATTACCTTTCATGGATGTCGATCCGAAGGAAAAGGAGATTCGGAAAAAGGAGAAGTCTGCTTTGGAACTGGAAGAAATCAGCGAGGAGATTTTCAATCGTAAGAAAGGTATCTGCAGATTGGTAAAAGGTCCTATTCCATGGTTTTTCACCAAGGTTGTGGGTGGTTTCTTTGAAAAAGTTCTCATTACAGACAAGCGTTTTCACGTCACAGCAGACAAATGTGTGAAATGTGGCATCTGCGCCCATGTCTGTCCCGTTGGAGATATTGATGGCGGTAAAGGGAAAATGCCTGTATGGCTGCATCATGACGACTGCCTCACATGTTTCAATTGTTACCACCATTGTCCGCACCATGCCATCGAGTTTGGTCACCAGACCCAGAAGAAGGGACAATATTATTTCAAATAAAGAATTCTATCAAACAAATAAAGTTATCATTTAGCATTCAAATAAAGCATCAATCAAACGAAATTAGCATTAATAATTAAAAATCATTATATGAAGAAGATTTTACTTAGCATTGTATTTGCTCTGATGGGCATCGCAAGCGGCTTTGCTGCAAAAGCATACTCTGGCATTATCACTGTTACCCAAAGCGACGGAACAGAATTGAACGTCAGAATATATGGTGACGAACATTTCAATTGGCTCACCACAGAGGACGGAGTTCTTCTTGTACAAGAAGGAAACAACTACTATATTGCAGAAACTACCTCATACGGCACATTGAAAGCTACAAAATTTATTGCCCACAATGCTAACAAACGTGTGCCTGCAGAAATCAAAGCCATCAAAAAGCAAGACCTTTCACGCTTTAGAAGTTATGCCATTCAAAAGGCATCACCAGCAAAAGCAATGGGTATTGGAAACAATGGAGTGAAGTATTTTCCACATAGTGGTAGTCCAAAAGCATTGGTTATTCTGGTTGAGTTTTCTGACACACCCTTCCAAAGTGGAGAGAAAGCCAAGAATGTTTTTGAACACTTTCTCAAAGGAAATGTTGAGGACGCCTTACCCGATGGGTATGAGGCATATACAGGTTCATACAATAATAAGAACTTACGCAACAAAGGAAGTGTTTCTGACTATTTTTACGACATGAGTAAGGGCTCATACACTCCACAGTTTGATGTCGTAGGTCCGTATAAACTCAATCATTCTTCTCTTTACTATGGACAAGGTGACAAAGACAACACCTATGACCTTGTCAGCGATGCCTGTAAAGCAGCCGATAAAGATGTTGACTTTTCACGATATGATGCAGACGGTGACGGAATGGTAGATCTCGTGTATATCATATACGCAGGCTATCCTGCCAGCATGTCGGGCAATCCAAATGACATTTGGCCAAAGTCTGGACCTGGTAATGACAGTTTCGGAACCTATGACGGCAAAAAGGTCTGCAGATTTGGAGTTCATGCAGAACTCAACTTTGGACGGGAATTGAACCAAAAGAACGGTTTCTTACTTAGCGGAATCGGACTGTTCTGCCATGAATTCTCTCACACGCTCGGTCTGCCCGACCTTTACCCTACTGTTGACGCATCAAAAGTAGATAACCAAAACCCAGAAATGTGGGATTTGATGGACGGAGGAGAATATACTTATAATGGCGGCTACTGCCCTACTCCTTATTCACCTTGGGAATTGGATGTAATGGGTTGGACTTCTCCTGTAGAATTAGGAGATAAAGCCAAACAGGTTCAATTAAAATCCTACTATAAAGAGAGAACTGCTTACAAGATTAATGGAGAAAATGACGAATACCTTCTTATCCAAAATATCCAAAAAGGCGGATGGTGGAATGGGATTGCAAATGTTTACAACACAGGTATGCTGATTTGGCGAATTGACTATGGCACTAAAGATGTCAACCTTTTTGACAATCCCAATAACAACATAGGCAAACCAAAAGTCATGATTGTTCCTGCTGATGGGTATGTAATCTCTGACTACAACCATGGTAAAGGCAAAAAATGGACAGACGATGAGTACAAGGAAAGTCTCAAAGGCGACCCTTTCCCAGGCACAGGCGATGTAAAAGAACTTTTGAGTATCGAACTCAACAACAGCACATTGAAAAAGCCTTTCTACAACATCAAGGAGACCAATGGTGTCATTACCTTCGATTATCTCAAGGACTTTGCTACAGGTATCGACAGCCCTGTCATCCAGCAGAATCAGGAGAAGGATACACGTATCTTCACCCTCGATGGTCGCTACTTGGGCACAGATGTTAGTCAGCTCACCAAGGGAGTTTACATCATCGGAAAGAAGAAGGTTATCATCAAGTAAGACACATAATTCTTTACAATACATTTCAAATGCGAATTCGCTATCCAGCGAATTCGCATTTTTTGTTTACCCCACTTTCATTTTTCCCTGCCCATGGAAAAATTTGCGCTTGGGCAAGGAGAAATTTTTCCTTGCCCAAACTCTATTTCCTCACTCAGTTTATAAGAAGGCAAATCTGCAGAAAGCCTACGAATTATTTTAACAGAGCTTATTTTTCATTCCTATACATAAAAACTTTCTACTGAAAAAAAATAGCAGAATCTTTTGGCTACTTGCTCAAATTATATTATCTTTGCATTCAATATGAGAATAGATATTATCACAGTATTGCCTGAGATGCTGGAGGGATTCTTCAACGAGTCCATCCTGGCACGTGCTCAGAAGAAGGGTCTCGCAGAGATTCATCTCCACAACTTGCGTGACTACACATTGGATAAATGGAAAAGAGTGGACGACTACCCATACGGCGGAAGCGCCGGCATGGTGATGCAATGCGAACCTATCGACCGTTGCATCTCTGCCCTCAAAGCAGAACGAGAATACGACGACGTCATCTATGTTTCTCCTGACGGCGAGACTTTCAACCAGAAAATCGCCAACGAGATGTCGATGCAGGGCAACCTCATCATCCTCTGCGGCCATTACAAGGGCATCGACCAGCGAGTTCGCGACCATCTCATCACTCGTGAGATTTCGTTAGGTGACTACGTATTGACTGGAGGTGAACTGGCTGCCGCTGTCATATCCGACGCCGTCATCCGACTGGTACCGGGAGTCATCAGCGATGAGCAGAGTGCCCTCTCCGACTGTTTCCAGGACGACATCCTCGCTGCTCCTATCTACACCCGTCCTTCCGACTACAAGGGATGGAAGGTGCCAGAGATATTGCTCAGCGGCAATGAGGCGAAAATCAGACAATGGGAATTTGACCAAGCTATGGAACGCACCAAACGATTGCGTCCTGACTTGCTCGAAGAGAAATAGCATTTCACGACAAAGCCATTCTGCAACTACAGAATGGCTTTGTTGTTTTTAGGAACTTCTATCCTGACAAATACCTTATAAATACTCTTTGCAAAATGCCTCGCCCAGTGCAAAGCCTTCTTCGTATAATCGCTCCAACTTATCGGTGTTCTTCTCCATACGTCCCACCTCCAATGGTCGCATCGGGCGGATGCAGGTAATCTTGCCCGCTGCCTCCAAGTCATCAATGAGCTGAATCTGTTCATTATAAGACTTGTGGCGATGGCTCAAGGCGACACGAAGGCGCGGATAGTTCTTATATAAATAAGGTATCTTGCGATCCTTACCGGTATCACGCCACCCCTTGTTGCGAGTGAGAATCACCACGTTGTGCTCATGTCCCAAGTCGATGGCACGCTGCACAGGGATGCTGTCGGCGATACCACCATCCAGCATCGGGATGCCATCCACATTCACAATCTTGCTCACGTAAGGCAGACTACTGGAGGCACGAACGATGTCCAAGGCTCGCTGGCGGTCGTGCGCCTCCTTCAGATACATCGCCTGCCCCGTCAGGCAGTTGGTCGTCACCATCTCGAATCGGTCGGCATACTTGAAATAAGTGTCGAAGTCGAAGGGAAGCAGTTGGTTAGGAAACTTATCGTAGAGCAACTTGCGGTCGAAGATGCAACCTTGCGTTACCAGATGGCGGATGCCAATATACTGATAACGAGAAAGGTAGTCGATATTGGAGATACGGGCACGACGAGGTTGGCGACTCATATACGACATGCCATTGCAGGCACCAGCCGACACCGCCACCACGTATGGGAAGTATAAGTCATACTTCATGAAGGCATCGAGCACGCCACTGGTGAAGACACCTCTCATTCCGCCACCTTCCAACACCAAACCCACATTCTTTCCTAACTTCATATAACTATTGTTTTACTAAGAATTCGTAACCTGTTGTTCGCATCACACTACAAGAATGTAGCTGGAATCTATTAATTATTTATAAATTCTCACTATTTATGCGATTTTGATTGCAAAGGTACGCATTTTTCGGGAAATAATTGCTAACTTTGCAGCAAAATTAGTAAAAATCTAAAAATATGTTTAGTAAGGACACTTACATCCAGCGCCGACAAGAGTTGAAAAAGCTTGTCAAGAGCGGCGTAGTTTTGATTTTCGGAAATAACAACTCACCTTGTAATTTCCCTAACAATGGTTATTACCCATTCCGTCAGGACTCTTCCTTCCTTTATTATTTCGGACAGCAGCGTGACGGACTTGTGGGTGTCATCGACATTGACAACGACATAGAGACCTTGATAGGTGACGATATTGACATTGAGGACATCGTATGGTATGGCAGCGTGGAGAGCGTTCACGACCTCGCAGAGCAAGTGGGCATCCACAACACCGCTCCGATGAAGAGCTTGAAGACCATCTGCAACGATGCCATGTCGAAGAAGCGCAAGATTCACTTCTTGCCTCCTTATCGCTACGACATCAAGCTCCAGATATTCGACCTCCTCGGCATCCATCCTAACCAGCAGAAGGAGGAGGCTTCTATGGAACTCATTCAGGCAGTAGTGAAGATGCGCTCCACCAAGACGCCTGAGGAAATCGAGGAACTAGAACGTGCCGCCGTCATCGGCTACAAGATGCACACCACTGCCATGAAGCTGACTCGTCCAGGCGTGACAGAGAAGTTTGTGGGCGGTCAGGTAGATGGCATCGCCAACTCCTACGGTGCAATGGTAAGTTTCCCGACCATCTTCACCCAGCACGGCGAGATCATGCACGGCAATCCATCGATGAACGTATTGGAGGCTGGCAGACTGGCACTTTGCGATGCAGGTGCTGAGACCATCAACAACTATTGTTCCGACAATACTCGTACCATGCCAGTGAGCGGCAAGTTCACCCAGCGCCAGTTGGAAATCTACTCTATCGTAGAGGCTTGCCACGACTACACCTTGGAGGTGGCTAAGCCAGGCGTGAAATATGCCGACGTTCACTTCGCCGTTTGTCGCTTGATGTTTGACAAACTGAAGGAGTTGGGTCTCGCCAAGGGTGACACAGAGGAAGCTGTGAAGGCTGGTGCTCATGCCATGTTCTTGCCTCACGGACTCGGCCACATGATGGGAATGGACGTTCACGACATGGAGAACCTCGACCAGATCAACGTAGGATTTGACGAGGAAGTTCGCCCTAACCTGGAGCAATTCGGCACCAACTGCTTGCGCATGGGTCGCCGTCTGCAAGAAGGATTCGTGGTAACCGACGAGCCAGGCATCTACTTCATCCCTGCCCTCATCGACGACTGGAAGGCAAGCGGACACTGCGCCGAGTTCCTCAACTTCGACAAACTGGAGACCTACAAGGACTTCGGTGGCATCCGCATCGAGGACGATGTGCTCATCACCAAGGATGGTTGCCGCTTTATCGGCAAGGACAGAATCCCATACCATCCAAAGGACGTAGAGGAGTTTATGGCTGCCAACAAGTAAGCACTATCAGAAAGAAATAACAACATTATTAATATTAAAGAGACATTTTAATGAAGAAGACATTGATCGTCGCAGCAATGATGGCATTGGTTGCCACAGGTGCTAGCGCAAAGACAGCGAAGGACTCAGCTGCCATCGCCAAGAACAAGCCTGTATTTACAGTGGTAAAGCAAAACCCTATCACAAGCATCAAGGACCAGAACCGCAGTGGTACGTGCTGGTCTTACTCTACTCTCAGCTTCTTTGAGAGCGAGATCTTGAAGAACACGGGCAAGACATACGACTTGAGCGAGATGTATGTTGCCAACAAGACTTATATGGATCGTGCCACAATGGCTGTGAGAATGCACGGCGACGTGAGTTTCTCTCAGGGTGGTAGTGCCTACGATGTGCTCTACTGCTTGCAACACTATGGCATCGTACCAGAGACAGCTATGCCAGCTCCTGGTACATTGACCGGTGACTCATTGGCTAACTTCGGCGAGTTCTTCGACGTGATGACTCCATACGTAGAGGCTGTTGCCAACAGCAAGGCTAATAAGATTTCCACTGCATGGAAGAGTGGTCTTCAGGGTATCATCGACTCATACATCGGCAAGGTGCCAGAGAAGTTCACATACCAGGGTAAGCAATATACTCCACAGACATTCTGCCAGAGTCTCGGCTTGAACCTCGACGACTACGTAACCATCACCAGCTACACTCACCACCCAATGTGGAGCAAGTTTGCTGTTGAGGTACAGGACAACTGGCGCTGGCCTTTGAGCTACAACGTACCTATGGAGGACCTCTGCAAGATTATCGACAACGCTGTCAACAATGGTTACACCGTAGCTTGGGGTGGCGACGTAACAGAGGATGGTTTCACTCGCAAGGGTCTCGGTATCGCTTACGACGTGAAGAAGGTTCGCTCTATGGCAGGCACAGACGCCGACCATTGGTTCAAGCTCTCCAAGGACGAGAAGAAGGAGAAGTTTGACTCACTCGGTGTCAACGCTCCTGAGGTAGTGCCTACCCAGCAGATGCGCCAGGAGGCTTTCGACAACTGGGAGACCACCGACGACCACGGTATGCACATCTATGGTATCGCCAAGGACCAGAACGGCAAGGAGTACTATATGGTGAAGAACTCTTGGGGTGAGTATGGCGACTACAAGGGCACATGGTATATGACCAAGGCTTTCGTAGCTTACAAGACCATGGACTTCATGGTCAACAAGAATGCCATCCCTAAGGACATCCGCAAGAAGCTCGGCATCTAATTTTTATAAAAATACTATCAAAAAGGCAGCAAACAACGTTGTTTGCTGCCTTTTTTGTAATTTAACATGAAAACCTTCCCATTTGTCATTTTATTTTTGTAACTTTGACGGCAGAAATAAAAAATAATTAAAATGCATTTTAAATGGAACTACGAAGCACCCATACCTGAACAAGCAAAGGCAGCCAAAGAATTGGGCGATAAACTGAACATCAGCCCCATCCTTGGACAGCTTCTCATCCATCGAGGCATCACGACCGAGTCGGCAGCCAAGCGGTTTTTCAGACCCCAGCTCTCCGACCTCATCAATCCATTCCTGATGAAGGACATGGACCTAGCCGTTGACCGCCTGAATGATGCGATGGGACGCAAGGAGCGCATCTTGGTCTATGGCGACTACGATGTGGATGGCTGCACCGCCGTTGCTCTGGTCTTTAAGTTCTTGCAGCAATTCTATTCCAACATCGACTACTACATCCCCGACCGCTATGACGAGGGATATGGAGTGAGCAAGAAGGGAATCGACTTTGCGCACGAGACGGGTGTCAAACTTATCATCATCCTTGACTGTGGCATCAAGGCCATCAAGGAGATAGAATATGCCAAGAGTCTTGGCATAGACTTCATCATCTGTGATCACCACGTTCCTGACGAGGTGATGCCACCTGCTGTGGCTATCCTCAACCCTAAGCGACCCGACGACCCCTTCCCATTCAAGCATCTCTGTGGATGCGGCGTGGGATTCAAGTTCATGCAAGCTTTCGCCAAGGACAACAACATTCCTTTCTCCCGACTCATCCCCCTGCTCGACTTCTGTGCCGTAAGCATCGCTGCCGACATCGTGCCGGTGACCGACGAGAACCGCATCCTTGCCTTCCATGGCTTGAAGCAGCTCAACACCAATCCGAGCGTGGGCTTGCGCTCCATCATCGACATCTGCGGACTCAACGGACGAGAGATCTCGATGAGCGACATCGTCTTCAAGATAGGTCCTCGCATCAACGCATCGGGACGTATGGAGAATGGTAAGCTCAGCGTTGACCTCTTGGTGGAGAGAGACTTCCCTACCGCCATCCGCATGGCGAAACATATCAATGAATACAACGAACAGCGCAAGGACATCGACAAGCAGATGACCGAGGAAGCCAACGGCATCGTGTCGCGACTGGAGAGCCAGAAGCACAACTCCAGCATCGTGCTCTATGACGAGGGATGGAAGAAAGGTGTCATCGGCATCGTCGCCTCCCGACTCACGGAAATCTACTTCCGTCCTACCGTCGTGCTCACCAGAGACGGCGACATGGCTACGGGTTCGGCTCGAAGCGTGACGGGATTTGATGTGTATTCCGCCATCAAGAGTTGCCGTGACTTGCTCGTCAACTTCGGTGGTCACACCTATGCTGCCGGACTCACGCTGCGATGGGACAAGGTGAAGGAGTTCAGGGAGCGATTCCAGAAGTACGTGGAGGAGCATATCGTGCCGGAGCAGACCGAGGCTCTCTTGAACATCGATGCCGTCATCGACTTCAAGGACATCACCAAGTCGCTGCAAAACGAGCTGAAACGCTTCTCGCCTTTCGGTCCGTGCAACCAGAAACCAGTGTTCTGCACCACCCAAGTGTATGACTATGGCACCAGCAAGGTGGTGGGCAGGGAGCAAGAGCACATCAAGTTGGAACTGGTGGATTCAAAGTCGAGCAACGTGGTCAATGGTATCGCCTTCGGACAGAGTGCCGCAGCCCGATACATCAAGAGCAAGCGTAGCTTCGACATCGTCTATACGATAGAGGACAATATCTTCAAGAAGAATCAGGTACAACTGCAGATCGAAGACATTCGTCCCAACAACGAGTAAAAAAGATGGCAGATAAATATCAAGAGATATTGCGAACCTATTGGGGGTATCCTGACTTCCGCGGCATACAGAGAGAGATTATCGAGAGCATTGCCGCAGGTAAGGATACCCTCGGCTTGATGCCTACGGGCGGTGGAAAGTCGATTACCTTCCAAGTACCAGCCCTCGCCCAAGAAGGCGTGTGCATCGTCATCACTCCTCTCATCGCCCTGATGAAAGACCAGGTTCTCCACTTGCGAGAACGGGGTATCCTCGCCGATGCCATCTATGCCGACATGTCGAGGAGCGAGATCATACAGACCCTTGAGAACTGCATCTTCGGTGGTGTCAAGATACTGTATGTGTCGCCGGAACGCCTCTCGTCTGAGATTTTCCAAGTCAAGCTTCGTCACATGAAGGTGAGCTTCATCACGGTAGATGAAGCCCACTGCATCAGTCAGTGGGGTTACGACTTCCGTCCCTCCTACTTGAGAATCGCCGACATCCGACAGATGAAGCCGGGCACGCCTGTGCTCGCCCTCACCGCCACAGCCACACCAGCCGTGGTGGATGACATCCAAGACAAACTCCAGTTTGCCGAGAAGAACGTGTTCAAGATGAGTTTTGAGCGCAAGAATCTCGCCTATATCGTCAGGACCGTGGCAGACAAGCAGAACGAGATGATTCACATCCTGCAATGTGTGGAAGGTTCTGCCATCGTCTATGCTCGAAGCCGCAAACGCACGAAGGAGATGGCGGAAGTGCTCTCCAAAAGCGGCATCCCTGCCACCTTCTATCATGCTGGTCTCGACCCTGTAGTCAAGGATGAGCGACAGAAAATGTGGCAGGATGATGAGGTGAGAGTGATGGTTGCCACCAATGCCTTCGGAATGGGCATCGACAAGCCCGACGTTCGTATGGTCATCCACATCGACTGTCCCGACTCGCTGGAGGCATACTTCCAGGAGGCAGGTCGTGCCGGACGAGATGGCAACAAGGCGTATGCCGTCTTGCTCTACGATGCAGCCGACGAACGGAAGTTGAGGAAACGCATCGACGACACTTTTCCCGACAAGGAACAAATCAAGGACATCTACGAGCACCTCGCCTACTTCTTCCAAATAGGCGTGGAGAGCGGACGTGGCAAGACCTTCGAGTTTGACATCGAGAAATTCAGTTACATCTATAAGTATTTCCCTACCAAGGTGGATGCGGCTCTCAGAATCTTGGAACACTGCGGCTACATCCATTATGAGGACAATCCGGATGGTAAGGCGAGACTGATGTTCAATCTCGAAAGAAACGACCTCTATCAGTTGGAGAACCTACACGCCAACGAGGATGAGGTCATCACCACCCTGCTGCGCATCTATGGCGGTCTCTTCACCGACTTCGTGTATATCGACGAATCGCTGGTAGCCCACCATGCCGACATGAGCATCCAACAGGTGTATTTCGCCTTGAAGAATCTGGCTGCCCGACATATCATCAAGTTCATTCCTCGCCGTAAGATACCTTATATCACCTATTTGCGTGATAGAATAGATGGCGAGAAGGTCATCATCACGCCTGAGGCATACGAGGAGCGAAAGGAGCAGTTTGAGAAGCGCATCGAGAGCATGATAGGTTATGCGACAACGGATTACATCTGCCGTTCTCGCCAACTCTTGCGCTATTTTGGCGAAAGCACCCAGGAGGATTGCCATCAATGTGATGTCTGTTTGGAACACAAGGACCATGATTCCGTAGGCAAACAGATGTACGAAAAGGCAATGGAACAAATCATGGCTTTGCTTAAGGATGGTGAGAAACATTTCGTTACGGAACTTCAGAATTTCCAACTGCCAAGCCGACAAGTGTCGGATGCCTTGGAGGCTTTGGTCGCAGAAAATAAGGTTCACATTGATGGGGCTTACTTCTTTGCCTTAGCAGAAGACTAACTTAGTCTTACAAAACACATCGGGAGGTTTTTATTTTTTCCTCGGGAGGTTTTTCTAAAAAAGTCGGGAGGTTTTCATAAAAAAGTCGGGACTTTTTTCTAAAAAGGTCGGGAGAAAGAAATATCTCTCGACTAAAAAAACTGTGACAACTGTGACGTGTGACATTTATTTGTCCTCAAGCATACTGTTTACAATTTACTTGAGCAAAGTACTAAACAGCACGAAAAAAGGGAACGACCCCTCGCGGACCATTCCCTTTCCAACATTATGTACGAGAAAAAAATTAGTTATTTTCAGGACGAAGTTTACGAACTGTAAC
>FR893246.1 GCA_000436035.1 Prevotella sp. CAG:732 | reverse complement strand
AATGAAGAATGTCGCTTTGACGAACTGTTGGTGCGGTTTCGCAGATGGGTGGGACAAAGCGTTAAAAAAGAAAGGTCATTTGGCAGATATAAAGGGAACTCGTAATGGCGGTTATAAGAGTAAACTTGCTAATAGTGGCTATAAAAGTAAACATGGTTGTATGAGCAAAACAAAAGCGACCGAAGCCGCTTTGTTTATTGGAGAGAATGAAGAAATCCTATTTCTTGCCTTTCTTGGTAGGCTTTTCAGGCTCAGCCGCTGGAGTTTCCTCCTTGTCTGGTGTAGGATAGAACTTGTTTGCGATGAAGACGATGCGGTTGTGCTTGGTGCCTTGCTGATCAACCCACTCATCTGGCTTGAAGTAGCCCTCGACGGTGAGCATGGTTCCCTTCTGCAGCTTGTCGAAAGAGTCAACATGCTCGTTCTTGCGCCATGCCTCCATGTTCATGAAAGCTGATACTCTGTTGGTTTCCTCACCATTCTTCTCCTGACGGCTGACTGCCAATGAGAAACGTGCTACAGAAGCGTTGGTGAACTGACGGATTTCTGCGTTGTTGCCTACGAATCCTGTTACTACGAAAGTGTTCTCGATCTTTTTCATATTGAATTACTTTTTGAAGTGAAACTTAATTTTTACATGCAATTCAAAAGCAGGGATGTGGCACATGAGGGCAGCACCATGAAAATCGACTATAATACTCGTTTTCTGTTGGCGGTGAGGAGAAAAAGGAAGATTATCGGCTATTTTATTGGTCACAGCGAAGCGACCGCACAAGACGGATTCCATCTGTCGAAGCATCACGCTACCTTTGCATAGGAAAAATAGTGGCTTCAAAAAATCGGTAATTCAGAAAAGGACGCAAGAACACCGTAACAGCATCGTATGGCTCAATCATTTGCAGCAACCATCACCAATGCAAAACACGTTTCCATGGCGTGTGCCGTCATAAACAATGGTAAACCAACAGGCAATACACTTTTCCGCATGGAGGGTGGTCGCATGAGCATATTGACAAAGACAAGCAGAAGGAGAACCTGCTCCGAAGGCTACTCCTATTTGTAGAGGAAGGTAAGCATGAGCAACCAACTACAATCGCAATGCTGCAAACAAGATCCATCCTCAGACAAAAGGCTTCATTGTACGAAAAGCTCCAAGAAAGGCGTAGTCGCAGATTTTATCTCATACAAAGAGGCAGGTCGCCATTTGGCGAATACAACCATCAAAGCATAGCCATATAAAAGTTTATCGGCAAACGATGAAGGGAGTTTGCCGTTACATACAAAAGGGCTTTTACTGGCGGAAAGAAAAAAGATGCCTGGCGAGTATAACCTTCACCAAGCATCCTTTTCGTCAGTCATAGACAAGAACGTCATCACGTCTTTCTACAATTTCCTTGCCATTACGCAATTTCACCACGATGTCCTCACCATAGTCTGCAACCACGAACCCTTCTGTGCGTCCTCTGTAGGGTATCAGCAGTGTGCAACTGCAACCGATAATGTCGGTCAATTCTTCGTATTCAAACATAGCTCTATAAAGTTTATGGGTTCTCCGAATGATAAATCACCTTGCACTCCTCAACCTCGGCAGGTAGTCCAAAGGCAGGATAATGTGAGAATGATGCGTTTCCGTCTTGGCTGAGTGGAGAAACAATCTCCACTTGCCATTTCTGCATGAAGCCATCAACCATCTTGATGTCTTCATCACTCAATCCCGTAGGGTCGCCATTGATGATATAGCATAATGCCCAAGTGGGGATTTTCTCTATCGTCTCAAATCTTTTCATCAGCTAAACGTGAACTTGTTTATATAATAATAGGTGTCCTCGTTCTCATACTCATAGCCGTTAATGAAATCCACCATTTCATCATCGGTTCTGTCACCTTGCGAGATACCCATCTTCTCACACCACTTGGCAATAGCATCTTGGCAAGTGTCAAAGATGTCCTCACAAGCATCCTCGAAAGGCTCGCCCGAAGAACTCACACAGCATTCCTCTGGGAAGAAGCCTTGCTCGTCATGGACATAGAAAATGTCGCATCCACATTCTATCTCACGATAACTGACGGAAAGTTCTCCACCAAGAACTTTGTTCAGTTCATCAAAGAACTCCTCACAGGCAGACCATGCACTTTCGGTGTCAAAGGACAACAAGCAGATGTCCTCGTCTGCCTCAAACTCTGCCCAATAGATATGTCCTCTTACCGATATGCCCATCTTCTCATAGTCGATGCCATAGTGTTCCGCCAACTTGTAGAGATATACGTTCTTGGTGTTCACCTCCATTGTTTGGAGCGTGTTCCAAAGGTCGGCTACCGCCTTGCGTTCGCCCATCACCTTGTACTGAGTGTCACAAATGTTTGCCATAAGTCTTCATTTTTATTCCCTAATTTTGCATCTGCAATTTCGGGATTGATTAAAATTTTGTTGCCTCAAAAGGTGTCTGTGCTTTTCCTGCAAGGTTCTCTGCTCAAATACGACCTGCAAGGTGGAGATTTTAGCAAGAGACCATAGGCACTGACCTTGCAAGGAATATGGGTACAGACATTACCTTTGCAACCAAATTTATCAAAGCCCAGAAATGGTGATGAAGATTCAGGTAACGGAGTAACAATTAGAATAGTTGAGAAATGAGAATAAAAGAGCTAAGAATGACTTGAAACAAGCGGTTACAAGTGGAAAGTAACAGAAATCATACAAGAGTTCTTACTGGCGGAAAGAAAGAGAGCGACAACCCAATACAGCACATGGCATGGTTGGGCTATCGCTCCGCAATTCGTTCAGTTCATCCAATCCATTAGTATATATATCCTAAGATGAATGAATTTATATTTGTGTATTGGCTTTGGTTGGCAGCCATAGACAAGTAACACATCTTTTTTCTTTCCGCCAGTAAAAACGGTTCTTGAAATAAAAGTAACAGGGAAAAGGGTTGTTGAGTAGCAAAATTTGTTGCACAGGATTTGTTTTTCATTTTGTTGGTTCTTTCTTGTCACCCAATAAAATGATGCTTACGTCTGTATTTTCGTGTACCTACTGAAAATCAAGCAGGTAACAAATAAGAATTGTGGCCTTTCTATGTACCAACGCTGATACACCGCCAATACAACGTCGAAGCCCACGCCGATATGTATACACTTATCCCTATACGGATATACGACACTTCACTATATGCAAAGTGCCATACCAGTAAAGGGATGTGGATAAACACATCCCGAGGACATCTACCGTTGCAATGTTCATGACTAGATTTGAAAGTTGCGAAGTTTCAGAACGTCAAGAACAAGCGTCAAGTAAACGCCTTATTGTTATGTCGGAATACCTCAACCCTCCCTATTCCTCGTCTCGGCAAACCTCTTGAAAGAAGGAATGAGCCTCAACTCGGCGTGAGCAGAATCGGTATCCGATTGCAAAGGTAAAGAAAATAATTGGAAAGTTGTATCGTTTTCGCTCACTTTTTTACTGAGGACATTGAAAAAAGTAATTGTGAGGGGGCACAAAGAGAACTAAACGAGAGAAAAGCTGTCAAAAAGGGATGCGATTACTCGCACCCCAAATATTTATTGTGCGTCAATGTATTCCATATTTTTGTGTCATGACACAGAAATTTTCAGTTAAAGGACGGAAAAACAACTGTTATACTGTTACAACTGTTGCAGAATCATAAATAAGGCACGGATTACGCAGAACCGTGTTATCAGCGTAATCCGTGCCTAAAAGTCATAAAATATCTGTGTCCAAATTCATTAACCGAGCAGCTTCTCCGCCATCGCCTTACCCAATGCCTCGCATTGCGCCTTGACCTCTGGCGTAATCGCCTGCTTCATATCCACAGGCTCACCCACAGCCTCGTAGTGCAATCTGGTGTCGTTCCACTCCTGGATCTTTGCTACCGCCTTGCTTGCCCAGCAATGAGAACCATACCAACCGAGGAGGTGGTTCTTGACGTCCTTATTGGCAAGCTCGGAGAGGAGAACCTCCATCTCGTGATAAAGACCGGCATTATAGGTTGGAGCACCCACGATGAGACCCTTGTAACGGAAGATGTCGCGCAGGATGTAGCTGTGGTGAGTCTTCGAGATGTTGTACATTACGATGTTCTTCACGCCAGCCTTGCTTGCCGCACGGGCAATGATTTCAGCCATGCGCTCGGTGTTGCCATACATCGTGCCATAGCAGATGACGAGGCCTGGCTCCGTCTCATACTTCGACATCTTATCATACATGCCGATGACCTTCTCGATATGCTCATGCCATACTGGTCCGTGGGTAGAGCAGATGTAATCCAACTCCACGCCAGCCAACTTCTTCAAAGCATTCTGCACAGGCACGCCATACTTGCCCACGATATTGGAGTAATAGCGCACCATCTCCAACCAGAAGGTCTCGCAGTTGATTTCTGTATCAATGATGCCACCATTCAAGGCTCCGAAGCATCCGAAGGCATCGCCCGAGAAGAGCACCTTGTGAGCAGCATCGAGCGTCACCATCGTCTCTGGCCAGTGAACCATTGGGATGAGGACGAAGCTCAGCTCATGGTTGCCTAGGTTCAAGGTCTCACCATTCTTCACCTCCACCACATCGTCGGTTACGCCATAGAAGCCCTGGAGCATACCGAGCGTCTTCTTGTTGCCCACAATCTTGATGTTAGGATAATACTTCTTGATGAGGGCGATGGATCCACTGTGGTCGGGTTCCATGTGGTTGATGATGAGGTAGTCGATAGGACGGTCGCCGATGACCTCGTGGATGTTCTCCAAGAACTGGGTGAAGAAGTCCACCTCCACGGTATCCACCAGTGCCACCTTGTCGTCGTCGATGATATAAGAGTTGTAGCTCACTCCGTTAGGCAAAGGCCAGAGGCCCTCGAAACGATGCTTGTTGCGATCGTTCACGCCTACATAATAAATCTTGTTTGTAATCTCAGTCATAGTTACTTCTATAAATTCCCATCTATTTATTTCAATTCTTTTTTCTTCTTCTCTCCGAATTCCTTCGACACATAGTTGTAGATGTCCTTGCAGCACTCGCTGGAGAACTGCTGTGCCGATGCCAGCAGGCTATCCCATTGCGCCTCGGTCAGTCCTCGGTCGATGTCCTCACGGGTGATGCCGTCCTTGATCAATCCGAACACGAAACCAGCATTGAAGTTGTCGCCTGCGCCAATGGTGCTCACCGTCCGGGTCTTCTCCGAAGGATAGCTCTTGGCAAATCCATTCTCAGCACGAACCTCCACTGGCTCTGCGCCCTGGGTGCAGATAAACTTCTTGCAGTAGAAGCTGATCTCGGCATTATACACCTTGTCAGCCTCAGGCTTCTTGTAGAGGATGCCGAAGTCCTCATGGCTGCCACGCACGAAGTCGGCAAACTCCAGGTTCTCTATCAGATTAGGCGTAATCTTCATGATGTCGTTCTGATGAGAAGCACGGAAGTTGACGTCATAATAGAGGATGGCTCCATGCTCCTTGGCATACTCCAGAAAGCCTGCCACCTGTGGACGAACCACTGGGTTGAGGGCGAAGAAGGAGCCGAAGAGCACGATGTCGTTCGGTTGGATGTCGGGAGTGGCAAACTCCAGTTGATCGTGCGGATGATCCTTGTAGAAGATGTAGTCGGCATTGTTGTTGTCATCGAGGAAAGCCAACGACAGAGGCGACTTCGAGTCAGGGAAGATGCTCACGTTGTCAGCATCCACGCCATTGTCTCTCAAAAACTGAATCACGTATTCTCCGATGCGGTCGTTGCCTGCCTCACTGATGAAGGAGGCGTTGACGCCCGAACGTCCCAACGAGACGAGGGCATTGAATGACGAGCCGCCCGGTACAGCCTCTATCGGCTTGCCGCCCTTGAAGATGATGTCAAGCACGGTTTCTCCTATTCCTATTACCTTGCGCATTTGTTTATCTGATGTTTCTTATTTTATCGTTTATCACTTTCTATTTTACTTCCAAAACAAGGAGATGATTTTCTCATTAGCATAGAGAAAGGCAATTCCTCTTAATAGGGAGCAAAGATAGCAGAATTCTGTGACAACACAAAAAGAAAGCCTCATTTTTTATCTTTTTTACAAAATGAAGAGAGAGGAAAGGAACTTAAGATAAAGAAAGCGATGTAAAAACTTCCGTATTTGTTCAACGCTCTGAACAAATTTCTCATTTTTGGTTGCTATCTAAACAAATAGTTGTACCTTTGCCTAAAAATATTGAAAAGATGAAATACAATACATATACACTCGACAACGGACTCCGCATCATCCATCTGCCTTCCGACAGCAAGGTAGTATATTGCGGTTATCAGATAAACGCCGGCACCCGCAATGAGGAACCTGGCGAAGAAGGACTCGCCCATTTCTGCGAGCACGTCACCTTCAAGGGCACTGAGCGACGCAAGGCGTGGCACATTCTCAACTGCCTGGAGAGCGTGGGCGGCGACCTCAATGCCTACACCAACAAGGAGGGCACCGTATATTATTCTGCCATCCTGAAGGAGCACATCGCCAGGGCAGTGAATCTGCTTTCCGACATCGTGTTCCACTCCGTCTATCCGCAAGCGGAAATCGACAAGGAGGTGGAGGTCATCTGCGATGAAATCGAGAGCTACAACGACTCGCCAGCTGAATTGATATACGATGAGTTTGAGAACATCCTCTTCAAGGGAAATTCCCTGGGGCACAACATCTTGGGTACTGCGGAACAAGTGCGCCAGTTCACGACCGAGGATGCCTTGCGATTCACCCGAAAGCTCTATCGCCCCGACAACGCCGTGTTCTTCGCCTACGGCGACATCGACTTCAAGAAGCTGGTGACGCTCTTGAAAAGGAGCGTGGGAAGTGAAGAGTTAAGAGTGAAGAACGAAGAATTCAATAGCCGTGAAGAAGAAAGGATGAAGGGTGAAGAATCCAATTCCCCCAAAGGGCAAACCATCGTGATGGAGAAACATACCCATCAAGCCCACGTGATGATAGGCACCCAGGCCTACGATGTGCATGACGACCGCCGCATGCCGCTCTATCTCCTGAACAACATCCTCGGCGGTCCCGGCATGAATGCCAAGCTCAACCTCGCCCTCCGTGAGCACAACGGACTCGTATATACCGTGGAGAGCACGATGGTGGCTTATGGCGACACGGGCACTTGGAGCATCTATTTCGGTTGTGACGAGCACGATGTGAAGCGCTGCCTCCGCTTGGTACGCAAGGAGTTGGATAAGTTTATGGAGAAGCCTCTCTCCGATGCCCAACTGCGTGCTGCCAAGAAACAGATCAAGGGACAGATAGGCGTGGCTTGCGACAACCGAGAGAACTTCGCCCTCGACTTCGGCAAGAGCTTCCTTCACTATGGCTGGGAGAAGAACGTGGACCGCCTCTATGAGCAAGTGGATGCCATCACCGCCCAGCAGATGCAAGCCGTCGCTCAGGAGCTATTCGATGAGCATCGTCTCACCACGCTGATATTCAAGTAAAGCTAAATCGAACTGTTACACTGTTACAGTGTTACACGAAGCTATGAAAGAATGGAGAAGGAAAGAGAGGGTGAGGAAGCGAGCGACAAAAAGCAATAATACGCAAAGAAGGCAATCGCTGGGGAATATGGAATCCCTTGGCGACTGCCTTCTCGTATATTACCTATTGAATTAAAAACTGTTTCTTCAATTTTACTTGCCCATGCACAACTTGTTGTTGACTGATACTGCCTGGGCGATACATGCTGCTACTACAGCGAAAACCATTACTAATACTAACATAACTTGTTCCTTTCTCTAATTATTAAATCTGTTATCCTTAAATCTTTTTCCTTGTATATCGTAAGCCTCAGCGAGGAGACACAAGCCTCAACACGTAGAAGCCGACTTTATTTCCTTGCCCCTTCAAGGGCCTCTATGCTTTCTCTTCCGAGAAGCCTTGCAGCTTATTTGCAAGCGTTGATTCCGAGGTTTATACCTGCGAAAGCGATCACTGCAAATGCTACAACTGCTACTGTCATTATCCCAAATGTCATCATAATCTTTTTCCTTTCTTTTAATACCTAATCAATCTTTTCAGTTACCTGAATCAATCTTTTCAGTTATCCTTTTTACTAATCTTTTATCCTTACTTTCTTTATTTCGAGTGCAAAGGTAATGCTTTTTGTGTGCGCACACAAATAATTTAAGAACTTTCTTTCGATAAAGCCTCATTTCTTGATGAAGGTCAAGAAAAAGGGGGAATGCCATGCAAGCACTCCCCCTTCCTTTATCTTATGCCGCCATTGGTATAGTGTCCATACTTGATTTATGCTGCCATTGGCGTGCCGTAGTGTCCACGCTTCGCCCACATCGCCAGCAGAGCTGTGAGCCTACCCTTCTTGCCTTGCATCTGATACACAGCCTGGATGTCCACCAGCGAGAAGGTGTCGGGCACGAAGGCAAGCAGATTGCTAGGACCGGAGTGGTTCACCAAGCGACGATCGCTATCTATCGCCTTCTCCCACTTCTCGCCATTCGCCAGGTAGAGCACCATCGCCTTGCGATAACCATTCGCCAAAGCTCGCTTGGCAAACTCGGCATAAGCCTTGTTGTCGGCAAGCAGGGCGGTCTCCATGATCTCGCCTTCAAGTCGCTCTGCCAACTGGCGTGCCTTCTTGCAATCCACTTTGGTTCACCTTGCTGGCGCTCTCCACGGTGGCGAAAGCCTTCTGCTCGTCCTCGCCAAAGGTGAGGATGACCTCCTTGATCCAAGCCGCCTCGCTATTGCAGATGTAGCGCAAGAGACAAGCCTGGCGAGTCAGCTCCTTGTAGGAGTCGAGATTGTAACTGTAGATGGCACCTTTGTTGCCATTACGACTTGGGTTCATTGCGATGACGGAGCCGCTGAGCTGCTTGCAGTCATCAAAAGATTGTAACTGTAACATAATATTAATTTGTTTAGTGTTTTAATAAGCTCTTTTTGCAGAGCTTGATTGCCTATGTGGTTAATCGGTTGCAAAAGTAATCAAAATAATCCAAACCGCAAAATTTCGCCTTGCGCTTAGAGCCCATTTAACATTTGGCTCTTTTCAAAAAGCTTGCAATCTGTATATCTGTAACTTACAGAGAATGTTAATTTTTCTGTTAACATTTCATTTTCGGGTATATCATTCCATATTTTCTGTTTGGCTGGGATGGCACCTCGTTCAGACAAAGTCGAATCGTGTAACAGTTGTAACAGTGTAACAGTTGTTTTCTATCATCACATTACAGAATGAGGCGGTATTCCTAGAGATGGAATATCGCCTCATTGCCCTCATTGAAGAGGAGGTCGAGGATGCTCATATTGGGCAGGAAGCCGTGCTTCTGCTCATACACCTGATAATATCGCTTCGGTGTGAAATCGGGGTCAGGAAACGGCTTCTTCGGACGAATCGCATCACGGAAGTCCACGACATCAAAGTGTTGAGTGTTCTTCGGGAAGTACTCATCCGTCACCTTCACGTTCGGACGAATGTCGAGGAGCTCTATCATCTTCTCCATGATTTCCATGTTGAAGTCGAAGAGGAAATCGTATTTCTTCTCATAGAAAGGGCGGATGTCGTCCTGGTAATACTCGAAGAAAGGACTCTCGCCGTATGCCGAGAGGAGGGCATTCCAATGCACGTGTCGCCAGTTGGCATGGTCGGAGATACGGATGTCCTTCATCGCCATCGACGTGTCGTGGTTGGTGGGGATGGTGAGGGAGAGAGGTCCATTCGTAGTGGCGATAATCATACGGTTGCGATACGTCTGCTTGATGAAGCTCTCATGACGCTCTATCAAGCACTCGTCGTAGCGGTTCAGTTTCTGATACCACTGCACAGGACCAAAATAGCTGGAAGAAAGTAATGCAGTCAAAATTAAATTATTAATTATAATGAATAAATAATAAATGAGCGCATTCTAAGCCAGAGTATTCTTCACTTAGAATATCTTATACGCCTTGCCCACTATCTGATGCTTGTGGACAAGCGTCTCGCCCCCTGCCGTCTTGACGAGGTAGTAGCGGCAATCCTTGCAGCCACAACGCTCACAGCAGATGGTAGGGATGATGTACTGGCTCTTGCCCAATCGGATGGTGTCGCCTGGCAAGCGCACGATGCGACCGATGAAAAACGCCTCTTTCCAACCTTTCGAGCGATAACCTTCCATCGACTTGCCCGTATATTTCGACTTCGGGGTGACCACGCACTCCACCGAATCGGTGAAAACTATCGTCTCGCCACGCCCAAATCGGTCGCAATCAATCCTGTTCACTATCACTCGGTTGCCCCCCTTCAAGTGAGGCGGCAGACCGCCCGAAGGCACCGAATAGACAGTGAATGCGTAGGTGCGGATTACCCAAGCGAGGAGCAATGCCAGCACCAACGAGATCAGGAATTTGATAGCTATTTTCAAACTTACTTGATATTATCCACAAACGTGAAGAGGCGGTTCCAGCGGATACCGGAGAAGCCCGGATGGTCTGGGCTGTGGCTCCACCAGATAAAGATAGGCTTGCCCACGATATGGTCTTCTGGCACGAAGCCCCAGTAGCGTGAGTCGGCTGAGTTATGACGGTTGTCACCCATCATCCAGTAGTAGTCGAGCTTGAAGGTGTAGCTCTTCGCCTGTTTGCCATTGATGAAGATGTTGCCCTTGTTATCCACCTTCAGGTCGTTGCCCTCATACACCTTGATGCAGCGCTCATACACAGGAAGGTTCTTCAGCGTGAGGGCTATCGACTTGCCCTTCTTCGGAATCCACACCGGACCGTAGTTGTCGCGCGTCCAACCGGTATAAGCGTTCAGCGGATAGAGGTCGCCATAGGTGGCATCAGTATTGATGGAGATGCTCTGCACCAAGTTCTTGTTCGCCTTCAAAGCCTCGTAAGCCTTATGGGTCAGAGGGATGGCTCCCGTCTGATTGTAGGTGAGGAGGTCTTCGTTGGTGATGCCAAGCTGGTCGGCTAGTTCGACAGGGAACTCGCCCTTGAGCTTCATCTTATAGGTATATTGCACGTTGTCAGGCTCCTTGTTGGCCTTGCCATCGAGATATACGATGCGATTCTTGATTTGGAGGGTCTGTCCTGGCAAGCCCACGCATCGCTTCACGTAGTTCTCTCGGCGGTCGGTAGGACGGCTGATGATGTCGCCATACTCGCCTGGGGTATTGGCGATGTAACTGCGGCCGATGTTATACACCTGCTCGAAGTAGCGACGCTGCTGCAGAGGATTCATCGTGCGCACGTCTTTCGCCTGACCGTTTTGGTCCAGTATCTGCTCGCCGAAGCTATATACCATCTGATAGTAGTCCTGAGCCTGGTAGCGCTCCTCATTGACGAGGGTATCGCCAGCAGGATAGTTGAACACCACGATGTCGTTGAGCTTCACGTTGCCCAATCCCTTCACACGGCGGTAATCCCAGTGAGGCCACTCCAGGTAGCTCTTCACATTGACGAGCGGCATGGTGTGCTGGGTCAAAGGCATGGTGAGCGGTGTCTCAGGGATGCGAGGTCCGTAGCTCACCTTGCTCACGAAGAGGTAGTCGCCCGTGAGGAGGCTCTTCTCCAAGGAGCTAGATGGAATCACGTAGTTCTGGAAGAAGAAGAGATTGATGAAATACACTGCCACGAGGGCGAAGACGATGGCATCCACCCAACTCATGATGAAGCGCACCGGACCTTCCTCGTCCTTCCACCACTGCCAACGTATCTTCTTGGTGATGTAAATGTCGTAGATGAATGGCACCACGATGAGTCCCAGCCAGCTCTTCAGCCATATCAAGAATGCGAGGTACAGCACGATGACTACGGCGAATTTCGCCCACTGCACCTTCATGTTCAGTTGTTGTTTCTCTTTGTCTATCATATTTTCTTGTGAAAAGGAAAACGTCAAGCATTCCTTTCTCTTAATTTAGAACTTAAACAAATCAGATGTGGTGAGCAAGCCGCTATGGTTGGCGGTGAACTCAGCTGCCAATACGGCACCGAGAGCGAATCCCTTGCGAGAGTGAGCGCTATGCTCGATGGTAATCATATCAGCCTCAGAGTCGTACATCACGGCATGGATGCCTGGCACCTCGCCATCACGCACACAGTTGATGACCAAGTCCTCGTCGGTGATGTTCTGGTCGCCCTCATCGCTATGACCATCGTTTGTCCAGTAGGTCACGCCACGCTTCCAGTCCTTCTTTCTATCCACGTTGTCGATGATTTCCTCAGCCAGGGTGATGGCAGTGCCGCTGGGAGCGTCGAGCTTATGTACGTGGTGGGTCTCCTGCATGCACACGGAGTACTGTGGGAAACCGTTCATAATCTTGGCGAGATAGCGGTTGACGGCAGAGAAGATAGCCACGCCGATGCTGAAGTTGGAAGCCCAGAAGAGGGTTTGCTTGCCATCAGCACAGAGTTTCTCCACGTCTTCCTTGTGGTCTTTCATCCAACCAGTAGAGCCACTCACCACCTTCACGTTGTGAGCGAAAGCCTTCAAATAGTTGCCGTAAGCGGCAGTAGGGTTGGTAAACTCGATAGCGACATCAGCCGAGCAGAACTCAGGGCTGTCGATGTCCTCAGGGTTATTCACGTCAATCTTACAAACGATTTCATGGCCACGCTGCAGGGCGATCTCCTCGATCATGTGTCCCATCTTGCCATAGCCGATCAAAGCAATTTTCATCTTTATCTTGTTTTTATTGTTTTTACTCATTCCTAGAGAGTTAGACTACATGTTACGGTAAAACACCGTATTAGCACCTTCGCTTTCTCCTCTTGATTTCGGCCTTTCATCCGAACGTTTCGGCAAAAATAATCATTTTTCTGCAAAAAACACCCTTATTTTAGTAAAAAACACTCGGAATATAGTAATAAATAGAAAAATTTGCTTATTTTTGCAGTGTTTTAGGGCTTTTGCCCTTATAAAATAGGATTCAAAAGTAATGAATGTATGAAATACATATTTGAGACAAAGATGGAGGTGCGCGACTATGAGTGCGACATCGAGGGCATCGTCAACAATGCCAACTACCTGCACTACATGGAGCATACCCGTCACCTCTTCCTACAGAAGCGAGGCCTCAGCTTCGCCGAGATGCACCGCAAGGGTGTGGATGCCGTGGTGGCTCGCATGAACTTGCAGTACAAGACGCCATTGCAGTGCGATGACGAGTTTATCTCTCGCCTCTGGCTGGAGAAGCAGGGAGTGAGATACATCTTCCACCAAGACATCTTCCGTGCCTCCGACGAGCGACTCTGCCTCCGCGCCACAGTGGAGCTGGTGTGCCTCATCAATGGCAAGCTCGGCAATAGCGAAGAGTACGACAAGGCGCTGCTGAGCGAAGAGTGAAGAGTGAAGAATTCTCTTGCAATAAGAAGTTTCAGCACTCTTCCTCTTGGCAAGTGTAACAATGTAACAGTGTAACAGTTGTTTTTCCCATAGGCGAAAACCCAGCGAAGACAATTCATTCACGAAAACTATTGTCCCTTAACTTCCCCTAAATTCCCAAGAAATCCCAATAAACAATAACCAAATAAACAGAAAACCATTATGGAGCAATTATTGCATTATGTGTGGAAACACAAACTGTTTCCGCTCTCCCCTCTCTCCACCACGTTGCATCAGCCGGTGGAAGTCATCGACCCCGGATTGCACAACCGCAATGCCGGTCCCGACTTTTTCAATGCAAAAGTGAAAATCAACGGCACACTCTGGGTGGGCAACGTGGAGATTCACGACAAGGCGAGCGACTGGTATCTGCACGGCCACGAAAAGGACGAGCGATATGACAACGTCATCCTCCACGTATGCGGCATCATCGACCTAGAGGCTAGAAACTCTAAGGGCGAACCGCTCACGCAGATGCTGCTCAGCATCCCCGACAATGTGATGCGCCACTACAAGGAACTATTGAGCATCGACCAATATCCTCCTTGCTATCAAATCATCCCCTCGCTCACCCGACTCACCGTGCATTCCTGGATGAGTGCCC
Source organism: Prevotella sp. CAG:732 (assembly GCA_000436035.1). Taxonomy (GTDB): domain Bacteria; phylum Bacteroidota; class Bacteroidia; order Bacteroidales; family Bacteroidaceae; genus Prevotella. Next base: position 3,243 of record FR893246.1, on the reverse strand, counting down.
TACAGACGGAACGCCTCTCGCAGAAGACGGATGCCATCGAGCAGCGTGTGCGCCAATGCAATGGCGACTGGGAGAACGCCTACTTCGTAACCCTCGCACGCAACTATGGCTTCGGCATCAACGGCGACGCCTTCGAGCAATGGGCACTCGGCATTCCCCTCCACTCGGTGGATCATCATCGAGACAACCTCTTCCAGATAGAAGCCATCTTCCTAGGTCAGGCAGGTCTCCTGGAACTGAACACCATCCCCGAAAAATACCAAAAGGATGCACTCAACGATGGCAATTTCTCGAAGCTTCGGAATGAGTATCTCTATCTCGCCCATAAGTTCTCGCTCACACCGATGGACAGCAAGCTATGGCGATTCCTTCGCCTGCGCCCACAGAACTTCCCTCACATCCGCCTCTCGCAACTCGCCAACCTCTACTTTCAGCGCAAGGCGAGCCTCAGCCAACTGCTCGATGCCACTTCGGTGAAGGAAGCGAAACAGGTACTCTCCACCTCGGTGACACACTACTGGGAGACACACTACACCTTCGGAAGCGAGAGCATCCGCAACGAGAAGCACATCTCGCCTTTTTCGCTCAACCTGCTCGTCATCAACACCGTCATCCCCATCCTCTTCGCCTACGGCAGACACCGAGGAGAGGAGAAATACTGCGACCGAGCCTTCGACTTCCTCGAATCACTCCACGCCGAGAACAACCATATCGTGAGAATGTGGCAGCAATGCGGATTGCCAGTGGAGAACGCCGGGGACAGCCAAGCCCTCATCCAACTGAAGAAAGAATATTGCGACAAGAAGGAATGCCTCCGCTGTCGCATCGGATACGAATACTTAAAGAGAAAGTGATGGATCAACAAGAAATACTAAATACAATCGTGCTGACGAGACTGAACTATTTCAGCCTTGCCGGAATGCTCGACCTCTACCGCAAGGTGGGTTCGGCAACAACTATCCTAGAGAACAAGGACAACATCCAAGACATCCTCCCCGATGCCTCGCCCAAGCTCCTCGCCGCCCTCGCCAACACCGACGAGGCACGCAAGAGAGCCGAGGTGGAACTGGAGTACGACCTACGCTATGGCATAGAAGCCATCTGTATGAATGACGACCGCTATCCCCAGCGTCTGAAGGAATGCGACGATGCCCCACTCATGCTCTTCTACAAGGGCAATGCCAACCTCAACCAGCAACGAGTCATCAACATTGTGGGCACTCGCCACTGCACTCCTTACGGCGAGGACCTCATCCGCCGCTTCGTGAGCGACCTCAGGCAGCTCTGTCCGCAAGTACTCATTGTGAGCGGTTTGGCATACGGAGTAGATATCTTGGCGCATCGACAAGCCCTCGACAAGGGATATGAGACGGTGGGCGTGTTGGCGCATGGCTTGGACGACCTCTACCCTTCCCGACACAAGGAGACGGCTCGCAGAATGACGGAGCAAGGAGGACTGCTTACCGAGTTTCTCACCCAGACGAACGCCGACAAAATCAACTTCGTGCGCCGCAACCGCATCGTGGCAGGCATGTCGGATGCTTGCATCTTGATAGAGAGTGCCGCCCATGGTGGAGGCCTCATCACGTGCGAGATCTCGCAAGCCTACAACCGTGATGTCTTCGCCTTCCCTGGCAGGATAGGCGACTACTACAGCGAGGGCTGCAACAACCTCATCCGCTCGAATGGTGCCACGCTCCTCACCAGTGCCGCCGACTTCGTGAAGGACATGGGATGGCAAGACGACTCGAAGCTGATGCAAGCCAAGCGACAAGGCATCGAGCGAAGTCTCTTCCCCGACCTCTCGGCAGAAGAGCAAGCCATCGTGGATGTCCTCACCCAGCACAACGACTTGCAAATCAACGTCATCTCCGTACAAGCCCACATCGAGGTGACTCGCCTCCCTGCCCTCCTCTTCACCCTGGAGATGAAGGGCATCATCAAGACATTGGCAGGGGGAATGTATCATTTGTTGATGTAGTCTTCTTGATTTTCAAAAATTTGCAGTAACTTTGCAGCCGCAAAAAGTTAGATTCATGAAAATAGGAAATATAGAATTTGGGCCTCAGCCCCTCTTCCTCGCTCCGATGGAAGACGTGACAGATATTGGATTTCGTATGCTCTGCAAACGATTTGGTGCCGCTATGGTTTATACCGAGTTCGTGTCGGCAGAAGCCTTGGTGCGCTCGATCAAATCGACCGTCAACAAGTTGACCATCAGTGACGAGGAACGTCCTGTGGGCATTCAGATATATGGTCGCACTACCGCCGATATGGTGGAGGCTGCCAAGATAGTGGAGCAAGCGCATCCCGATGTCATCGACCTCAACTTCGGTTGTCCGGTCAAGAAGGTGGCAGGCAAGGGAGCGGGAGCAGGTATGCTCCGCAACATCCCTTTGTTGCTCGACATCACTCGTGAGGTGGTGAAGGCAGTGAACGTGCCAGTCACCGTGAAGACCCGTCTGGGATGGGATTGCGACAACCTCATCATCACCGAATTAGCCGAGCAGTTGCAGGATTGTGGCATCCAAGCCCTTACCATCCATGGCAGAACCCGAAGCCAGATGTACACGGGCGAGGCAGACTGGAGCCTCATCGGTGAGGTGAAGAACAATCCTCGCATCCACATCCCTATCATCGGCAATGGTGACATCGCCACTCCTGAGGAAGCCAAGCTTGCCTTCGATCGCTATGGCGTGGATGCCGTGATGATTGGCAGAGCCACCTTCGGCAGACCTTGGATATTCAAGGAAATCCGTGATTATCTCGACAATACAGGTGCCGCCCCATTGACGGTGGATGAGAAAATCGACCTCTTGGAGGAACAGCTCCGCATCAATGTGGAGCGCATTGACGAGTATCGTGGCATCCTCCACACTCGCCGTCATCTCGCTGCCTCCCCTATCTTCAAGGGCATCCCCGACTTCCGACAGACCAGAATCGCCATGCTGAGAGCCACGAAAGTGGAAGAGCTCACTGCGATATTGAAGGAATGCAGGGAGAGAATCAAAGCGATACAATAATATACTGATAAAGGGAGAATCCAAACTTTTCTATTGGAATCTCCCTTTATCTATTTTCTCACTGTTAACAGTTGTAACCGTGTAACAGTTGTTTTTACTTCAAAATGGAAGCGCCTTCGAGCAGGGCGAGAGCCTTGTTCTCATTCTCCTCCATGATTTCACGCTCACCTGGCCCCTTGTCGTTGATGCCGCAGAGGTGCAGGATGCCGTGGATGATGAC
>FR893245.1 GCA_000436035.1 Prevotella sp. CAG:732 | reverse complement strand
GCCAGGATCAGAACGATGATAAGGATCCTAATGCGCATGTAGCAGTCAAGGATCTCCAGAGCTATATCGACGATGCCCTCGATCTCATCGAGTTCGCCAATGGCCCTGTTACCTCCAAGTGGGGTAAGCTCCGTGCCGATATGGGTCATCCAGCACCATTCAACCTCAAGCAGATAGGTATCGGCAACGAGCAGTGGGGACCTATGTACCCTGAGCGTTTGCAGAAGTTCATGGAGCAGATTCGTGCTAAGTATCCTAAAATCAAGATCTGTGGTTCATCAGGTCCTTCTGCCGATGGCAAGGATTTCGACTACGGATGGGAGCAGATGCGCAAGTTGGGTACCGACCTCGTGGATGAGCACTACTACAAGAGCCCAGAGTGGTTCCGCAGCAATGCAGGCAGATATGACAACTACGACCGCAAGGGTCCTAAGGTATTCGCCGGCGAGTATGCCGCTCACGCCAAGCACGACCCTAACTCTTGGGAGGCAGCTCTCTCAGAGGCAGCCTTCATGACAGGCTTGGAGCGCAATGCCGACGTGGTATATCAGGCTACCTATGCTCCTCTCTTCGCTCATGTCGAGGGATGGCAGTGGCGTCCAGACTTGATCTGGTTCGACAACCTCACTTCTGTTCGTTCTGCCAATTACTATGTACAGCAACTCTATGGTTTGAACAAGGGTACCCATGTACTGAAGCTCACCGAGGATGGCAAGGCTGTGGAAGGCAAGGATGGTCTCTATGCCACCGCTTGCTACGACAAGAACACGAAGAGCTACATCGTGAAGATTGCCAACACATCAAATGAGGAGAAGGACATCACCGTCACCTTCAACGGCTTGAAGAAGTTGAACGCCGGTAAGTTGACTCTCCTCCATGCCGATGACATCCAGGCAGAGAACAAGATTGACAACAAAAATGCCGTTGTACCTGTAACATCTGATGTCGAGGCAAACGGCAACGTATTAAACGTGAAGATGAAAGCAAACAGCTTTGCTGTTTATCGCTTCTAAAGATAAATTTCTTTCTGTTATCGTTGTTATACCAGACACTATTAAGCCCTATCTGTTTCACGACAGATAGGGCTTTTCATATGCTAGCAATACTAGCTATAATGCAAGCATAAAGAGTAACTTTCTCTCTAGAATTCCAACACCATCACCTGACGAGGACGGAGTTTCACATCCTTATTGATAAGAACGGTGCGACCATTTGTCACATCCGTAGCCTTGTCGTGCGAACCGATAATCTCAGCATAGCGAGATACATTCAACTCGTTCGCCTCGTTCTTGCCATTGATGATGGTCATCACGCTCTTGCCTTGGTATTGGCGAGCGATGACATACACGCCCTTCTGAGGACAGAACTGGGTTTGCTTACCCTTGGTAATCACCTCGTTGCCTTGACGCCAGTGGAGCAAGCGACTGAGCCAATTGAACATCTGGTTCTCGGTTTGGGTACGTCCCTCTGCTGTAAAGGCATTGTGCTTGTCGCCAGCCCATCCACCAGGGAAATCCCTGCGCACATAGCCATCGGTTACACTCTTGGTGCCGTTCATCAACACCTCTGTACCATAATAGAGTTGAGGGGTACGGTTGATGGTGAGCAAGAGGGCTAGCGCCTGCTTCAGTGCCAAGGTATCCTTGCCCTCACCCAAGAAGCGATCGGTATCATGATTCTCCACAAATGCCATCACACTCTTCGGATTTGGATAGAGATAATCGTAACAGAGCACGTTGTAGATGCGGTTCATGCCATTCCACCAGTCATCAGTCTCCTCATGCTTGGCACTATTGATGCGGTCGAAGAAGGCGAAGTCCATTACGGTCTTCAGATAACTGTTTTTCTTGGAGAGTTTGCTGTCTTTCTGCCAAGCTGCAGTATAGGCAGGTTCGGTTACCCAAGTCTCACCTACTGTATTGAAGTGAGGATATTCATTGTCCAAGGTCTTCATCCAAAGCGCCATTCCATCTCGGTCGGCGTATGGATAAGTATCCATGCGAATGCCATCGATTCCAACGGTCTCTATCCACCACTCGCTGTTTTGAATCAGGTATTTCATCACATGAGGGTTTCTTTGATTCAAATCTGGCATTGAAGGCACAAACCAGCCATCAACGGTCTCATGGAGATCTACCTTGCTGGCGTAAGGATCCAAGACTGGAGTCAACTTATAGTTGGTTTGGAGATACATATCATTGACCGTGCGGCTGCCGTCCATCGTACCTATCTTCTTCTGATGCTCAGGAGTCTGATACTCTGGCATCAACCACTCTGGGGTATTAAACCAATCCTTTGAAGGCATATCCGCTACCCAAGGATGCTCGAAACCGCAATGGTTGAAAATCATGTCCATCACCACCTTCAAGCCCTTCTGGTGTGCCTCGTCTATCAACTTCTTATACTCGGCATTGGTACCGAAACGAGAATCCACCTTATAATAATTGGTAGTGGCATAACCATGATAAGTGCTATTCTTGCCATCATTAGGGCTGTCATTCTCCAGCACTGGTGTAAACCATAAAGCGGTGACACCCAACTGATTAAAATAGTCAAGATGCTGACGGATTCCCTCCAAGTCACCTCCGTGGCGAAGGCTAGGAGCCGTGCGGTCACAAGTCTTGTCACGCATCGTCTTGAAGGCATCATTCTTAGGATTGCCATTGGCGAAGCGGTCAGGCATCAACATATAGAGTACGTCCTCATTGGAGAACCCGATGCGCTTGTCACCAGGCATCTCACGATTCTTCAAGAGATATTTTACTTTCTTGGTTTGCTTGCCTTGCTTGAAGTTCAAGGTCATTTCACCAGCCTTGGCACCATCAAGATTAAGATATACCAAGAGATAGTTAGGCGAATCCAATCTTGCGATAGAATCGATGCGAACGCCAGGATATTGAACATCAACATCGGCATTTCGCACATCCTTTCCATACACCATCAACTGGAGTGAGGCATCCTTCATGCCTACATACCAATCGGTAGGTTCAATGCGATCCACATGGACCGCAGCATTCATACTTACAGTTGTACTCATAAGCATCATGAATGATAAAAGTTTCTTCTTCATCATATAATCTTTATTATATAGTTTACAAATACATAGGCAAATAGCTCTATCTACTTCTGAAAGAGAATCAGAGCCGACTGACCATCGACCAATACTTCCTTGCCCGATACTTCTCCCAATCCTGCTTCATCGATAGTTCCATTGCAGCACGCGATGGTATAATTTCCCTCAGGTATCGCCATCTCCTTCGCTTCCTTGTTGAAGTTGTAGATGACGACGATGGTCTTCCAAGCATCTATCTCCTGCAAGTCTTTGAGCAAGAAACCGACGAGGCAATCTTGCTTCACGTACTTACTATTCACCGCTGGCAAGAACTCCAAATGTTGACGCACCTTATCGCCTGTTGCGAGGCGGAAGGCAGGGTGATTCTTACGCAACTGAATCAAGTTCTTGTAATAAGCGAAGAGCTGTGGATAACGCTGTAAGTTATTCCAATCCAGATGGTTGATGCTATCTGGAGAGTTGTAACTATTGTGTACACCCTTCTTGTCACGAAGCATTTCCTCACCACTCAGGATGAAAGGCACACCTTGCGAAGTGAAGACGGCAGTCTGTGCAAGTTGGTCGATACGAATCAACTCTGCTGTGCGCTCCTTCTCCGGGATATTCTTGTCGGTGAGCGATGGAATGCTGGCTTTCAAGCGATCGACCAAGCACATGTCGTCATGGCAACTCACGTAGCTGATTTGCTCCGTAGGATTGTTGGTCCATGGCTTCTTGTCATAGTTGACCTTCGTCATATCCACCTGTGGATGAGCGATACCGCCCACGATGCCGAACTTCAAGCTCTCTTCCTCGCCAGGGATTCCTGCCAAGAGAGCACCCTTATGATCATCGGAGAAAGGACCACGGAGAGCATCACGCATATCATCACTGAAGGCTGCTATTCCATTGAGTTGCTGAGCATTAGCCTTCATAGCCAATTTATCCACTGGATAAGCACAAGAGCCTGCGCTCCATCCCTCACCATAGATATAGATAGAAGGATCAATCTTGTTGACTTCGGCACGAATCTGCTGCATTGTCTCGATGTCATGCACGCCCATCAAGTCGAAGCGGAAGCCATCGATATGATATTCATCTATCCAATACTTCACGCTTTCCAACATGAACTCACGCATCAATGGCTTCTCGGAAGCCGTCTCATTGCCACATCCCGAACCATCGGAATACTTGCCGTCAGCCGTCTTACGATAATACATATCAGGATAAGTCAACTGGAAGTTGCTGTGGTCGATGTTGAAAGTATGGTTATACACCACGTCGAGGATGACACGGATACCCGCTTTGTGTAGAGCCTGCACCATCTGCTTGAACTCCTTGATACGAGTCACGGGGTTGTAAGGGTCGGTGGAGTAACTGCCCTCTGGCACATTGTAGTTCTTAGGGTCGTAGCCCCAGTTGTACTGAGGAGTGTCCAACTTGGTTTCATCTACCGAAGCATAGTCGAAAGACGGAAGGATATGAACGGCATTGACACCGAGACTCTTCAAGTGTTCTATCGCCTTTGGCTCCGTCAAAGCCAAGAACTTGCCCTTGTTTTTCAAGCCAGAAGAGACATCGATGGAGAAGTCACGCCAGTGCATCTCGTAGATGACGAGGTCGGCAGGTGACTGAATCACAGGGCGTTGGTCATTTTCCCATCCTTGTGGATTGGTTTCTGCCATATCCACGATGGCACCACGCATTCCATTCACTCCCACCGCTTTGGCGAAGACACCCGGTGTCTCCCCCTTGCCGATGTCAAAGGTATAAAACTTGCCTTTCAAATCGCCCTTGACAGTAGCTTCCCAGCGATTTTCACCACTCGCTTTCATCTTGATGGTCTTAATCGCCTTTCCGCCCTGTCCATCTTCATAAATATGTATCTCAACCTGTTTTTTCTTGTCTATTTGAGTCGTTGCACCCGTCATTCCATCTAGATTGACAGTTGTCGGTGCATTCAATTTGAAAAGAGTTTTTACCTTCGAATAAATCATTTCTCCGAAGGTATCTTGAGCCATAAGCAGTTGAGGGATAGCTGATAGCATAAGAGATAAAGAGATAGTTTTGATTACTTTCATACGAAATTAGTTTCTACTAATAGCTACATTTGTAAAGAAAAAGCAGAATTAAACACGCTCATTTTGAGCGTATTTAATTCCGTCTTGCCCATCGCCCGGAAATACGCAAACGTCAGAATGCGTAAATCATAGGCGAAGGCTTGAGCGTGTATTAAGTTATATATATTATTGTCAAACAACTCTACTTGGCAAGCAAAGAGATGGCGAAACCACCACCACGTGCTTCCTTGATCTTCAAGACATCACCCTTCTTCACGGTCTTGTGAACAATCTGGTATGCCTTTGGATTCTTCTCATAATCAGCATTGGCTGCATCCTGGTAGATAGCACAGTTGTACTTCTTGCCCTTGTCGAGGAAGTCGAGCTTCACCACGGCTGTACGAGCAGTGGCATCAGTCTTACCACCTACAAACCAGTTGTCGGTGCCCTTTGCCTTACGAGCTACTGTGATATACTTGGCTGGCTCAGCCTCCAAATACTTGGAGTCATCCCAGTCGCAAGCTACGTCACGGATGAACTGGAAGGCATCGTCATACTTCTCATAATGCTCAGGAAGGTCGGCTGCCATCTGCAAAGGACTATACATCACGAGATACAAAGAGAGCTGACCACAGAGGGTGGTGTGAACGAAACTCTTGTTATCGCTCCAAGTAGAGAGCTGAGTCTCGAAGATACCTGGAGTATAATCCATAGGACCACCCTGCAAACGGGTAAATGGCAACATCACTGTATGATAAGGAACAGAACCGCCAAATGCCTCATACTCAGTACCTCTAGCACTTTCATTGCCTACCAAGTTAGGCCATGTACGGCAGATGCCAGTAGGACGTGTAGCCTCATGGCCATTCACCATGATGTGATGCTTGGCTGCTGTCTCGATGACACGCTGATAGTGATTGTTCATCAACTGGCTGTAGTGATACTCGCCACGTGGGATGATGTCGCCTACATAACCGGTCTTCACTGCATCATAACCATACTTGTTCATCAAGTTGAAGGCATCCTCCAAGTGGCGCTCGTAGTTGAGGGCAGAAGCGGAGGTCTCGTGGTGCATCATCAACTTGACACCCTTGGAGTGTGCATAGTCGTTGAGCATCTTGATGTCGAAGTCTGGATATGGAGTCACGAAGTCGAAGACATCGAGCTTCTGATGACCGAACCAGTCCTCCCAACCTTCATTCCAACCTTCTACCAACACTTCCTGAAGTCCGTTCTTGGCTGCAAAGTCGATATATTTCTTCACCTCCTCATTGGTAGCAGCATGTGTACCATTAGGTTTGCACTTGCTATAATCGGTGACACCGAGGCGAACTGATGGAAGGTCATTGGTATAGCTCCATGTCTTGGTACCCACAATCATGTTCCACCATACACCACAGTACTTGGTAGGGTGAATCCAAGAAGTATCCTTAATCTTGCAAGGTTCGTTGAGGTTCAAAGTCAACTTGCAAGAGAGCATGTCACGAGCATCATCGCTTACCAAAACAGTACGCCAAGGGGTATTGAATGGAGTCTGGATGAATCCCTTCTTGCCCACTGCATCTGGTGTCAACCAAGACTCGAACACCAAGTTCTTGTCGTCGAGGTTGAGGTGCATGGTAGGATAATCCAAACAAGCCGCCTCGTGGATATTGATATACAAGCCATCCTGGGTCTTCAACTGAAGAGAGGTCTGCACACCGGTATCAGAGAATACGGTGGTAGAAGAATTGCTCTTATAAGACTCACGATTCTTGGAGATGACCGAGCGAATGCCAGTCAATGGAGTAATCTGATATTCATACTCCTGGGTATCGTAATCACCTGGAATCCAATAAGCGGTATGGTTGCCCGTCATGGCGAACTGAGTATGTTCTTCCTTGATAACGAAGTAGTTGAGCGATTCCTGCTGAGGGAACTCATAGCGCAAGCCCATACCATAGTCATAGACACGGAAACGAATGGTGATGTTGCGCTTGGAAGAAGCCTGGTTCAAGTTGACCTCCATCTCATTGTAGTTGTTGCGGATGGTGGCAGTCTCTCCCCATACAGGTTTCCAAGTCTCATCAAAGGTGGAAGTCTTGCTGCCGGTCTCGGTGAAACCGTCCATCAAGTCAGTCTCCTCCATGCCTTTGCTGGCATGCTTGTCCTTTGCTAACTCCAAACCGAGATGGGATGGCTTGATGACTGTCTTTCCCTTGTAGGACATCTCGTAAGTAGGCTGTCCCTTGTCGCTCAAGGAGAATGTCAAGCAGACATTGCCATTAGGCGACTTCACTGTTTGGGCAGCTGCCAACATAGGGAGCAACAGACCCATCAACAAAACGCTGAATTTCTTCATATTTCTAGTTATTATTAGCTATAATACACCAGACTAAGGTAGCTATGCTATCTCAGTCTGGTATCATAATTATCTCATTAATTTCTTCCTGCTTGTGAAATCATCTCCGTCACCTTATTCATATAAGAGGCATCCTTCGCCAAGTCCTCGATGTTGAGGTGCATACGATAACGCCAGTAATGCTTAGGGTTGGCAGGGATGTTGATGCGCTCGGCATTGGCATCCGCCAAGCGGAGATTCTCGTCGATGGCAAGCCAATCCTGGATGCTCAAGATGCAGAGCATGGATGGAGAGGTGAGATGACGAGAGATGATGTCCTTGGCAAGCCAACCTGGAAGCGGATGAGGAGCTGGACCTTGACGATAGAGCATCGTGTTGTAATACTCCTGGGTACGCTGGATGTTCTCATCCCACCACTGACGAAGCGTTGGCATATCATGGCTGGAGATGGTGCAAACCGAGCGGTATGGGTTGCGGCTCAGATGACCAAACTTCACGCTTGGATCCTTTGGCATACTCTGCAACTCAAGGCTCAATATCTTCAACTCATTCATCACCCAAGGTACGCAATCAGGCACCATACCGAGGTCTTCGGCACATACCAACATACGGGTAGCCTGCACCAACTTAGGCAACTTCTTCATCGCCTCACCATACCAATACTGGTTGTTGCGACGATAGAAGTAGTCGTTGTAAAGGCGATTGAACGCAGCCTTGTCATTATCATAGAGCGACTCGAAGATGAAGTCGAACTGTGCGGAGATACGTGGGTGGAACAAGCCTGGGTTGCGATGGTCACGAACGAAGAGCACATCGCTGATCAAGGCATAGAGACCATCACGGAGCCAAATCTCCTTTTGGTCGGTAACGCCCTCGAAGAGAGCCTCCACCTTCTTCTGCGTGTTCACCTCTGGCTTCATCTGATAACGCTCATCGTCCAAGCGGTCGAGATACTTCTCCTTCACCTCATCGGCACGCTCATGGAACATACGATTCAACACCCAGTCGGTGATGAACGGACGAGTGAAGCGATCCTCCTGGAAGTTCAAGCCGTAAGACTGGATTTCCTGTGAGGTCATGCCCAAGGCTGGCGCAAACTGTCCGACCAAGCCATGTACGCTATCCACCGGAATCTCCCAAATGCGGAAGAAGCCCAACACGTGGTCGATGCGATAGGCATCAAAGAACTTCGACATATTCTGGAAACGGCGTACCCACCACTGGCAGTCGTCCTTCAACATCTCATGCCAGTTGTAAGTAGGGAATCCCCAGTTCTGACCATTCACAGAGAAGTCATCAGGTGGCGCACCAGCCTGACCATTGAGGTTGAAGTACTTAGGTTCCATCCAGACATCACAACTATAACGGTTGACACCGATAGGAATATCACCCTTCAAGATGACACCTTTATCCTTGGCATGCTCGTGAGCCTCCTGCATCTGCTGGTTTAGGATGAACTGCAAGAAGTAGAAGAACTCGACATCCTTGTATGCCTTGTTCTTAGGGTCGGACAAAGCCTTGCGCTCTGCCTCATCCCAAGTATTGTGGTCAGCCCACTTAGAGAAATCAGCCGTGCCATTCTTGTCGCGCAAGTAAGAATACTGAGCGTAAGGCACAAGCCATTGTTCTGTCTCCTGGAAGAACGCCTTGAACTCGGCACTCTTCATCATCTTTTCACCTTCCTGATTGAAGATTTGGTGCAAATAGTTGATTTTGAAATCGTTTACCTTCTCATAATCGATCTGAGGGAGAGCATTCAGTTCCTCTCTCGTCTTCTCTGCCTCGGCACGCTTCTTGGCATCCTTCAACTCAGGCAACGCATGGAGGTCGGCATACTGAGGATGGATGGCGAAGATGCTGATGCAGCTATATGGATATGAATCTGTCCAAGTATGGGTGATAGTGGTGTCGTTGATAGGCAGGAGCTGCAAAACCTTCTGTCCTGTCTTTGCCACCAAGTCGATCATACTCTTGAGGTCACCGAAGTCACCGATGCCTGCGCTCTTCTTACTTCTGAGCGAGAAGACAGGCACGAGTGTACCGGCTAGCTTGCGGCTCCAACGCTCCAAGAACGACTGGTTCAACTCGTAAGAGATCAGCGTGCCGCTCTTCATCTCAGGGATTTCAAGGCTGCGGTTGTAACCCGTCTCCCAAGTGCTAGCATCTTTCTTATCATTGATTGCCACAAACTTGTATTCCAGGTAGTTGACTGCCAAAGCCTCCACATTGATGTCGGTAGCCCATTCGTTGTAATCCTGCTGTACCATAGGAATAGCGTGAGCCGTCTCCCAAGCGCCCAAGGCAGGATCGGAGCCAACGATAGCGAGATGTTCTCCATCACGAAGTTGAGGAGCACGAACAATCAAGCGAATCGTCTTGGCGAAGGCATTCTTCTTCACCTCGGTAGGTTGCTGGTGGTTAATACAATCAGTAAATGCACTGCTGTAGAGATAAGAATCTTCAGGAATATCGTGCCAATGGTCGTAGAGCGTATAGACACTCGCCCGCTCTGCCGTGCAGTTGAGCTGGTGTTTCACCACCTGCCACTCACTCTTGCAGCAAAATCCATCACGTATCACACTATAATAATAGGTGCAAGTCTTGGATTTAGGGGTTACATCAAGCTCATATACCCATCGCTGACCATCGGAAGTGCACATCTTATGTTGCGCCTCCTTTCCGTCTATTGTAATATGGAGGACAAGTTCCTCTCCATAAACGGTTTTATAATCTACATTAAACTGAAATACCATACGTCTTTCCTAAGGTTAGTTGTTATACGCTGCAAAGTTACTCATTTTTCTACATGCCGAAAAACTTTTTGCAAGAAAAACCCAAAAAGGCTGCGCAATCGGTTGCGCAGCCTTTATATTGTAATACTTATTGCTTAGTCTTGATGATGGAAACCGACAAGGCCCCGCAAATGAGCAAGATGCCAGCCACTATCATCATATCACTCTGATGAGAACCTACGAGGCTTAAAACGGCTCCGCCGCAGATGGCTGCCACAATCTGAGGGATGCAGATGGTGCCATTAAACAAGCCGAGATAAGCACCCATGTGACCATATCCCTGCAAGGCGTTGGTCACGAAGGTGAATGGCATCGCCAACATGGCTGCCCATCCAGCGCCAATCATCAAGAATGGAATGAACTGGAGATACTTGTCGTGGAAGAAAGGAATCAAGGCGAAACCAATACCACCGATTATCAAGCTCACGGCGTATGCCATCTTGGTATTCTTAAACTGAGGAAGGACAACAGCCCAAAGCACACTGCCCACAGCCTGGACGGCGAAGAGGATGCCCACCCAGTTGCCAGCTTCCTGGAAAGGTTCGGAAGAAGGGTCGGTGGTATTCCAAACGGTCTCGGCGATAGCACCCGTAGAGTAATTCCAAAGATAGAGGAAACCTGACCAGCAGAAGAACTGAACCAAGCCCACCTTCCAGAAAGTGGAAGGAGCATTGCGCAAGAGCGTAATCCAATCAGCCTTGCCTTCCTCTTCCTTTTCCACTTCACCAGCCATGCCATTATAGGCAGCATATTGCTGAGGATTCCACTCCTTCACCTTCATCGTGGTATAGATGACACAAAGAATCAGAATCGCTGCTCCGATATAAAACGACCAGATCACGGAATCAGGCACTACACCCTTGGCAGCATAGTTCTTGATACCCAAGAACGTGAAGAGGAATGGGAAGATATATCCAGCCACAGAACCTGCATTGCAGAGGAAACTCTGAATAGAATAAGCTTTTGCCTTCTGCTTCTCATTGACCATATCGCCGACCAACATCTTGAAAGGCTGCATCGCCATATTGATGCTGGTGTCCAAGAACATCAAGGCTATCAAACCGAAGAGCATCGCACCACTCACGGTCAAGCCCAACGAACCAGCGTTTGGCAACAAGCACATCACCAAGACAGCGACTGTGGCTCCTATAAATAAATAAGGTATGCGACGCCCGAAGCGACACCAAGTCTTATCGCTCAGCGTACCGACGATAGGTTGCACCAAGATTCCCATCAGTGGAGGGAGAATCCAGAAATAACTCAAGTTGTGTGGGTCAGCACCCAACGTAGCAAAGATTCGGGAGATATTGGCGCTCTGAAGGGCGTAGGCGATCTGTACCCCGAAGAATCCGAAGCTCAAATTCCAAAGCTTCCAGAAACTCAAATCAGGTTTTTGTGTCATTATTTTAATATTTATAATTTATCACTTATACTCTATCTCGTGGTTCCTCTCACCACAAGCCTTGTCCTTACGACTCTTCTTTCCACCTCGTCGCTAGGGATAGAGCCTTCCACTTGTCCGATGAGGATATTGGCAGCTTCCTCGCCTACGGCAATACCTCGCTGTTCCACGGTGGTAAGCATAGGGTCGCAAGCCTTGGCACGATCTCCATTGGTAAAACCACAGACACTGATGTCTTCCGGCACCCGGAAACCCATTCGCTTGGCGGTATAGAGAATACCGATTGCCGTATCATCATTGATGGCAAAGAAGGCATCCGGTCTATCTTCCATATTGAGAATCTCTGGCGTAATCGCCTCAGCCTGTGCTCGATTATCACAAATACGTACGTGGGGGGGTAATTCCTTGAGCCCATGTTTCACCAAGGCGTCATGATAACCATTGTATCTGTTTTTGGAGATTTCCAAGTTCATCGGCGAACCATAGAAAGCTATCTTCTTACAACCCGTATCAATGAGATGCGTCACTGCCGTATAGGCACCCATATAGTCATCGACCACCACACGAGAGCAGTTGACCCCCGTACAGATTCTATCGTAGAAGACCAATGGCACACCATTGTTCATCAACATTTGGAAATGGTCGTATCGCTTGGTGTCCTTGGCTTGCGACACGATGATGCCACACACCTTATTCTTATAGAAGTCATCACAGATGGCTACTTCCTTTTCATATCGCTCATTGCTCTGCGCCACCATCACACGATAGCCACGAGCACGTGCCTCTTCCTCGATGCCAGAAAGCACCGACATAAAGTAATAATGGACGAACTCTGGCACGATGACTCCTATCACCTTCATCGTTTGAATCTTGCTATGGCGCAAGGCCTCCCCGATGATGTTGGGATAGAAGTTATGTTCACGAGCATAGGTCTGGATTCGTTCCTTTTGGACAGCACTGATGCGAGGGCTGTCCTTCAAAGCTCGACTCACCGTGGCGATGCTGACGCCCAGGTCGCGAGCAATATCTTTCATTGTTATAGGTATCTTCTCGTTCATTGTCTTTAGTTATGCTGCAAAATTAGAGAATTATCCGTAATCTCGCATCATTTCGTTTGATGTAAATCAAGAAAAGCGTGCGCAAACGTTTGCACACGCTTGAGCAAAAGTACGACAAATTCTCGAAACGACCAAACACCTAAGAAGAGATTATTATTAAAAAACTTGAAAACATTTGGTAGTCTCGATATTTATTGCGTAATTTGCGCAACAGAAAAGGCGACTCCCAGATGTGAGAGTCGCCTTTTTGTAATTATGATAATCAGGTTATGTACTATTTGATTTCACCAGTACCAGTCATAAAGTTGAAATATACCTTTTGACCTTCAGTAACCTTGACACGTGGCTTTTGATCGCCACCATTACCACGCATCTCTATCTTACCATCTCTAACGATGAACTCTGTTTTCCACCATTCGAAATCACCAACTTTTACACAGAGGCGAAGTCCATCGTCTTCATCAGCCGCATTAGCAGACAACGCTGGTGTTTCAAAATTTCCCTTTTCAGTAGTTGGAATGCTACATTTAAGGGCACTATCGAAATCCCAATTACCTCCTGCGGCAGTACCAAACACATAAACTTGCGGCTTGGTAAACTCAATCTTTTGGGTATCACCATTTGTCACATGGATGAGATACCAACCAGCATTTGTGATTTTCAGATTGCCACCAGCATCTACAATACCTGCACCAGCTTCATCATGAATCTTCTCAGCACCGATGAATCCGAAATCGCCACCCGCCCAAGCAGCTTGTGGAGCAAACTTGATCTCTTCATTCTCATGCAAATAGATGATTGTCCAGAAGTCAGTATCGCTGCCATATACAGGGGTAAGTTGTTTCCAATCACTTGCTGTATTTCCCCAGTTATATTCACTACCAGTAAGGAACAAATCGTCATACTTACGGGAAACTGAATATGTCAAGTTATTGGCATCGAAAGTAATTTGCCATTTGTTGGCTCCCTTGATGACCATAGCCTTCACACCGTTAGGTGCATGGGCAACATCATCACCAGTGTAAACCAACAACCCTTCCGTGGCAGAATTGTCTGCGGTTGGACTACCATACACACTCTTGTTGATTTCATCCCAGTTGCCAGACACGAAGCTACTTGCGCCATAAATACTATAGTAGCTATCATCACCAATTGTGTTGACTACAGCTTTATAGATGCCACTGCCCTCGGCAGTCTCTTTCATATAAACAGGTGCAGTAGGTTGCCATCCTTTACCATCTTTACTATTTTCTTTGAAATCGCCAAGAAGGTAATAGCCTTGGGGATCTACATTTACAGGTCTTGGGGTAACTGAACCTGTTGTTTCACCAGCCATATCGATTGTTACAGCATCACCATTCGTAAGGATGGCAGAAACGGTACTTTTAACATCAATATTGCGTTTCACGCCAGCTCTTGAGTTATTCTCCGTTTCGACAATATTATCCAAATCTTGCGCCAAGACTCTGATATATCCCTTGGCATAATCTGCATCTACCGTCTGCCCATTGACGGATACCGATTTAACGGCATAATCAGAGATATTGGCACTGGACGAGGTGATTTTTACCAAATTGACATAAGAGTCGTATTGGGTGGTAGCCATGTTGACATCTGCCTCTTCACCAGCACTAAAGGTCACGCCATATTTGGCAGCAGCCTCTTCTGGAGAGTTTGTTTGAGGACTAGCCCAATCATCGTAGTCGCCATTGCAGCTGGCGAGTGTCAAACTCGCCATGACTGCTAGACTATATAATATATTCTTTTTCATCGTTTTTACTTTTTTGAAATGTTACTTTACTTCGGCTGTCTCTTTATCAATACTGCGTTAAATTAATATTTAAT